>NZ_JAVAYD010000009.1:0-146065 GCF_041954735.1 Microbacterium sp. LS_15 | reverse complement strand
CACCCCCGCGAGCCGGGACGCCCCGCGAACCGCCCGGGCGGTCCGGGGGCCCCCGCCCGGAGGCGGCCTACCCCGGGGGGGGCCGTGGTCCCGGGGGCTCCCGGCGGCCCGGCCCGCCCGGCCGCCCGGCCCCGACCCCCTGGCCGGCCCGGGCAGCACGGCCCCCCCCGGGGCGCGGAGCGGGGCCCGGGGAGGCACGGCGGCGGGCCGGAAGCCGCCGCACGGGACGCCCGCTATCGCGTCCTCGCGGAGGGGGCGGCGGACGCCGGCGCCGCGGCGGTGCTGCTCGGGCACACGCTCGACGACCAGGCGGAGTCTGTGCTGCTCGGACTGGCCAGGGGATCGGGCGCGGCGAGCCTGCAGGGCATGGCGCCGGTGCGCACCGACGACGACGGACTCCGCTGGATCAGACCGCTGCTGGGCGTGCGCCGCGAGACGACGAGGGCGTTCTGCGCGGCATCCGGCATCGAGGTGTGGGACGATCCGCACAACGCCGATCCGCGCTTCGCCCGCGTGCGCGTACGGGATCGGGCGCTGCCCGTCCTCGAAGCCGAGCTCGGACCGGGCGTCGCTGAAGCGCTGGCCCGCACCGCCGAGCAGCTGCGCGAAGACGCCGAGGCCTTCGACGAGATGATCCACGAGACGATCGAGGACATCGTCGAACACGCCGAGGCCGGCATCTCGGTCAGCGCCGCCGCGCTCGCGGCGAATCCCGCCGCGCTGCGCAACCGCATCATCCGCCTCGTGGTCGACAGCGAGTTCGGCGCCAGCCTGACCCGCGTGCAGACGCTCGAGGTCGCGCGCCTCGCGACGGACTGGGCAGGTCAGGGGCCTATCGATCTGCCCGGATGCTCTGCGCGGCGCATCGGCGGACGGATCGTGTTCACGGCGCGCTGAGGCGTCTCGCCGCGGGCTACTTCTTGCCGAAGAGCCCGCCGAGGACGCCGCCGAGCAGGTCGCCGACGCCGCCGCCCGACTTGGAGTCGCCGCCGCCGAGCAGTCCGCCGATCACATCGCCGAGACCGCCGCCACCCGACTGCGCCTGACCGCCGCCGGCCGTCGTGTCCTTGCTCTTCGTCGCGTTCGCGATGAGCCCCATGACGATCGGCGCGAGGATCGGCAGCAGCTTGCCGAAGTCGATGCCCGCCGTCTCCTTCGACTCGTTCAGCTTCGTCGTGACCTTCTTCTCGTCCGCGCCGAGGATGTGCGACACGATCTTCCCGCCGTCGTTCTGGTCGATGTCGTCGACCTTCTTCGCACCGGTCGTCCCCTCGTGGCGCTTCAGCGCGTTCTCGATCGCGGACGAGCCCTCCGAGGTGGAGGCGTTCTTCGCGAGCCCGCTGAGCAGCACCGCGCCGCCCTGCTCGACGGCGGCCTTGGCCTCGTCGTGCGACACGCCGAGCTTGGCGGCGACGTCGTCGATCGGGACCTGCTTCAGGATGTCGTCGAGAGCCATGAGGATTCCTTCCGTGAGGGGCGGTCGCCCGTGTCACCGCCCAGGGTAGTGCGCACGCCCGACATGGGGGAGGGGGTGGACGGGCCCGCCGGACCGAGCATCCGACTTCGTCGCCTAAAATCGATCCATGCGCGCCGCGGAGATCCAGGACGACCTTGCACAGATCCTCGTCACCGAGGAGGAGATCGTCGCGAAGCTGGACGAGCTCGCCGCACAGGTGACGCACGACTACGCGGGCAAGGACCTCATCCTCGTCGGAGTGCTCAAGGGCGCGGTGATGGTGATGGCCGACTTCGCCAGGGCGCTCCCGTTCCACGCCCCGATGGACTGGATGGCCGTGTCGAGCTACGGCGCGAGCACGAAGTCGAGCGGCGTGGTGCAGATCCGCAAAGACCTCGACACCGACCTCAACGGCAAGCACGTGCTCATCGTCGAGGACATCATCGATTCCGGCCTCACGCTGAGCTGGCTGCTCGAGAACTTCGGGTCGCGCGGGGCCGCGTCGATCGAGGTGCTCGCTCTGCTGCGCAAGCCGGAGGCCGCCAAGGTCGAGATCGACTGCAAGTACGTCGGCTTCGACATCCCCACCGACTTCGTCGTCGGGTACGGGCTCGACTACGACGAGCGCTACCGGAACCTGCGCGACGTCGCGGTGCTCGCGCCGCACGTGTACTCCTGAGCCGGCGGTACGCCGTGGGTGAACGCACAGCGGTCACCTAGGGCCCGCGCGATACGCTGATCCGACCATGGATGTCAAGAAGCTCACGCGGAACCCGCTGATCTACGTCGCCCTGATCGGGCTGCTGCTGTTCGGCGGCTTCCTGCTGATCTCGAACCTCGGCGCTCCCCACCAGATCACCACCCAGCAGGGTCTGAAGCTGCTCGCCGGCGACACCGTGACCGAGGTCGTCACCACCGACGGCGACCAGCGCGTCGACATGACGCTGTCGAAGGCGTTCGAGGGCTCCGAGAAGGTCCAGTTCTACTATGTCGAGGCGCGCGCCGACGAGGTCGTCACCGCGATCAACGCCGCCGACCCGAAGGACGGCTTCAACGACAGCGTGCCGCGTGCGACGTGGTTCGACGGCATCCTCTCGCTTCTCCTTCCGCTCGTGCTGCTCGGCCTCCTCTTCTGGTGGCTGCTCTCGTCGATGCAGGGCGGCGGCGGCAAGGTCATGCAGTTCGGCAAGTCGAAGGCGAAGCTCGTCAACAAGGAGACGCCGACCGTGACGTTCGCCGACGTGGCCGGTGCCGACGAGGCGATCGAGGAGCTGCACGAGATCAAGGAGTTCCTCCAGGACCCGGCGAAGTTCCAGGCGATCGGCGCCCGCATCCCCAAGGGCGTGCTGCTGTACGGCCCTCCCGGAACCGGCAAGACCCTGCTCGCACGTGCCGTCGCCGGTGAGGCAGGCGCTCCGTTCTACTCGATCTCCGGATCGGACTTCGTCGAGATGTTCGTCGGCGTCGGCGCCTCGCGCGTCCGCGACCTGTTCAACCAGGCCAAGGAGAACGCGCCGGCCATCATCTTCATCGACGAGATCGACGCCGTCGGCCGCCACCGCGGAGCGGGCATGGGCGGCGGCAACGACGAGCGCGAGCAGACGCTCAACCAGATGCTCGTTGAGATGGACGGATTCGACCCGAACGCGAACGTGATCGTGATCGCGGCGACCAACCGTCCCGACATCCTCGACCCCGCTCTGCTGCGCCCCGGTCGCTTCGACCGCCAGATCGGCGTCGACGCCCCCGACCTCAAGGGGCGTCAGAAGATCCTCGAGGTGCACAGCAAGGGCAAGCCGCTGTCGAAGAGCGTCGACCTCGAGGTCGTCGCCCGCAAGACCCCGGGCTTCACCGGTGCCGACCTCGCCAACGTGCTCAACGAGGCCGCGCTGCTCACCGCGCGCTCGAACGCCCAGCTCATCGACAACCGCGCGCTCGACGAGGCGATCGACCGCGTCATCGCCGGTCCGCAGCGTCGCACGCGCGTCATGAAGGACCGCGAACGTCTCATCACGGCGTATCACGAGGGCGGTCACGCGCTCGCGGCGGCTGCGATGAACTACACCGACCCGGTGACCAAGATCACGATCCTGCCCCGCGGCAAGGCGCTCGGCTACACGATGGTGCTGCCGCTCGACGATAAGTACTCCGTGACCCGCAACGAGCTGCAGGACCAGCTCACCTACGCGATGGGCGGTCGCGTGGCCGAGGAGATCGTCTTCCACGACCCGACGACCGGCGCCTCGAACGACATCGAGAAGGCGACGTCGATCGCCCGCAAGATGGTGATCGAGTACGGCATGACCACCGAGGTCGGTCCCGTGAAGCTCGGCTCCGAGGGCGGCGACATGTTCGTGGCCCGCGACATGGGCCGAGGCCGCGAGTACTCCGAGAAGGTGGCCGAGCGCGTCGATACCGAGGTGCGCGCCCTCATCGAGCAGGCCCACGACGAGGCCTACCAGGTCATCAGCGACAACCGCGACATCCTCGACCGTCTCGCCCTCGCACTGCTCGAGGAGGAGACGCTCGACCACAACCAGATCGCCGAGATCTTCACCGAGGTGCGCAAGCTGCCGGAGCGTCCGCTCTGGTTGTCGAGCGAGGATCGTCCCGTGTCGGACGTGCCGCCCATCGAGGTGCCGAAGAAGGTCGTGCCGGTCGCCGCGTCCGTCGAGGAGCCGTCCGCTGCGCCCCGCACGCAGCAGGGCCCGTCGACCGCGACCAACCCGCGTCCCGCGACGGCCTGATCGTGAGCGTCGACAGGACGCGGATCGAGCGACTCACGCGTGAGCTCCTCGAGGCGATCGGGGAGGACCCCGACCGTCCGGGGCTCCGCCAGACGCCCGCGCGCATGGCCGACCTGTACTCGGAGTTCTTCGCCGGTGTCGGCGAGGATGCCGCAGCACCCCTCGCACGCACCATCAGCGTCTCTCGCGGCCCGGCCCCCGACACGCTTCCCTCGGGCGCTGTGCTGCTGCGCGACATCCGTTTCCGGTCGGTGTGCGAGCACCACCTGCTGCCCTTCGCCGGGCACGCCCACATCGCCTACCTTCCCGGCGAGCAGGTCGTCGGGCTCGGCGCTCTCGTCCGCGTCGTCGAGATCCTCGCCACGCGGCCGCAGGTTCAGGAGCGGCTCGGCGAACAGATCGCCGACGTCATCGCCGAGAACCTCGACGCCCGCGGTGTGCTGGTCGTGCTCGACGCGAGCCACGGCTGCGTCACGATGCGCGGCGGACGACAGCCGGAGGCGTCGACCCTCACGATCGCGGCGCGCGGCGAGTACACCGACGCCGTCGCCCGTGCCGAGCTCATCGCCCTGATCGGCGCATCCACCGGAGCGTCGCGGGCATGACGGGCATCTGGGGGATCGTCAACGTGACGCCGGACTCGTTCAGCGACGGCGGACGCTACCTCGAGGTGGATCGGGCGGTCGAGCACGGTCTGCGCCTGCGCGCCGAGGGGGCCACGGTGCTCGACGTCGGCGGCGAGTCGACCAGACCGGGCGCCGACCGCGTGGGCGCCGAGGTCGAGCAGCAGCGGGTGATCCCCGTCGTCGAGCGGCTCGTCGAGGCGGGAGTGCCAGTGAGCATCGACACGATCAACGCCGCCACGGCCGACGCCGCCGTGCGGGCGGGTGCGCGCATCGTCAACGACGTGTCGGGCGGCCTGGCCGACCCCGAGATGCGCGGTGTCGTCGCGGCATCCGGAGCCGACTACGCCATCGGCCACTGGCGAGGCTTCTCCGACGACATGTACGCACGCGCCGACTACCACCGCGTCGCCCGCGAGGTCGCCGGCGAACTGCAGGAGCGGATGGGCGAGGCGGCGGCTGCGGGCATCGCGCCGTCGCGGATCATCCTCGACCCCGGCATCGGCTTCGCGAAGGCGGGCGCGCAGAACTGGGAGGTGCTGCGCGGGCTCGACGAGATCGTCGCGCTGGGCCCCCGTGTGCTCGTCGGGACGTCGCGCAAGCGATTCATCGCCGAGGCTCTGCAGCCCGACGAGGCTGGTTCGGTGAGCGAGCAGCGGCGAGACCTCGCCACCGCCGTCACCAGCGCCCTCGCCATGCGCGCCGGAGCGTGGGCCGTGCGCGTGCATCACGTCGGAGCCACCCGCGACGCCCTCGCCGTCGCGCGCGCCTGGGAGGGCTGAGCCGTGAGTGTCCTCGACGAGATCGCCCTCACCGGACTGACGGTGTTCGGACGCCACGGCGTCTACGAGCACGAGCGCCGCGACGGACAGGAGTTCACGGTCGACGTGCGGCTCCGGATGCCGTTGCGCGACGCCGCGGCATCCGATGACGTGGCCGACACCGTGCACTACGGCGAGCTGGCCGAGAGGATCGCCGCCGTCGTCGGCGGAGAAACGGTGAACCTCATCGAGACCCTCGCCGAACGCATCGCCGAGGTCGCGCTCGACGATCAGCGCGTGCACGAAGCGATCGTCACCGTGCACAAGCCGCACGCTCCCATCCCGCTGTCGTTCACCGACGTGTCCGTGACCGTGCATCGCGCCCGTCGGCAGCCCGCCGAGGAGGTCTCGCCGTGAGCCGCAATCTGACCATCCCGCCGAACCTCCCGGGTCCTCGCGCCCCGCGCCCCGAGACCGTCGCCGTCGTCGCGTTCGGTGCGAACCTCGGCGATCGCGAGGAGACCATTCGCGGCGCCGCTGCGCGCATCGCCCGCCTTCCCCTGGTCTCGGAGGTGCAGCTGTCGCCGCTGCACGAGACCGTCGCGGTGCGGCTCGACGGGCCCGATCCCGAGGCCCCCGCCTACGTGAACGCGGTCGCGCTCGTGACCACGCGCCTCGCACCATCCGTGCTGCTCGGCATGCTGCATGCGATCGAGGACGAGAACGGACGCGAGCGCCACGAGCGCTGGGGCGATCGCACGCTCGACCTCGACCTGATCGCCTACGGCGACGAGACATCGGATGCCGAGGCGGTGCGGCTGCCGCATCCGCGCGCCGCCGAGCGGCTCTTCGTGCTCGGCCCGTGGCTGGACCTCGACCCCGATGCGGTGCTCATCGGGCACGGTCGCGTGGCCGATCTCGCCGCCGCTCTCCGCGACCGGGGTCAGGGATGAAGCGCACGTCGATCGGCGTCCTCGTCGTCCTCGCGCTGCTCGCGACCGGCGCCGGATTCCTGCTCGACCACGTGCTCACGGTGATGGGCCGCGCGACCTTCACGCCGTCGCTCCTGCTCCCGCTGCTGCTCCTGCTGATCGCGGCGGCCGCGCTGTCGGTCGCCTGGCCGGTGTGCGCGAGCGTGCGCAAGGGAATCCGCATCGACCCGTTCCGCGCCACGAGGGCCGTGACGCTCGCGCGGGCGTCGAGTCTGCTGGGGGCGATCATGGCCGGCTTCGGCGCCGGGCTGCTCGTGTTCCTCCTGTCGCGGCCCGTTGATCCCCCGGTAGGGTCGACTGTGGCGATGCTGGCACTGATCGGGAGTGCGGTCGTGCTCGCGGTCGCCGCGCTCGTCGCCGAACAGTTCTGCACACTGCCGAAGGATCCTGATGACTCAGAACCCAGAGACCGAGCCGGGGACCCCGGCCCCGCTGAACTCGGCGGAGGTCACTGACCTCGCGGCCCTCGACGCCGGCACCTACACGGCGCTGCGCACGGTGCGCAGCGAGGCGCGTCTCGAACTCGACGGTGTCTGGCACCAGATCTCGCCGCGGTACGTCGTGTCGCAGATCGTGCAGAACGTGATCTTCATCGCGATCGTCGCTGTCGTGGCGGCGGTGCTCGCGCTCGCGCTGCACCAGACGTGGGCGTGGATCCCGGCCGGCGTGATCGTGCTGATCACGCTGATCACGCTGATCATCCTCCCGCGCCAGGCGAAGGCGATCGGGTACATGCTGCGCGACGACGACATCGTCTTCCGCAAGGGCATCCTGTGGCAGCGCATGATCGCGGTGCCCTACGGCCGCATGCAGCTCGTCGACATCACGCAGGGCCCGCTCGACCGGGCGTTCGGGGTGACGCAGCTGAAGATGGTGACCGCGGCCGCGACCACCGGCGTGCAGATCCCGGGGCTCACGCAGGCCGCTGCCGAAGCGCTGCGCGACACGCTCATCGAGGTCGCCGAGACCCGCCGGACCGGCCTGTGAGCGAGCCGCAGCTCCCGCCGCCCGCCGCAGGCACGGAGCCGGCGCCGCCTCGGTCGGGGGATCGCACGACGCTCGCGGACGGCGAGTGGCACCGGATGCATCCGCTCACCCCGCTCTTCAAAGGCGGGCTGGCGCTCATCATCGTCGCCGGAATCGCGATCGCCAATCTGCGCGACCGCCTGATCGCCTGGTTCGTCGACCTGTTCACGCCCGAAGAGGCCCACTACGACCAGTACGGACAGGGCGACCCCGTCGAATGGGTGCTGGCGAACAACCTCATCCTCGTCGTCCTGCTCGGCGTGCTGGGGCTCGCGGCCGTGCTCGTGGCGATCTTCTGGTTCGTCTGGCGTTTCCAGCAGTTCCGCATCACGGGCGATCATGTCGAGGTGCGCAAGGGCATCATCTTCCGCTCCCACCGTCGCGCGCCGCTCGACCGCGTGCAGGGTGTGAACCTGACGCGTCCGTTCCCCGCGCGCATCATCGGACTGGCGAAGCTCGAGGTGGTCGGCGCGGGAACCGATTCCAACGTCGAGCTCGAATACCTGGCCACGGCGCGCGCGGAGTCGGTGCGTGCCGATATCCTGCGCCTCGCCTCCGGGGCGCGCGCGGCTCGCCAGTCGGCGGTCGCCGGTGCGCCCGGTGCACCGCGGACGGCTGCGGATGCCGCGGGCTCGGCCCCGACCTCGGCCCGCGCCCAGCTGGTCGGTTCGATGAACGAGGGCGTCAACGGTCTCATCGGCGGCGTCGATCTGGCCGATGTCGAACCGGAGAGCGTGGTCAAGATCCCGACCGGACGGCTCGTCGGCTCGCAACTCATCTCGAGCGTGCTCTGGCTCGTGTTCTTCGGACTGATCTTCCTCGTCGCCTTCGGTGGCATCCTGATCGGTTCGCTGCTCGACGGCGAGCCGCTCGGCAGCGTCATCGGGCTCGGTCTCGGGCTCGGCATGGGGATCCCGCTCGTGATCGCCGTGGTCGGTATCACCTGGGCGCAGATCTCGAAGTCGCTGCGGTACTCGATCGCACCGACCCCCGACGGCGTCCGCATCACCTACGGTCTGCTGACGACCGTCACCGAGACGCTTCCCCCTGGACGGATCTTCGCGGTCGAGGTGTCGCAGTCCCTCCTGTGGCGTCCGTTCGGCTGGTGGACGATCCGCATCAACCGCATGAGCGGCAAGAGCGCGGCGCAGCAGCAGTCGGGCAGTGCGCAGCAGTTCAACGTCGTGCTCCCGGTGGGCAAGCGCGCCGATGTCGAGCGCGTGCTCTCGCTGGTGCTGCCCGATGCGCCGGTCTCCGACATCCCGCTCGTCTGGGAGCACGGCATCCTCGGTCCGGTCGAGGGCGACCCGTACCGCACCATGCCCCGTCGCGCATGGTGGCGTCGCCCGATCTCGTGGAAGCGGCAGGGCTACTTCCTCACCGACTTCGGTCTGCTGCTGCGTCGCGGGGTCATCTGGCGCAAGCTCGCGATCTTCCCTCTCGCCCGCCTGCAGGGCGTCTCGCTGTCGCAGGGTCCCATCGATCGTGCGCAGCGCGTCTCCGGTGCGCAGATCCACTCGGTGCAGGGCATCATCACCGGGTACATCTCGGCGCTGGAGATGCCGGACGCGCTGTTCCTCATCGACGGCGTGAGCACGGCCGCGGCGGCTGCGGCCGCCATGGACCACACCCACCGCTGGGGCGCCTACGACGCAGCGGATGCCGCAGCCGTGGCGGATCTCGACGGACCCGGTCGCACGGCGGCCGAGATGACGTCGCCGGTGGGTCGGCCTCCGGTGCCTCCGGTCGCGCCGCCCCCGGTGGGTCAGCCTCCGGTGCCTCCGGTCGCGCCGCCGCCTGTGGGGCAGCCTCCGGTGCCGCCGGTCGCGCCGCCCCCGGCACCGCCCGTGCCTCCTGCGCCCCCGGCGTCGAACGGTGAGTGATCCCGCGAACCGCGACGGACGACTCGGCGTCGGCGTCATCGGCGCGGGACGCGTCGGTCCGGTGATCGGGGCGGCTCTCGCGGGCGCCGGTCACGCGGTCACCGGGATCACGAGCGGATCGGACGACGATCGGGCGTCGGCGGTGCTCCCCGATGTGCCCGTGCTCGATGCCCTCGAGGTCGTCCGGCGCAGCGAGCTCGTGGTGGTGGCCGTCCCGCATGACCAGCTGCCGTCGCTCGTCGCCGGCATCGCCGAGGTCGGCGGGTGGCAGATCGGGCAGCTCGTGCTGCACACCGACCCCGGATACGGGATCGAGGTGCTCCGTCCGGCTGCCGAGCGCGGAGCGATCCCGCTGGCCGTGCATCCGGCCATCACGTTCACGGGCACGTCCATCGACCTGCGTCAGCTTCAGGCCGGCTATGCGGCGGTGACCGCCCCACCGGCGGTGCTCCCGATCGCGCAGGCGCTCGCGGTCGAGATCGGTTGCGAGCCGGTGGTGATCGCGGAGGCGGACCGGAGTGCGTACGCGGATGCCATCCAGACGGCCACGGAGTTCTCGCGCTCGATCATCGCGCAGTCGACCTCGCGCCTCAGCGCGATCGGGGTCGAGAACGCCGGAGGGTTCCTGTCAGCGCTCGTGCAGTCGACCGTCGAGCGTGCTCTGCGCGACGCCTCAGGGCCGCCGCCGCTGCTCTGACCCTCCTCGCGGCGTCGGCTCAGCGACCGCCCGAGAATCCGCCCCCGCCGCCGCCACCGGAGAACCCGCCGCCGAACGATCCGCCGGCGCTCGACGAGGTGCTCGCGCTCGGCGCCGAGTACGTGGCAGCCGCGTAAGAGGTGAGGGCGAAGGCGGCGAGCTGCGAGCGGAGGAACGGGGACGTCGGGTCGCCGATCCACCTTGCCCCGCGCTGAGCCGAGGCGTACGCGCTCTCGAGAACGGCGCCCCACTCGTCCTCCATGCCGAACAGCATCGCGTACGGGAGTAGTCGTTCGTAGACGACGATCACATCGGCGCCGCCGTCCTGTCGACGCTCGGCTCCCGAGTACGACTGCAGCATCCGCAGGCGGTCGGCTTCGGCGACGCGGATGAACTCCCGGACGCCCTGCAGGTATTCGTGCTCACGGGCCCCTTCCGGCGTGAGCACGGTGTGCTTCGAGAAGGCGTAGAAGCTCGAGATGAGGACGAGCACGATGCCGAACGACACGGCCACGAAAGCGGGGATCGCGGTGACCCTGCCCGCGATGATCCCGAACAGTCCGATGCCGAACCCGGCGAGCACCAGCGCGATGGCGATCCACTGCAGGATCACGGCTCCACGACTGCGCGCCTTCGTCGTCAGCCCGCGGGCGGCGGCTTCCGCCGTGCCGCGCTGCGTGAGGGCGGTCATGCGTGCGGCGAAGGACTCGCTCGACGAGGGGAGGTCGGCCACGCCCTCGGAGTCGGCCTCAGCGAACAGGGCGTCGAGTGCCTCGACGTCGAGCTGGTCGGGGATGCGAGAGCCGGGCATCCGGCGAAGACGGGGCTCCTCGGCATCCGATCCTTCCTCGATGCGCAGCGTGCCGCGGACCGCGAGGTGAACGATCTCGGCGGGGATCGCATCCTTGGCGCCGGGGATGATCGCCGCGGCCAGCAGGGGCGGCAGGGAATCGGGGACGTCGTATTGGGCTACGACGATCCCCGTGGCGCGCCGTCGGGAGCGGCGGAAGGACGAGACCGCGAACCAGCTGCCGATCGAGAGTCCCAGCGCGCCGACTCCGACGACCGCGGGAACGACGTCGGTGACCGGATCCGGCTGACGGGCCGTCGGCTGCGTCACGGTTCCGGCCTCGAATCCGATCGCGACGGTCACGCCTTCGCCCGGAGCGAGGGAGTCCTGCTCGACGCGGAAGGACGACGCATCCGCTCCGGGGAGGAGCGGGCACTCGTCTGTGGAACCGGAGAAGCCGATGTAGCACCGCGCGTTCCCGGCGAGACGGTCGGTCAGCGTGCGGTCGAAGACGATCTCGGTGTGGAACGACTCGATCGGCTGGGTGCTGTCGAGAGGGAGGAGGTCCCAGTAGAACTCGTCGACGCCGTTGTCTGCGGTGAGCATGATGTCGCGCATCTCGTACTCGATGACGTAGGTCGTGAGGCCCCGCACGTACTCGTCGTCGCCCGTGAGGACGTACAGCACGCCGTCGTCTTCGTCGGTCTCGTAGGGCACGGCCGCGCCCTGCTCGTCCGTGACGGAGAGGATCTGCGGATCGACCCAGGCGTTCTGGTAGCTCGTCGGCAGGCCTCGCACGATGCCGCGGTTCTGGTCGGCGTCGGGGAATCGCGCGGTCAAGGTCTCGGTGACGTGCATGTGCGATCGCCCCTCGGCGTCCAGGCCGACCTCGTAGCGGGCGTCCCAGGAGGCGTACGAGAAGTCGTCGACGTCGGCACCGACCGCCGCGGACACGGCGTGTGACGAGTGCGTCGGAACGGCCGCCGATACAGCGGATGCCGGGGCGAGAGCGACCGTGCCGCCCAACGCGATCGCGGCGAGAGCGGGAGCATAGCGGATGGCTGCCATGCTTCGAGGCTACCCACGCTCGCTTCCCGATGCCGGGATCGGGCGGCTCCGGAGCGCTCCGCCCGCCTCGGTAGACTGGAGCTGACTTTCCGAGGAGCCCCGAATGACTGACGCGTCCGCCGCGCCCGAGCAGACCACCGACGCCACCGACGAGGACGTGCACGAGCAGAAAGCCGTGCGCCTCGCCAAGCGCGAGCGACTGATCGCGAAGCGTGCGGATGCCGGGGGCGGGGCGTTCCCGGTCGGCGTGCCCGTGACGCACACCATCCCGGCGCTGCGCGCCGAGCACGGCGACCTCGAGGCGGGAGCCGAGACCGGTGTGCTGGCGGGAGTCGCCGGCCGCGTGGTGTTCAGCCGCAACACGGGGAAGCTGTGCTTCGCGACGCTGCAGGCCGGCGACGGCTCGCGCATCCAGGCGATGATCTCGCTCGCGAACGTCGGCGAGGAGTCGCTCGCCGACTGGAAGGAGTACGTCGACCTGGGCGACCATGTCTTCGTGCACGGCGAGGTCATCTCGAGCCGCCGCGGCGAGCTGTCGATCATGGCCGACGGGTGGGCGATCGCATCGAAGGCGATCCTCCCGCTGCCGAACGCCTACGCCGAGCTGAGTGAAGAGGGCCGCGTTCGCAGCCGCTACCTCGACCTGATCGTGCGCGAGCAGGCCAGGACCACCGTGCGCGCCCGCGCTGCAGTCAACGCCAGCCTGCGGGCGACGTTCGCCGGGCACGACTACCTCGAGGTCGAGACGCCCATGCTGCAGGTGCAGCACGGCGGTGCCTCCGCCCGCCCGTTCGTCACGCACTCGAACGCGTTCGACACCGAGCTCTACCTCCGGATCGCTCCGGAGCTCTACCTCAAGCGTGCCGTGGTCGGCGGCATCGAGCGGGTCTTCGAGATCAACCGCAACTTCCGCAACGAGGGCGCCGACTCCACGCACAGCCCGGAGTTCGCGATGCTCGAGGCGTACCAGGCGTACGGCGACTACCGGCAGATGGCCGAGCTGACGCAGGAGCTGGTGCAGCAGGCGGCGATCGCCGTGGCCGGCTCGACCACCGTGACGTGGGCCGACGGCACCGAGTACGACCTCGGCGGCGAGTGGGACCGCATCTCGATGTACGACTCGCTCTCGGCGGCCTCGGGTCGCATCGTGACTCCGCAGGACTCGGTCGACGACCTCATCGCCTTCGCCGAGGAGAACGGCGTCGACCTGCCGGCGCAGGCTACGCACGGCAAGCTCGTCGAGGAGCTGTGGGAGCACTTCGTGAAGCCCGATCTCGTGCGCCCGACCTTCGTGATGGACTTCCCCGTCGACACGTCGCCACTCGTGCGCGAGCACCGTTCGATCGATGGCGTCGTCGAGAAGTGGGATCTCTACATCCGCGGCTTCGAGCTCGCGACGGGATACTCCGAGCTCGTCGATCCCGTCATCCAGCGGGAGCGCTTCGTCGAGCAGGCGAAGCTCGCGGCGCGCGGTGACGTCGAGGCCATGCCGGTGGACGAGGAGTTCCTGCGCGCGCTCGAGCACGGCATGCCGCCGTCCGGCGGCATGGGCATGGGCATCGACCGTCTGCTCATGGCGATCACGGGCCTCGGCATCCGCGAGACCATCCTGTTCCCGCTCGTCAAGTAGAACGCGCACTCAGGCCGCCGTCTCGCCGCGGCGGAACGCCCACTCGGGCAGCACCGCCGCGCCGATCATGGTCGTGAGGAGTTGTGCGAGGCCGTACTCGGGATCGATCTCGCCGACCATGTCGAGGTACCGACCGGCGTGGCTGGACCGACCGAGCGCCCACGACAGCCAGGCCGCGGCCGTGAGCGGACCGGGTCGCGATGCGAGAGGTGCGCGGGCGGCCGCCGCCCGGACAGTGGTGAGCGCCCTCCCGAGGCGATCGGGGTCCGGGCGAGGCCCGCGGCCGAGGAACACCTCGCCGAGGTCGTCCGGCACCGCCGTGCAGTGCTCTGCGAACCCCAGCTGGGCATCGAGCGTGCGGATACCGCCGATGATGTCGGTGGCCCACTGCGTGAGGGCGACGTCGCGCAGCAGAGGTCTGTCGAGACACCAGAGCAACGCCGCCATCGCGAAGGGCGGAAGCTCCCCGCGCATCGCCAGCACCACCTCGAAGAACACCGGAACGTCGTCGAGCAGGAGGGCGGCGGCCAGGGCCTGCGGATCGTCGCGCGCCGTCGGCAGATCGTCGTCCGCGCGGTCGAGCACGTCCGCGATCCGGAGCAGCGCGCGCCCGACGCGCTCGCACTCGGCGAGGTCGACGTCGGGGAGGTCGGCGCCGGCCCACTGATCGCCCGACACGTCGCCGATCCCGAGCACCCCGGGAGCGGGCGCGTCGTCGAACTCCTCCAGCTCCGGTTCGTCCACGAGGTAGCTCGCCCACCCCGAAGGAGTCACGCACAGAGCGTCGACGATGTGGAGTCCGGCGTCCTCCGCACGCGCCAGCACCGCCTCCACCCCGACCGCGAACGGGAGCACGAGGCCGTCGCGGGTGGCGTACGCCTCGTCATCCGTGTAGACGACGAGGGCCACGGCATCCGTCCGCTCCACCCTCGCGACCAGTGCGACGGCGGTATCGGCGTACTCGGAGAGGTGGGCGTCGCGGCGGGGAAGGTCCAGCCGCAGGGCTCCTGTCGTCCTGGCCGCGTGGAACGGCAGCAGCACGAGGCTCTCGCGCGGGGTGAAGCCGGCGAGGGAGGGGATGACGCGGAGGAAGTCGGAGGAGCTGGAGGCGCGGAGAACGGTGGTCATGCGCCGAGTGTGGTCGAGCGCCCGCCCGCTCCGGATCGATTCCACAGGCCCTGGCTCGGATCCGCGGAAAGCTGCGAATGTGCAGAAGCAGTGGCTCGCGTACCATGGAGGCATGGAGAACTTCTGGCTCGCGGTCGCCTGGTCGATCCTCCCCACCATCGGGGTGAGCGTCGTGTTCTTCTTCGTGCTCCGCGGAATCCTCCGCTTCGACCGCACCGAGCGCAAGGTGCACGCGCGCATCGAGGCCGAGGAGCGCGCCGCACGGGGACTGCCCCCGCGCCCCTGAGCGACATCCTGCCCATCGGCTACTGTGTAGCGAAGACACCGGGTCGAGCATCCGCTCCCCGCGATCCCCGCTGCGGGCCGAGAGGGAGCGATGACGACCGAGAGCTGGGGCTGGTGGATCACCGGCTTCCTCCTGCTGCTCGATCTGGCGATCCGCATCACCGCGATCATCGTCATCCCGCGCAATCGTCGCCCGACCGCGGCGATGGCCTGGCTGCTCGCGGTGTTCTTCATCCCCTTCGTCGGTGTCTTCCTCTTCATCCTGATCGGAAACCCCCGGCTGCCGCGTGCGCGGCGCCGCAAGCAGGATCAGATCAACGAGTACATCGCCGAGACCAGCGAGCACCTGCACTTCGGCACCCTGCGTCCTGACGCTCCGAGCTGGTTCCCGCCCCTCGTCGAGATGAACCACCGACTCGGCGCCCTCCCGATCTCCGGCGACAACGGCGCCCACCTGATCGGCGGGTATCAGGAATCGCTCGACGCGATGGCCGACGCGATCCGCACCGCGGACGACTACGTGCACGTCGAGTTCTACATCCTGCAATCCGATGCCTCGACCGACAACTTCTTCCGGGCCCTGGAGGAGGTCGCCGAGCGGGGTGTGCACGTGCGCGTGCTGCTCGATCACTGGGCCAACAGGTGGAAGCCGCGGTACAGGGCGACGATCGCCCGGCTCAACCGCATGGGCGCCGACTGGCACCTGATGCTGCCGGTGCAGCCCTTCAAGGGGCGTATGCAGCGGCCCGACCTGCGCAACCACCGCAAGCTCCTCGTCGTCGACGGCAAGGTCGCCTTCCTCGGCTCGCAGAACGTCACGGACTCGACGTACAACCTCCCCAAGAACATCAAGCGCGGGCTGCACTGGGTCGACCTCATGGTCCGCATCGACGGTCCGGTCGTGCTGAGCGTGAACGCGATCTTCCTCAGCGACTGGTACAGCGAGACCGACGAGGTGCTGCAGGAGATCGACATCTCACACGCCGAGGCCGGTTCCGGCGACCTCGACTGCCAGGTGGTGCCGTCCGGCCCCGGGTTCGAGGTCGAGAACAACCTGCGGCTCTTCCTCGGTCTGCTCTACGCGGCCAAGCAGAAGATCATGATCGTGAGCCCGTACTTCGTACCGGACGAGGCGTTGCTGCTCGCGGTGACCGCGGCGGTCGACCGCGGCGTCGCGGTCGAGCTGTTCGTCTCCGAGGAGGGCGACCAGGCGATGGTCTACCACGCCCAGCGCAGCTACTACGAGGTGCTGCTGCGGGCGGGCGTGCGGATCTGGATGTACCGCAAGCCGTTCATCCTGCACACCAAGAGCCTCACGATCGACGACCAGGTCGCGGTGATCGGGTCGAGCAACATGGACATGCGGTCGTTCGGTCTCAATCTCGAGGTGTCGATGCTCGTTCGAGGCGAGGAGTTCGTGTCGGAGATGCGCGAGGTCGAAGACGAGTACCGGTCGCTCAGCCGCGAGCTCACGCTGGAGGAGTGGATGCAGCAGCCGCTGCGCTCCACGGTGCTCGACAACCTCGCCCGACTCACCTCTGCGCTGCAGTAACGGCTGGGGCGCAGTTCGTCAACGGTCCTTTGCGGGCTGTTCGGCCGTGGCTAGCCTGAGAGCATGACCTCCCCCAGGCTCGTCACCGCTACGCTTTCCGCCCTCGCCGCCGCGCTGCTCCTCGCCGGCTGCACCGTCGGCCCCGGTGCGGGTGCGGGGGAGACGACCTCAGACCCGTCGGCCGGGCCCGGTGCGTCCGACGAGTTCGACGACATGGAGGGCACGATCCTCGACGACGGCCGGGCTTTCGCGGTCGTGACCTGGGGGTCGTCCACCTGCATCCCGCTGGTCGACGAGGTGAGCGCTGACGGTCAGAAGGTCTCGGTGACGCTCGTCGATTCGGATGCCGATCAGGTCTGCACCGCCGACATGGCGCAGCGCGCGAGCCTCGGCACTCTCCCCGGAGGGGTGGATCCGACCGCGAAGATCACGCTCGCGGTGACGTACGGAGAGCTGCAGGACGACGTCGACCTGGAGGGCGATGCGGCCTTCACCGGGACGCCGGGCTCTCCGACCGCGTACACGCCCTCGGCCGGCTGGTTCGACGACTCCTCGCTCGTGCTGCTCACCTGGGGCTCGTCCGGGTGCCCGCCCGTGGTCGACAGCATCGAGGGGTCGGGCAACACCGGCACGGTGACCTTCGCGACCGACCCGGAGCAGATGTGCACGATGGACATGGCGCCCCGCGCGACGATCCTCTCGTTCGACGACGACGCGATCGATGACGAGGACTTCACGCTCACGCTCGTGGGCGACTCGCTCGACGGCACCGTGCAGGTGCGCGGCTGACGCGCGGAGCGGATCCCGCGAACGTCAGAGCGACGAGATCGGATGCCCCGCCGGCAGCGCGAGCAGCAGGGCCCCGGGGTCGACCCGGCAGGTGATGCGCACGGCGGAGCCGAACTCGTCGCCGTCGAGCTCGATGGGCGTCGGCCGGTTCGCCGCGGCTTCGGCGATCGTGCCTCGGAAGTAGTGCACAGAGGCATCCTTGCCGCGGCGGTCGAGCACCCGACGTCCGGCTCTGAACCGCCGCAGCACCGAGTTGTCCCACCAGATCTTGCGCCACACGCCCAGCCAGCCCAGCACACCGGTCGGCTGGATCACCGCGAGGTCGAGCGTGGCATCCGTGATCGACGCGTCGGGGATCAACGCGATGCCGGCCGGCAGCGTGCCGCAGTTCGCGAAGAGGATGCTGTGCACCTTCGTGGTGTGCAGGCGTCCGTCGTCGATCTGGAACACCGCCCGGAAGGGCTCCGCCGTCACGAGCGAGCGCGCCGCGCCGTCGACGTAGGCGATCCACCCGACCGAGCGCTTGAGATCCGGACGCGTGTTCGCGATCATGTCGGCGTCGAGTCCGATGCCGGCGAGCACGACGTACGCGTGCTCCTCCTCGTCGCCGTTCTCGCGCGTGAGCCGCGCCCACCCGATGTCGATCGGATGCCGGAAGTCGCCGAGCGCCGCCCTGATCATGTCGTCCGGTCCGGCCAGCGGGAGCCCCAGGTTGCGGGCGAGGAGGTTGCCGGTCCCGCTCGGCAGGATCGCGAGCGGCACGCCCGTGTTCGCGATCGTTTCGGAGACCGCCCGGACGGTCCCGTCGCCGCCGGCGACGAGCACGACGTCGACCCCGCGTTCCAGCGCCTGCGCGGTCGCGCGCTGCCCGGCATCCTGGATCGTCGTCGGATAGAACGCCGGATGCTCCCACCCTGCCTCCTTCGAGAGTTCGCGCACCCGCGCGCGCAGCTCTCTCTCGGCGACCTTGATGGGGTTGTAGACGAGAGCGGCCTGGCGCCGGGCCGGGGAGCTCTTCGTCATGGCGCTACTCTAACGCCGTCCTGGAGCGTCCTCCCGCCGCGCTGACGCGCCCGGGACTCGCCATAGACTTGGTGGATGATCGACCTCGCACTCCTCCGCGAAAACCCGGAGATCGTCCGCCGTTCTCAGGCCGCCCGTGGCAACGACCAGGGCACCGTCGACGCCGCGCTCGAGGCCGACCGATCGCGCCGGGCAGCGCTCGCCGCCTTCGAGGAGCTCCGGGCCGAGCAGAACGCGTTCGGCAAGCAGGTCGCGAAGGCGCCCAAGGAGGAGAAGGCCGCGCTCGTCGCGCAGGCCAAGGACCTCGCCGACCGCGTCAAGCAGGCGCAGCAGGTCTCGAACGAGGCGTCCGAGAAGGCGGCCGAGGCGCTCGCGCGCATCGAGAACGTCGTGATCGACGGCGTGCCGGCCGGTGGCGAAGCCGACTTCGTCGAGCTGCGCCGCGTGGGCGAGGTGCCCGCGTTCGACTTCGAGCCCCGCGACCACCTCGAGATCGGCGAGATCCTCGGCGCGATCGACATGGAGCGCGGGGCGAAGGTGTCGGGCGCCCGCTTCTACTTCCTCCGCGGGATCGGAGCCCGCCTCGAGATCGCGCTCATGAACCTTGCACTCGACAAGGCGCTGCAGAACGACTTCGTCCCGCTGATCACGCCCACGCTCGTGCGCCCGGAGATCATGCAGGGCACCGGCTTCCTCGGCGAGCACGCCGACGAGGTCTACCACCTCGACAAGGACGACGACCTCTACCTCGTCGGCACCAGCGAGGTCGCGCTCGCGGGTTACCACAAGGACGAGATCGTCGATCTCGGCCGCGGCCCGCTCCGCTATGCGGGCTGGTCCACCTGCTACCGGCGCGAGGCGGGATCGCACGGCAAGGACACCCGCGGCATCATCCGCGTGCACCAGTTCAACAAGCTCGAGATGTTCGTGTACACGACCCCTGAGGACGCCGAGGCGGAGCACCTGCGCCTCGTCGCGCTGCAGGAGGAGATGCTGACGTCGCTGGGCCTCGCCTACCGGGTGATCGATGTCGCGGCCGGTGACCTCGGGTCGAGCGCCGCCCGCAAGTACGACATCGAGGCGTGGGTGCCGACGCAGGGCGCCTTCCGCGAGCTGACGTCGACCTCGAACTGCACCACGTACCAGGCGCGGCGCCTCGACGTGCGGCACCGCCCGGCGGCAGACGACGGTCAGCAGGCGAAGACGCAGCCGGTCGCGACGCTGAACGGGACGCTCGCGACGACCCGGTGGATCGTCGCCCTGCTCGAGACGCACCAACAGGCCGATGGATCCGTCCGCGTGCCCGAGGTGCTGCGCCCGTACCTCGGCGGCCTCGAGGTGCTGGAGCCGACCGCATGACATCCTGGCTCGTCGGTCTCGACGTCGACGGCACCATCCTGCTGCAGGACGAGTCGATGAGTCCCGGCGTGCCCGAGGCTGTCGCCCGACTGCGCGACGGCGGTCACGAGGTCACGATCGCGACCGGCCGCAGCTGGAACGCCACGGAGCGGTACGTCGACCTGCTCGGCCTCACGCCGGAGTACGTCGTGTGCTCGAACGGCGCCGTCACGATGCGCCGGGTCGGCGACGAGTGGGAGCGCTGGCACATCGAGACCTTCGACGCGTCGCCGGTGCTTGCTCTGCTGCGCGCGCGTCTGCCGGAAGCGCGCTACATGGTGGAGCTCGCCTCGGGTCAGCGTCTCTACACAGAGCACCTCGATGACTGGACCCTCGACGGTGGACGGCAGGTCGGCTTCGAGGAGCTCGTCGCCGAGCCCGTGTCACGCGTCGTCGTCGTCTCCCCCGGCCACGATGAGGAGGACTTCCACCGCCTCGTCGCCGACGCCGGTCTCAACGAGGTGTCGTACGCGATCGGCTGGACCGCGTGGCTCGACATCGCCCCGCAGGGCGTCGACAAGGGGACCGCGCTCGAGCGTGTGCGCACCGAGCTCGGCTTCGACGGAGACCGCGTGTTCGTCGCGGGCGACGGTCGCAACGACATCGGCATGTTCACGTGGGCCCGGCAGATCGGCGGACGCGCGGTCGCCATGGGACAGGCGCCCGCCGAAGTGAAGGCCGCGGCCGGCGAGACGACGGCCGACGTCGAGGACGGCGGCCTCGCCACCGCGCTGAACACGCTTCCAGCAGCCGCCCAGGTCAGCGCGGGAGAATAGAACTCGGCTAGACTCACGGCTTGTCGGCGGATTCGTCTGTCGGGAGGGTTGTCCGAGCGGCCGATGGAGCTGGTCTTGAAAACCAGTGGGCAGAGATGTCTCGTGGGTTCGAATCCCACACCCTCCGCTTCGAAGCACGGTGTCGCCGCACCGAGACGCTGAACCGAAAGGCCACGAGTGAGTCCCCACACCCGCCGCCGCCGTACCCTCGCACGGCATGGTCAGCAGCGCACCCCCGGTGCTGTCAGTCAGCTCTTGAAGTTCATCGCGATCGGTCTCTCCGTCGTGCTGGTGAGCGGGCTCGGCGTCGCCGCCTACGTCGCGTACGACCTGACGAGCACTGTGTCGGCGAACGCCGTCGAGCTGGAGGGCACCGAGGAGCTTCCCCCCGACATCGGGGAGTACAAGGGCGGATTCAATCTGCTGCTCACGGGCGTCGACACCTGCGAAGAGGCCTACGCGCAGTACTTCGGTGAGCGCTGCTCCGGCGCCGACTCCGAGGGCACGCTCAACGACGTGAACCTGCTCGTCCATGTCTCCGAAGAGCCCCGCCGCATCACCGTGGTGAGCTTCCCGCGAGACCTCATGCTCGGCATCCCCGCCTGCGAGGACGACAAGGGCAACATGCACTCCGCCATGAGCAAGCAGCCGCTCAACACCGCCTACACCGACGGCGGTCTGAACTGCGTTGCGAAGACGATCACCCAGCTCACCGGTCAGGAGATCCAGTTCGCGGCCTCCGTCACCTTCGGTGGCGTGATCGAGATCACCAACGCGATCGGCGGCGTCGACGTCTGCCTCGCGAACCCCATCAAGGACAAGTACACCGGCCTCGACATGGCGGCCGGGACGCACACCGTCCAGGGGCTCGAGGCCTTGCAGTTCCTGCGCACCCGCCATGGAATCGGTGATGGAAGCGACCTCGGACGCATCGGCAACCAGCAGCAGTACATGTCGAGCCTCGTGCGCAAGCTCATCAGCAGCGACACCCTCGGCAACTTCCCCATGATGCTCAAGCTCGCGAACACCGGACTGAGCAACATGGAGACCAGTACCTCGCTCGCCAACCCGACGATGATCGCGCAGATCGCCCTGGCCGTGAAGTCGGTGCCCTTCGAAGACATCGTGTTCCTGCAGTACCCGACCGGCACGGATGCGGACAACCCGAACAAGGTCGTCGCGAACAAGTCGGCCGCGCAGGCGATGTGGGATGCGATCAACGAGAACGCCCAGCTGCAGGTGACGCACGAGAACACCGCGAACGACGGAGTCGTCGTGACCGATCCGGTTCCCGAGACTCCTGCCGTTCCCGACCCCGCTGCCACCGCGCCGGCCACGGAGGAGCCGACCAACGTCGTCGCGCTCCCGAACTCGATCAAGGGCAACTCGGCAGCCCAGCAGACCTGCTCCAACGGCAACGTCCGCTGACCCTCCGGGGCCCGGGCTTCCGCCCCGGGCTGTCGGTCAGCGCGTCGCCGTCGGCGGGTACAGCACGTCCATGAGTGCCTCGAGGATGCCGGGCATGTCGACCGACGGGTCGACCAGCCACTGCAGCTGCAGGCCGTCGGCGACCGCCTGAACGACCCGCGCTGTCGTGTCGGCGTCGAGCGCCGCTCGTTCCGCCGCATCGCCGTAGAAGGCCTCGCCGATGCGGCCTCGGAGACGTTCGCTGCGTTCCAGGAAGTACGGGTGGGCGGGATGCGCGGGGTCGGCGGCATCCACCGCCAGACGCGAGAACAGTTCGACGACGCCAGGCACCTCGGCGTTGTGGCGGATGACGTCGAGGAAAGCCGCTTTCGCATCTCCCGGATCGTGCATGCGGGGATCTCGCTCGTCGTGCTCGTCGCGCGTGCGGAGGACCTCGGTGAAGAGCTCTTCCTTCGATCCGAAGTAGTGCAGCAGCGCCGCGGGAGTGACGCCCACGGCTTCGGCGATCTGCTTGAGCGAGGCGCCGCGGTAGCCGCTGCGCCCGATCACGTCGAGGGCGCTCTCCAGGATCTCCTGGCGCCGGGCCACGCCTTTCGCGTATGAACCTCGTCGTGCCATCCTTCGACCCTAATCCTGAATGCTGTTTGAATTCCAATACTGACTGTCATATGGTTTTCGGAAGACACCGCCGTCGCCGCGAAAGGACGACCATGACCGACACCTCGGCTCCCGACCTCACTCTCGAAGAGAAGGCTTCCCTCACGAGCGGCGCCGACTTCTGGACGACGAAGAGCATCGACCGGGTGGGCCTGCCGTCGATCATGATGACCGACGGTCCGCACGGCCTCCGCAAGCAGGCGGACGCCACCGACCATCTCGGTCTCGCCAGCAGCGTGCCGGCCACGTGCTTCCCGCCGGCGGTCGGCATCGGATCCTCCTTCGATCCCGAGCTCGTCGAGCGCGTCGGCGCCGCGATCGGCGTGGAGGCCGCGATCGAGAACGTCGCGGTCGTGCTCGGCCCCGGCATCAACATCAAGCGCTCTCCGCTCTGCGGTCGCAACTTTGAATACCTCTCGGAGGATCCGCTGGTCTCCGGCATCCTCGGTGCCGCGTCGGTGCGCGGCATCCAGTCGCAGGGCGTCGGGTCGTCTCTCAAGCACTTCGCGGCGAACAACCAGGAGTTCGATCGGATGCGTGCGAGCTCCGACATCGACCCTCGGCCCCTGCGCGAGATCTACCTGCGCGGCTTCGAGCGGGTCGTGCGCGACGCGCAGCCGTGGACGGTCATGTGCTCGTACAACCGCATCAACGGCGTCTACGCCTCTGAGGACCCGTGGCTGCTGACGCAGGTGCTCCGCGACGACTGGGGCTTCGACGGCCTCGTGGTCTCGGACTGGGGCGCCGTCAACGACCGCGTCGCCGGCGTCGCGGCGGGCCTCGATCTCGAGATGCCCTCGTCGGGCGGGAGGACGGATGCTCAGCTCGTCGCCGCCGTGCAGTCCGGCGCACTCGACGAGACCGTGCTCGACGTCGCGGCCGACCGCGCGATCGCCCTCGTCCGCAAGGCCCAGGCACGGGATGATGTAGCAGGGGCGCTCGACACCGCCGCCCACCACGCGCTGGCGCGCGAGGCCGCCGGGCGGTCGATCGTCCTGCTCAAGAACCGGGATGCCGTGCTGCCGCTCGCCCTCGAGCAGCGTGTGGCCGTGATCGGAGCGTTCGCGACCGAGCCTCGTTTCCAGGGTGCCGGCTCCTCGCTCATCAACCCCACGCGCGTCGACACCGCCCTCGACGAGATGCGCGCGGTCGGCGGGGATCGTGTCTCGTACGCCGCGGGGTTCGCTGTCGAGGGCGGTGCTGTCGCGGCATCCGGTCGTTCCGCTGAGGAGCTGCGGTCCGAAGCCGTCGCCGTCGCGCGGGCCGCCGAGGTGGCCGTCGTGTTCCTGGGGCTGCCAGCCGCGGAGGAGTCCGAGGGTTTCGACCGCGACCACATCGACCTTCCCGCCGTGCAGCTCGCGCTGCTGGATGCCGTGATCGAGGCGAACCCGCGCACGGTCGTCGTGCTGTCGAACGGCAGCGTCGTCGCACTCCCGTTCGCCGATCGGGTGCCCGCGATCGTCGAGAGCTGGCTGCTGGGGCAGGCCGGCGGTGGAGCGGTCGCCGACGTGCTCTACGGCGCGGTCAACCCGTCGGGCAAGCTCACGGAGACCATCCCGCTGCGACTCGAGGACAACCCGTCGTTCGGCAACTTCCCCGGGGAGTTCGGTCACGTGCGCTACGGCGAGGGCATCCTCGTCGGCTACCGCTGGTACGACGCCAAGGGGCTCGACGTCGCGTTCCCGTTCGGGCACGGCCTGTCGTACACGACGTTCTCGTACGGCGATGCGTCAGCGGAGGTGTCCGACGACGGCGACGTGACCGTGCGAGTCGACGTCACGAACGGCGGTGACCGCGACGGGCGCGAGGTCGTCCAGGTGTACATCGCGCCTGTCGGCTCTGTCGTGCAGCGCGCACCGCGCGAGCTGAAGGCGTTCTCGTCGGTGGCGCTCGCCGCGGGGGAGACGCGCACGGTGGAGCTCGTCGTGCGTCGCGAAGACCTCGCCTACTGGGACGTCCGGGTCGACCGCTGGGTCGTCGAGGGCGGTGACTACACCGTCGAGGTGGCCGCGTCGAGCCGCGACATCCGCACCGCGGTGACGGTCGCGGTCGAGGGCGACGAGGTGTCGCTGCCGCTGACCCTGAACTCGTCGATCGGAGATGTCGTGTCGCATCCGGTGGCCGGTCCGATCGTCACGGAGGCGCTGGGCGGACTGATGGGCGGCCTGACCGGCGCCGACTCGTCGGCCGCATCCATGATGCCGAACGACGACGCGATGCAGAAGATGATGGCGTCGTTCCCCATCGGGCGCCTCATCGGCTTCCCCGGTGTCGACGTGACGCACGAGCAGATCGAGCAGCTGCTCGCCGGCGCGAACGCGGGGTCGCTGCCGCAGGGCTGACGCCCGGGCCCCGCGCCGAGGCCCACCACCCGCGTCGAGACCCACCGGCCGCGGCGCCGCGGGTGGTGGTCTCGACGCGCGTGGCGGGTTTCAACCGGTTGTCGGGACGATCTGACACGCGGGGGCGGCGGAGCCCGGTTCGTGACATGCTCCGTGATCCGTTACGATGGCTAGGTGCATCCGGTCTTCACGGAGCGGATGCCTGGAGACGTCGCATAGTCCGGCCTAGTGCACCACCCTGCTAAGGTGGAGTCCCCTTACGGGGACCAGGGGTTCAAATCCCCTCGTCTCCGCAGAAAGATCCCTCGCTTCGGCGGGGGATCTCTGCGTATACGGGTCGTGAACCGCTCCGGGAAAAAGCGATCCCCCTCACGTTCGGGTCGTGAGGGGGATGCGGTATCTCGCTGTGTATGGGGGGCGAGCGGACGCTGTCCTGACGCTGGATCCCCATCCGCGTCACCGATCCCCAGAACGGCCGGAAGCATTCGCTCCGTCGTTGGAGACGTCTCACCCTCCCATGCGCTCGGGTACGGCTGCGCGAAGTTTGTGGCGCCCTGCCAAAGCGGAGCTGGATCGGCGTTAATACTTCTGTCTATTGCCTACTAGACAAACGTCTAGGCCGGGTATGCACTAACGGGTAGCCCCGTCCCAATCGCGAATTCTCAGAACCGTGGCCAGGCACTGGTCAGATAGGCCTCGACGGCGCGGTGTCGGAATGTGTACGGCTTGCCTCGGTCGATGATCCCGCGCACCGTGTCCAGGCGCTGCGCCGTCGGCCCGACCTCGGTCACCTTCGCGAAGCCCATGGCCTCTGCGATGCGCGTCGCTGTTCGCTCGCCCGTGGGAAGATCGGCCATCGTCTGCAGCAACTGTCGCTCGCGGGCGGGAAGCCGCTCGAGGATCCGCTCGACATGCGCCGTGGCCTCGCGCTGTGCGCCGCGCCACCCCTGACGTACGTGCTCGGCGGTGATCGTCGCCGTCGTGTCGGCGTACCAGGCCTGTTCGCCGACCAATTGAAACAGGAACGGCTCACCGCGGCAGAGGTCGACGATCGAGGCCGCTGCCTCGGGATCCATTCGCACGCGGCCCGCGCCCTCGCTCCCGTCGGAGACCGGCCATCCGTCGATGACGAAGTCCTGCAGTGCCTCGACGAGGTCCTCGTCGTCGAGCGCCGAGAGAGTGGTGGTCTTGAAGCGACGCGCGAAAGTGGCGCCCTTGCGTGCACCCGCCATGTCCTCGAAGTCGGGCAACCCTGTCAGGTACACCGCGATCGGCAGGGAACGACCTACTCGAGCACCGCCCGGCACCTCGACCTCGACTTCGTGCGACAGTGCGTCGCCGAGCGCGATCAGCAGTTGCGACAGCGCCTTCTCATCCGTGATGTTCTGCACCTCGTCGATGTGGATGAGTGCCACCACGCGACCCTCGGCGATCGCGGCCGCTCCGACCTCGATGAGCAGCTTCGTCAGGGCGGCGTACGGCTCGCGCCCGTCGGCGCCGCGTAGCGTGAGCGAGATGCCGGAGACGGCGACGGCCTGTACGCGTGCGATCGCATCGCCGATCCGCTTTTCCCGAGACGAGGGCAGGCCGGCTGCAGCGGCGAGCTCCAGCACGGCCTCGGCGACGAGCTTCAGAGGGTCGGCGCCCGCCGGGATTCGGAGCTGAGGTGTCACCCAGTCGCCGGCGCGGGCGGCGTCCCGCGTGATGCGGCGGACGAGGCTGGATTTGCCGAGACCGGGTTCGCCCAGAATGGTCCGCCCGCGTTCGGGAAGTCCGGCCAGTCGCCGAGGGCGCACGATGTCTCGCCAGTCACTGAGTTGCTCGGTGCGCCCGGCCCATACCTCCGGGATGGTGTCGGAACCGGGGCTGAAGGGGTTGTCGAGAGCTGTGCGCACGGCGATAACATTATCAGCGATGCGTTCGTTGATAATGTTATCAGGGCTTCGGGTCGTTCCTCCCGCTACCGCAGGCTCTTCCGCAGCACCGCGGTCAGGCGGATCGCCGATACCAGGAAGAACACGGCGCCGAGGGTCGCGTAACCGGCGGTGCCGATGATGGTGTCGGCGCCCTGCAGGCCCTGGATCAGGAAGGCCGAGCCGGCGAACAGCGAGATGCCGCCGCTGAGCATCTGCGGCACCTGTCCGCCCGAGCGGCGGTTGCGGATCGCGGAGATCAGCTGACGCAGTCCCGCGCCGATGGCCCACGCACCCCAGACCGCGAGCGCAGCGGGGAGCGAGAACGACGACGCGATGCC
This sequence comes from Microbacterium sp. LS_15, assembly GCF_041954735.1. Classification (NCBI taxonomy): domain Bacteria; kingdom Bacillati; phylum Actinomycetota; class Actinomycetes; order Micrococcales; family Microbacteriaceae; genus Microbacterium; species Microbacterium sp. LS_15. The sequence goes on along the minus strand of NZ_JAVAYD010000009.1, from coordinate 118,760 downwards.
GAGGGCCACAGCCACCGCGACGCTGACGACGACGTTCACCCATTCGCTCGTGGTCGAGTGATCGACCTCGGGGGCGGAGCGCAGCTGCCAGAGCACGGCGGCGGCATCGAACAGCGGGTAGGCGATGAGCAGCACGGTCAGCAGCGGACCCGCGGCGCCGCCGGTCGCGACGAGCAGGCCCGCCCACACGACCGCGAATGCCGCGCGGATCACGTACAGCCGGCGAAGGGCGCGACGGAAGCCGAGCGCAGAGTCCGTTGCGGGCGGGAGGGAAGGAGTCGACGTGGTCATGGTGAGGATCCTCTCGGAGGTTCCGGATAGGGGCGTGTGGTGTTACTAGTTCGTCTACATGGACGATAGGCGATCGGGCGACGGTGCGCAAGCGCACAGTGTTAGTAGTTCGTCTACGCTGGTCCCAGCGAGCGTTCCACGAAACCTCGGAGGGTGATGACATGGCCACGGAGACGACTGGTATCGAGCGGCGGACCGGTGGAGCGGCGACGCGCGCGCGCATCCTGGATGCCGCGAACGAGCTGTTCTACGCCCATGGCATCCGCGCGACGAGCGCCGACCGCATCATCGAACAGGTCGGCATCACCAAGGTGACGTTCTACCGGCACTTCCGATCCAAGAGCGACCTCGTCGTCGCCTACCTCGAGCGGCAGTCCGCCGCCGAGCGCGCCTGGCTCGACAGCACGACGCAGGAGGGCGACCCCGTGGCATCCCTCCGCGCGATCGCGGCCGGCATCGGCGCCGCGAGTTGCGCGCCCTCGTTCCGCGGTTGCGCGTTCATCAATGCGGCGGCCGAGTATCCCGACGCCGACGATCCGGTGCGCATCGCGGTCGATGCGCACCGTGCGGCGCTGCGGGCGCACTTCTCGGGACTCGCGGCGGAGTCCGGCGCCGACGACCCCGCTGGGGTCGCCGATCAGTTCATGATCCTGCGGGACGGCGCGATGGTGAACGGCTACCTGAGCGATGCGACGACGCTCAGCCGATCGCTCGAGGACGGGTTCCTCGCGATCCTCACGGGAGCGGCTCGGAAGCTGACAGACTAGAGGCGTGATCGAGTCCCGCCGGCCAGCCGTGATCCGCGGCTTCGCCTCGTCGACTCTCGCGATCTTCGTCGCCCTCGCCGGCCACGTCTCCGGTGGCGGACAGATGCCGGGCCCGCTCGGCATCCTCGTGCCGTGGATCCTGTCGCTGGCCGTCTGCGTGGTCCTCGCCGGTCGGCGGCTGTCGCTGATCAGGCTCGCCCTGTCGGTCGGCGCGAGCCAGTTCCTCTTCCACGTCCTCTTCGTGCTCGGCACCGTGACTCCGTCCGCCGTGACCGCTCCCGCACACGTGCATGGCGGCCCCCTCGTCCTGCCCGCGGGCGGGGGAGTGACGGATGCCGTCGTCGCCGACGGCTCCATGTGGGCGGCGCACCTCCTCGCCGCGCTCCTCACCATCGCCGCCCTGCATCGGGGCGAGCGCCTCGTTCACGCGCTGCGCGGACTCGCCGGACGAGCCGTGCAGTGGCTGCGCCGTCGGGTCGACGTCGCATCATCGTTCCTCCCCGTCCGCGGGCCGCTCCGTCTCCGTGGCGAGTTCCGCGTGGCGGCTGCCGCGGCATCCGCTCACCTGACCGCGCTCCGCGGTCGGGCGCCGCCCGTTCCTCTCGCGATCTGATCTCCTTCGCGCCGACGTCGTCCGACCGACGAGGCGCGTCATCGCCGCGCACCCGTGCGCGGACTCCGCACGCAGAACGGCGTCCGTCGAGGACGCCCGTCGAGAGGTTCCCCTTCCATGTCCCCTTTCCGCAGGTATGCGGCAGGGCTGATGCTGGGCGCCGTCGCGGTCGTCGCGACGGCGGTTCCGGCATCCGCCCATGACCAGTTGATCTCGAGCACACCGGGCGCGGGCGAGCAGCTCGCCGTCGCTCCGACCGCGATCTCGATGACCTTCTCCGGTGAGCTCCTCGTGCTCGACGAATCGACGACGGGCGCCGTGGTGCTCGTCGTCGACGGCGAGGGCACCGAGTGGGCGACCGGCGCCGTGACGGTGTCGGGCAGCACGGTGACCGCCGAGCTGAAGCCCGACCTGCCGGTCGCCGGCTACCAGGTGCGGTGGCAGGTCGTCTCGGAGGACGGGCACCCCATCTCGGGCGTCATCCCGTTCACCGTGGGCGACGCGGAGCCCCTGGCCGCGGCGAGCAGCACGTCAGGCGGAGCGACACCCGCCGCCGCTCCTGCGCGCGAGCCGGACCAGATCGCAGACGAAACGAGCGGCGTGCTGCGCGTGCTGCTCGTCGGCGGGATCGGGGCAGCGGTCGCTGTCGCACTTCTCGTCGTCATCCGACTCCTTCGCCGTCCTCGGACGGCAGCCGCGGCGCCCGACACCGGCGACTCCGCGACAGAAATCTGAAAGGCACCATCATGAACACCACCGCATCCCAGCCCATCACCCGTCTGCTCGCCGTCGCGGCCGTCTCTCTGCTCGCGCTGACCGGTTGTGCGGCCGGCAACGGCCCAGCCGCCGAGAAGACCGCGCCTGCCGGCGACGTCGTCACCATCGACGACGCGTGGGTGAAGGCGGCCGACGAGGGCATGTCGGCGGCCTTCGGCACGCTCGTCAACAGCGGAGACGACGACGTGACCGTCGTGTCCGTGACGTCGGAGGCATCGAGCATGCTCGAACTGCACGAGACCGTCGAGAACGAGGCGGGCGAGATGGTCATGCGCGAGATCGAGGGCGGATTCGTCATCCCCGCCGGCGGAGAGCTGCCCCTCGAGCCCGGCGCGGACCACATCATGCTCATGGATCTCGCCGCTCCGCTGAAGGCCGGAGACGAGGCCACCTTCACGCTCACCTTCTCGGACGACTCGACCTACGAGTTCACCGCCCCGGTCAAGGACTACTCCGGGGCGAACGAGAACTACGAGTCGGGCGACGAGCACGAGGGCATGGATCACTGATGCCCGCGCCCTCTGAGGGCGCCCGCTCCCGCCGCACCGGGTCGACCCGGCGACAGTTCCTCCTCGGAGGGGCTGTCGTCGGCGTCGGCGCGGTCGCGGCGGTCGGAGCGGACCTCGCCCTGAACCGCCAGAGCCCCGAACCGGCGCCGGCGTCCGTGCCGATGAACGGCGACGAGACGGTGCCCTTCTTCGGAGCGCACCAAGCCGGGATCGACACCGCCGCGCAGGCGCACGGAGTGTTCGTCGCGCTCGACCTGCACGCCGACGTCGACAGGGCGGCGCTCACCCGGCTCATGCGTCTCCTGACCGACGACGCCGCACGGCTCACACAGGGCACGCCGGCGCTGGCCGACTCCGAGCCCGAGCTGGCGCTCGCACCCGCGCGCCTCACCGTGACGTTCGGATTCGGTCCGGGCTTCGTCGCTCGTGCCGGCGGTGAGGCTCCGCGCTGGCTCGCGCCCCTGCCCGCGTTCCGCGTGGATCGGTTGCGTCCCGAGTTCTCCGACGGGGACCTGCTGCTGCAGATCGCCGGAGACGATCCGCTCACCGTGGCCCACGCGACCCGGATGCTGTTGAAGGACGCCCGTGGCTTCGCCGACCTGCGCTGGACACAGCAGGGGTTCCGCCGCGCCTACGGCACAGAGCGGCCGGGCACGACGATGCGCAACCTCTTCGGCCAGGTCGACGGCACGACGAACCCGCAACCCGGCACGGCCGACTTCGATGACGTCGTGTGGACCGGCGAGGGCTGGCTCGCCGGCGGGACCGGGGTGGTCGTTCGGCGCATCCGCATGGATCTCGACAAGTGGGATCGGCTCGACCGCAGCGGCCGAGACGCCTCGGTCGGCCGCACGCTCGCAAACGGTGCGCCGCTCACCGGCACCGACGAGTTCGACGAGCCGGACTTCGATGCCCAGACCGCGATCGGATTCCCTGTCATCCCGCAGTTCGCGCACATCCGCCGGGCCCGTGGCGACGGGAGCGAGCGCATCTTCCGTCGCGCGTACAACTACGACGAGCGACCGCTGGGGGCCGAGGTGTCGGAGTCCGGATTGATCTTCGTGTCGTTCCAGGCCGACATCGACCGGCAGTTCACGCCCATGCAGCAGCGCCTCGACGATCTCGACCTGCTCAACGAGTGGACCACGCCGATCGGCTCCGCCGTCTTCGCCATCCCGCCCGGATGCCGGGACGGCGGGTTCATCGGCGACACCCTTCTCACCTGAGGTCGGCGGGTGCTCAGCGGGGCCGGGCGGGTGCTCAGCGGGTGATCTCCTCGAGCACCTCGATCACGTGTCGGTAGGGCCTCCCGGTCGCCCGGCTCATGCCGAGCTCACACGTGCGGTTGGCGGAGACGAAGGCGTCGAACCCGCCCGCACGCTCGGCCTCCGCGACCTCCGCGGATTCCACCGCGGTGGCGCTCGCGGTCAGCTCGGGGTGCAGCATGCCGCGGTCGCCGGCGAACGCGCAGCATCCCCATCCCTCCGGGACGAAGACGTCGTCGGCGACGGCGTTCGCGATGACCGTCAGGTCGCCGTTCGCACCCAGCGCGGTCGTCGAGCACGTCGGATGCACGGCGATGCGCGGCAGCTTCTCGGTGACCGTCAGCACCGGCAGCAGCTCCCGCGCGACGTAGGTCGTGGCGTCCTCGATCACGATGCCCGCGTACTCGGGGTGATCGTGCGCGCGCGTGGTCAGCATCACGCGCAGTCCCTCGGTGCAGGATGCCGCATCGCACACGACCGGGATCTCGCCGCCGCGGCTCGCGTCCCACAGTGCGGCGAGAACGCGGTCGACCATGCGTTCGTACCCCGCCAGATGTCCTTTCGACTTCCACGGCGTGCCGCAGCAGAGTCCGCCCGCATCGGCGGGGATCGCGACCGGCACCCCCGCGCGGTCGAGCAGGGCGCGGACGGCGTCGCGGGAGCCGATCCCGTGATCCTCGGGACCGAACATCGTGCCGACGCAGGCGCCGAACAGCACGACCTGCGCGTCGACGGGGTTCTGCGCCGCCGGCGCCTTCGATCCGCCGCGCGGCAGGGCCGCGTCGTACAGCGGAACGACATCGTCGCCGAGGATGCCGCGGCCGATCGCGGTCACACCGCGGACCAGCGGCGCGGGCAGGGCATCGGCGACGGTCAGCGCGACGCCGCCCAGGCGTGTCACGGCGCCCCAGCCCTTCGCCGCGGCATCCCACGCCGTGTCCTCGACCTTCGACGCCTCTTCGGCGCGGAGCCTGCGCACCAGGTCGCCCGTGTTGATGTCGACGGGGCAGGCGACGGCGCACATGCCGTCGACCGCGCACGTCTGCACGCCGTCGTAGTCGTAGTCGGCGCGCAGGTCGGCGAGCAGCGCGGTGTCGCCCTGCTCCTCGGCCCAGGCCATGTCGCGCCGCAGCACGATGCGCTGACGCGGAGTGAGCGTGATGTCCTTGCTGGGGCAGGTGGGCTCGCAGTACCCGCACTCGACGCAGCGATCGACCTCGTTCTCCACCCTCGGCACCCGCTTGAGGTCGTGCAGGTACGACTCCGGATCGTCGGAGAGCACGACGCCGGGGTTGAGGATGCCGTGCGGGTCGAGCAGGTGCTTGATCTCCCACATCATGTCGGTGAGGACGTCGCCGTACTGGCGGCGCACGAACGGCGCCATGATGCGTCCGGTGCCGTGCTCGGCCTTGAGCGACCCGCCCTGAGCGAGCACGAGGTCGACGAGGTCCGCGGTGAAGCGGCGGTACCGGGCCAGGCTCTCGGGGTCGTCGAACCGCTCGTTGAGGAGGAAGTGCACGTTGCCGTCCTTGGCGTGCCCGAAGATCACCGACTCCTCGTACCCGTGCTCGGCGAACAGCTCGATGAGCCGCTGGCAGGTGACGAGCAGCCGGTCGACCGGCACGACGATGTCTTCGAGCAGCGCCGTGGTGCCCGACGGACGCGCCCCGGCGACGGCCGTGTAGAGGCCCTTCCGCACGTGCCACAGCGAGGCGCGCTCGGCCGTGTCGGTGGTGAGGCGCGCGGGCGTCGCGAGGGGGAGTTCGGCGAACGCGGCGAGGGCGGCGGTCGAGGCGGCCTGCAGCTCGTCGACATCGGCGGCGTGCGTCTCGACGAGCAGCGCCGCGTGGTCGCGGACGTCGATGTCGGCGATCGCGGCCGGCACGTCGCTGAGCCCCTGCGCGACGCGCAGTGACGCGGCATCCAGCAGCTCCACGGTCGCGAGACCCTGAGCGACGAGCCCGGGGAGCGCGGACATCGCGTCGGCGAGCGTGGTGAACACGAGCAGCCCCGTCGCGATGCAGGGCAGCACGGGTACGGTGCGGAACCGTGCCTCCGCGACGAACGCGAGAGTGCCCTCGGAGCCGATCACGAGGTGCTCGAGGATCTTCACGGGGTCGTCGAAGTCGAGCAGCGCGTTGATGCCGTAGCCCATGGTGTTCTTCATGGAGAACTGCTGCTGCACCATGGCGACGTGCGCGGGCGAGGCGCGGAGGCGGTCGCGGAGGTCGAGCAGCCCGGCGGCGATGGCCGGCTCTCGCTCGCGCAGCATGTCGAGCGCGTCGGGAGCGCCCGTGTCGAGCACGGAGCCGCTGGGGAGCACGAGCAGGAGCGAATCGATTGTGCGGTACGAGTTCTCGGTGATGCCGCACGCCATGCCGCTGGAGTTGTTGGCCACGACACCGCCGATCGTGCAGGCGATCTCGCTGGCCGGATCGGGTCCGAGCTTGCGGCGGTGACGTGCGAGTCGGGTGTTGACCTGGCGGACGGTGGCGCCCGGCTCGACACGGACCAGCTCGCCGTCCTCCTCGACGGCGATGCCGCGGAAGGCCGCGCGGGTGTCGACGAGGATGTCGCCCGACACCCCCTGTCCCGAGAGGCTCGTGCCGCCCGAGCGGAAGGTGAGGGTGCGTCCGGCCTCGCGGACGGCGGCGAAGGCGCGGGCGACGCCGGCGGCGTCGGTCGGCGACAGCACGGCATCCGGGATCAGCAGATAGTGCGACGCGTCATGGGCGCGGGCGAATCGGTCGATGGAGCGCACCGAGACCGCGGTGTCCGACCCGAGGGTCTCGTCGGACAGCGGGTGCGCGAGCGTGGTGGGCATGGGGCTCCTTCGCCGAAGCAAGATTGTCAGACAAGAATACCGAAGAGCCTACCGTCCTCTACTCTGGGTGCATGACCTCCGATCCCGCCGAGCGCCTGGGCGTCGTCGGCGTCGTGGATGCCGTGACGCGCCGCCTGCGCGACCAGATCCTTCGCGGAGAGATCGGCGCGGATCTCGCCCTCACCGAGGCCAGGGTCTCGGCCTCGTTCGGCGTCGCCCGCCCCAGCGCCAAAGCCGCGATCGAGCAGCTCGTGGCATCCGGTCTCCTGGTGCGCACCGCGCACCGCAGCGCGCGTGTCGTCGCGATCGACCCGGAGATGGTCCGCGACGTCTACCGCACCCGGATGCGGCTGGAGAGCGCGGCGCTGCGCGAGCTCGCACGGGAGCGCGCGGTGCCGGATGCCGCGCGAGCGGCCAACGCTGACCTGCTCGCCATGCCCGCCGCCGCCGACACCGCCACGGTCGACCCCGACCTCCGCTTCCACACCGCTCTCATCGACGCGGTCGGCAGCGACCGCACATCGCGCATGTACCGCAGCGTGCTCGACGAGGTGCGGCTGTGCATGACCCAGGTGCAGGGCAGGCGACTGCTGGAGGCCGCCGCGATCGCGCAGCAGCACGCGGCGATCCTCGACGCGGTCGACGCCGGCGATGCCGACCGTGCAGCGACACTGCTCGCCGACCACCTCGGTGCAGCGGAGGAGCGTCTGGTCGAGGCTCTCGTCAGCCCCGCGGGGCGGTGATCTCCGCTCCCCGACGCGGATGCGTGCTGCCGTGCCACACGCCTCCCCTCGGGCGCAAGCCCAAGACGGGGAGGACATGCCGATGTCAAGCTGATGCCATGAAGCTCGTCTCGTACGCAGGTCAGCAGCTGGTCACCACCGACGATGTCGCAGACGCCCTCGTGGTGCTGGCGGCTGCGATCGCGAACGAGGGCGAGTCGGAGGCGCTGCAGATCCCGATCATCGTCGACGGCGAGAAGGACACGGCGGAACTCGTGGTGGGCCTCGGCAACGACGTGCTCGTCGGACCGAGCGCATCGGAGGGCGTCGACCCGGACTTCTCCGAGCATGCCGCCCGCCTCCGCGGACACCACCGGTTCCCGCGACGCGATGCGGGCGGCGAAGACCAGCCGCCCATGGAGTGGGGCATCGACGTGATCGACGACCTCGACCTCGACCTGCGCCCCTGACGAGCACCGCCCGCGCATTCTGAGAAGAGGACCGACATGTCAGCGACGACGGTGTTGTTCATCGGCGGTACGGGGATCATCTCGTCCGCCGCCAGTGCGCTCGCCGCCGAGCGCGGCATGGAGGTGACGCTGCTCAACCGCGGCCGATCGCAGCGTGAACCGGCCGAGGGCGTCGAGGTGCTGACCGCGGACATCGCCGACGACGCGGCTGTCGACGCCGCGCTCGCCGGTCGTGAGTTCGACGTCGTGGCCGACATGATCGCCTTCACACCCGACCAGGTGCAGCGCGACATCGACCGCTTCGAGGGGCGTACGGGGCAGTACATCTTCATCAGCTCGGCGTCGGCGTACCAGAAGCCGGTCGCGCATCTTCCGATCACGGAGTCGACGCCGTTGCGGAATCCGTTCTGGCAGTACTCGCGCGACAAGATCGCCTGCGAGGACCTGCTGACAGCGGCCTACCGGGAACGAGGCTTCCCGGTCACGGTGCTGCGGCCCTCCCACACCTACGACGAGTGGACCATCCCCGCCTTCGGCGGCTGGACCGCGATCGACCGCATCCGGCGAGGCGAGGAGATCGTCGTGCACGGCGACGGGACCTCGCTGTGGACTCTCACCCACTCGCGCGACTTCGCCGTCGGGTTCGTCGGCCTCCTCGGCAACCCGCTCGCCCACGGCGACACGTTCCAGATCACGAGTGACTTCGTCTACACCTGGAACCAGATCTACGGGATGCTGGGGCGCGCCGCCGGCGCCGAGCCGCGCCTCCGGTACGCGACCAGCGAGGCGATCGAGGCAGCGATCCCCGATCGCGCAGGCCAGCTCACCGGTGACATGGCGCACTCCGTCGTGTTCGACAACACGAAGATCAAGCGGCTCGTGCGCGACTTCGCGCCGACCATCGGACTGCACGAGTCGGCCAGTGCGATCATCGACTGGCACGACGCGCATCCCGAGTTGCAGCGCGTCGACCCCGCGATCAACGCTCTCTTCGACAGCCTTGTCGCTTAGTTCGGCGCGAGCACCGCGAGCACATTGCCGGCCGGGTCCCGGAACCAGGCGATGTCGGGCCCGCGACCAGGCTGACCGTGCGAGATGCCCTTCGCGTCGGTGCCGAGCTGCACGTCGTCGTAGATCTTGGTGACCACGCCGCGGGCGTTGAGCTCGTCGACCGCCGCCTCGACGTCTTTCACCGGGAAGTTGAGGATGGTGAAGCTCGCCGGCTGGTGATCCGGCTTCGCATAGACGAGGATCGACGCGCCGGCGCCGAGCGCGATGTCGAGGAACCCCATCTCGTTGGTCGTCACCTTCATGCCGAGGACGTCCCCGTAGAAGGTGCGGGCGGCGTCGATGTCGTCGACGCTGAATCCGCTGAACGCGTGGGTGCTGTCGAATGCCGTCATGCGTTCAGCATGCGCCTCTGCGGCGGCGGTGTCCACCCCGCATCCGGGCGACCCGCGAGCGGGTGGACACACCGCGAGAACTCATAACTTCCGCATGGAGGTTTCTGCTAGTCTGACCGCGGGCAGAACGAGCTGCCCACCCGCACTACGAAGGAAGGTCACCGTGGCCCTGCCAGAAGCATCGGTCCAGCTCTACACGCTCGCGGCGGAGTTCTCCGCCGACATGGAGGGGTCGCTCGACAAGCTCGCCGCGATCGGCCTGCGCAACGTCGAGGCGTTCGACTTCGTCGGCCGGCCCGACGAGATCCGCGCAGCCCTCGACGCTTCCGGTCTCGCCTCGCCGACCGGGCACGCGCCCCTGCTCTCCGACGAGCTGTGGACCCCGGACGGCTCGATCCCCACCCCCGCGCCCGAGGTCGTCTTCGAGGCAGCGGCGAAGGTCGGCATCAAGACCGTCATCGACCCCTTCGTCGTCACCGACCGCTGGCTGACGCTCGAGGGCGTCACCGACATCGCCGAGCGTCTGAACGCCCTCACCGAGACCGCCGCCGGCTTCGGCCTCGAGGTCGGCTACCACAACCACGCGCAGGAGTTCCTCGCCGAGTTCGACGGACAGACCGCGTACGAGCGCTTCATCGCCCTCACCGACGAGCGCGTCGCCATCGAGCTCGACCTGTACTGGGCGCTGGTCGGCGGACAGGACGTCACCGCGCTCGTGTCGCTGCTCGGCGACCGCCTCGTCGCCGCCCACGTGAAGGACGGCGTCGCACCCGAGAGCAACCCGTTCGCGCCCGGCGCTGAGGCCTTCGGCTCCGACTCCCTCGACCAGTGCCACGCCGGCACGGGCGACGTGCCTCTCGCCGAGGCGCTGCGCGCGGCATCCGACCTGAAGTACGCGATCATCGAGTACGACAACGCTCCGGGTGACGTGTTCGCCGACATCGCAGCGAGCTACGCGTTCCTCATCGAGGGCGGTTTCGCCCGATGAGCGCGGTCGGCATCGGCATCATCGGCGTCGGCGTCATCAGCGACACCTACCTGCAGAACCTCTCGTCGTTCCCCGACACCGAGGTGCTCATCGTCGGCGACCTGCTGCTCGACCGCGCCCAGGCGCAGGCCGAGAAGTACGGCGTCCCCGCGTTCGGCTCGGCGGAGGACGTGCTCGCACACCCTGACGTCGACCTCGTCGTGAACCTCACCATCCCGGCCGTGCACATCGAGGTCTCGCGTGCGGCGATCGCCGCCGGCAAGCACGTGTGGACGGAGAAGCCCCTCGGGCTCGACCGCGACGGCGCGTCGCTGCTGCTCCGCGAGGCGGAGGCGGCCGGACTGCGGATCGGCTCCGCGCCCGACACGCTTCTCGGTCCTGGGTTCCAGGCCGCGCGCCGCGCGATCGAGGCCGGCGTCATCGGGCGGCCGCTGTTCGCCCAGACGACGTTCCAGACGCAGGGCCCCGACCTGTGGCATCCGAACCCCGGCTTCCTCTTCGCCCGGGGCGCCGGCCCGCTGCTCGACATGGGGCCGTACTACTTCTCCGCCCTGGTCAGCCTGCTCGGCCCGGTCGACCGCGTCGCCGCCGTCGGATCGAAGGCGCGCGAAGAGCGCGAGATCCACACCGGACCGCTCGCCGGCACGACCTTCCCCGTCGAGGTGCCGTCGACGATCCAGATCGTGACCGCGTTCGAGGGAGGCGCTCAGGCGCAGAGCCTGCTGAGCTTCGACTCGGCGCTCGAGCGTCACGGGATCGTCGAGATCCACGGCACCGAGGGCACGATCGTGCTGCCCGACCCGAACACGTTCGCCGGACGTATCGCCTACGTCAAGCCGCTCGGCGTGATCCGCGACGGGATGTCGTTCGAGCAGGAGTGGATCGAGATCGAGCACGCGGACATCGAGGTGGGCCGCGGTCTCGGAGCCCTCGACATGGTGCGTGCGATCGCCGAGGGGCGCCCGCACGTGGCCTCGGGCGAGCTCGGCTTCCACGTGCTCGATGTGCTGCTCTCGGCGCAGGACTCCGCCCAGTCGGGCGCGACGGTGACCGTGGAGAGCACGGTCGCACCCGTGCCGCTCCTGCCGGAGGGCTTCGACCCCTTCGCCGCCACGCTCTGACGCGCACGGAACCCGCGGGTCCGTCGGCTCACGCCGGCGGGCCCGCTCCGTCGTTCAGTGAGGGTCGCGGTTCCCGGCCAGCAGCGCGTCGAGCATCTCCAGGGCGGCCTCGTGATCGACGGACGGGTCGAGCAGCCACTGTGTCTGCAGGCCGTCCGAGGCCGCGATGACGAGGGACGACACGAGCACGGCATCCAGGTCGTCGCGGATCTCGCCCGACGCCTGCAGCTCGCGAACGCGCTCGGCCATCTGCTCGCGCAGGCGCGAGAAGCGGTGCGTTGCGAACTCGTAGGCTGCGGGGTGCCCCTCCTCGAGCGCGTTGGCGACGAGTGTCGAGTAGAGCTGGACGAGGCCGGGGATGTTGCGGTTCTCCTCGGCGGAGACCCGCATCATCATGGCGGGGCTCAAACCGGACGACTCGGGGTGCTCGGTGTCGTTGCGGCGCTCCGACTCGCGGTACACCGCGACCAGCAGCTCCTCCAGGGAGCCGAAATAGTGCGTGAGTGCGGCGTGCGTGACGCCGACCTCGTGAGCGATCGCTCGCAGGCTCGTTCGTCGAGAACCGCGCTTGGCGAACACCTCGATCGCCTTGTCGAGGATCTCCTGCCGCCGGGCGATGCCCTTCGCGTAGCGCCCCGGGCTGCGGGGTCCGTCGTCGGAGGGAGCGGCCATGCTCCCGATGATACCCACGCCGCGGTGAAAACCTCCGATTGGAGGTTCAGGCAAGGCTAGGGTCGGACCTGGTTCACGAGCTCTCGGTCGGCGGCCAGGTGCGAGACGTTGTCGTCGATCAGCGCGCTCGCGCCGATCGGACGGTTTCCCGCGACGTGCGGGGTGATCTGCAGGTTCGGGGCGTCCCACAGCGCATCGTCGGCCGGGAGCGGCTCGGCCTTCGCGACATCGATCGCGGCCGCACGCAGCCGTCCCGACGACAGGGCGTCGATCAGAGCGCCCTCGTCGACGGTCGCTCCACGCCCGACGTTGACGAAGGCGGCACCGGGCTGGAGGGCACCGAAGACGGCGGAGTCGAACAGGTCGGCCGTATCCGGCGTCGCGGGCAGCAGGGACACGAGGATGTCGGTGTCTGCCAGCACGGCATCCGCATCCGCGTCCGCGTGCACCTCGAAACCCGCCCGCTCGCCGGCGCTCCGCGCGATGCCGCGCACCTCGGCGCCGAGCGCGCGCAGCACCGGAGCGAGAGTGGCCGCGATCGAGCCGAAGCCCCAGATCGTGACCCGAGCGCCCGACAGCGTGAACTGCGCCCGCGTGCCCGTCGCGCTCTGCGCCTCGTTGAACTCCTCGTCCCACCGATGGTCGAGCTGCGCATCGCGCAGGCGGTCGAGGCGGCGGACGACCGCGAGGATCAGAGCGAGCGTGTGCTCGGCGACGGGACCGTCATGCAGCGAACGGCCCGAACAGATGCGCACCTCGGGAGCGAAACCCGACCGCAGCACGACATCCGCCCCGGACGCGAGGGCCTGCACGAGGCGCAGGCGGGGCAGCATCCGTGCGGCCTGTTCGAGCCACGCACCGGAGTTGTGCCAGACGACGAGCACCTCGGCGTCGCGATGCTCCTCCGGGATCTCGCGCTCGATGTCGTACACGACGGCGTCGACGTCGCCGCTCAGATGCAAGTCGATGGTGTCGGGGATCAGGATCTTCATTTCGCCTCCGGTCTCACCGTAGTCACGCAGAGGATGCTGCGGGCCCGCGCCACACGGAACGCCGAGCGAGGAGCGGGAAAGGCCGGCAGGAGGGTGCGTCGTCGGCAGCCGGCGGGGAGCGGCTAGGGGAGGGCGGCGATGGCCTGGCGGGCTGCGCCGAGCGCGACGTACTCGCCGGGCTCGGGTAGCTCCACCGGCAGTCCCAGCACCGGGGGCGCGATCCGTCGCACGGCCTCCGACTGCGCACCTCCGCCGATGAGCAGTGCGCGTTCGAGCGGGATGCCGAGGGCGCGCAGTGCGTCGAGGCCGGCGCCGAGTCCGCGCAGCATCCCCTCCACCGCCGCGCGCGCGAGGTTCTCGCGGGTCGTGGAGGCGAGCGTCATGCCGCTGAGGGTCGCGGTCGCGTCGGGGAGGTTCGGTGTGCGCTCGCCCTCGAAGTACGGCAGCAGCGTGAGGCCCCCAGCCCCGGGGGCGGCTGCGAGGGCGAGGTCGCTGAACTCCTCGTGATCCACGCCGAGCAGCGCAGCCGTGACATCGACGACCCTGGCCGCGTTGAGCGTGGCGATCAGCGGAAGGAAGAGTCCGGAGGCGTCGGCGAACCCCGCGACCGTGCCCTCGGGGTCGTTCACCGGTTCGCGACTGACGGCGAACACCGTGCCGGACGTCCCGATCGACACCACGGCGTCGCCCGGCTGGGCGCCGAGGCCGAGCGCCGCACCGGCATTGTCGCCGGCGCCGGGTCCGACACGGCGACCGTCGGCATCCGTCACCCACTCGTCGGGTCCCAGCACGCGGGGCAGGATCGCATCGTGGCCCAGCGCCGCCGCGAGCAGTTCTCGGTCGTACTCGCCGGTCGCGGGGTTCCAGTAGCCGGTGCCCGAGGCGTCGGAGCGGTCGGTCACGAGCTCGTCGAGCATCGGGTTCTCGGGTCCGAAGCCGCGCAGACGCCAGGTCAGCCAATCGTGCGGGAGTGCGACCGCGGCGACTCGGGCGGCGTTCTCCGGCTCGTGGTCGCGCAGCCAGCGCAGCTTGGTGATCGTGAAAGACGCGACGGGAACCAGCCCGGTGCGCACCGCGAGAGCGGCCGCGCCGAACTCGTCGATCAGGTCGGCTGCCGCACCGGCCGAGCGGGTGTCGTTCCAGAGCAGGGCGTCGCGGACGACACGGCCCTGCGCATCGAGCGCGACGAGTCCGTGCTGCTGTCCCCCGACCGACCAGGCCGCGATGTCGTCGAGCGAGCCGGCCTCTGCGATCGCCTCCTGCAGTGCACGCCACCAGGCCTCGGGGTCGACGGAGGTCCCGTCGGGATGAGCTGCGCGACCGGTGCGGACGACCGCTCCGGTCGCGCCGTCGACGACGACCGCCTTGCACGACTGGGTCGACGAGTCGACCCCGAGAACCAGGGGCATGGCGATCAGCGGGCGCCGAGGAGGTGCTCGGTGGCGAGCTGCTGCAGTCGCACGAAGCCGAAGCCCTTGCCGCCGAAGTACGCGTGCGCGTCGAAGTCCTCGTAGGCGCTGCGGTCGGCGAGGAAGTCGTCGTACGACTCGCCCTCGGCGAGGGTCGGCGTCGAGAGTTCATCGACGCGGGCGGCCGCGAGGGCCTCCTGCACCTCCGGGTCGGCACGGAAGGCGGCAGCGCGCTCCTTGAGCAGGAGGTAGGTGCGCATGTTCGCGGCGGCGGAATCCCACACGCCGTTCTCGTCTTCGGTGCGGCTGGGCTTGTAGTCGAAGTGGCGGGGGCCGTCGTACGCGGGCACGCCGCCGGGGCCGCCGTTCTCGAGCAGGTCGACGAGCGCGAACGCGTTGTGCAGGTCGCCGTGGCCGAAGACGAGGTCCTGGTCGTACTTGATGCCGCGCTGGCCGTTGAGGTCGATGTGGAAGAGCTTGCCGTGGTACAGCGCCTGGGCGATGCCCGCGGCGAAGTTCAGGCCGGCCATCTGCTCATGGCCCACCTCGGGGTTGAGGCCGACGAGCTCGGGGCGCTCGAGCGAGTCGATGAACGCGAGCGCGTGGCCGAGGGTGGGGAGCAGGATGTCGCCGCGCGGCTCGTTCGGCTTCGGCTCAATCGCGAAGCGGATGTCGTAGCCCTTGTCGGTCACGTAGTCGCCGAGCAGGTTCACGGACTCGCGGTAGCGCTCGAGCGCGGCACGGATGTCTTTCGCGGAGTCGTACTCGGCACCCTCGCGGCCGCCCCACATGACGAACGTCTGAGCACCCAGCTCGGCGCCCAGGTCGAGCTGGCGGAACACCTTGCGCAGCGCGTAGCGGCGCACGTCGCGGTCGTTCGAGGTGAAGCCGCCGTCTTTGAAGATCGGGGCGCTGAAGAGGTTCGTGGTCACCATGGGTACGACGATGCCGGTGGCGTCGAGCGCGCCCGTGAGGCGGTCGATCTGCGTCTGACGTTCGGCGTCGGTCGAGCCGAAGGCGAAGAGGTCGTCGTCGTGGAAGGTGAGACCGTACGCCCCGAGTTCGGCGAGCTTCTCGACCGCGTGCACGACGTCGAGCGCCGGCCGGGTGGGACCCCCGAACGGGTCTGCACCGTTGTACCCGATGGTCCAGAGGCCGAAGGAGAACTTGTCGTCGCGAGTGGGGGTGGGCATGGCTGCTCCTGTGCAGGTCATCGGATAAGTTGTGTTTGACAACATATCTCATGACAGGGGGGGCGTCCACCCCCTACAGTGAAGGGATGCCGTCTCCGACGAGTACCGCCAGCGGAACCCGCCCGCACAATCTCGCGCGCGTCCTGCGGCTCGTCCACGAGGAGGGCGCCCAGTCCCGCGCAGCGCTCACCGAGCGCACGGGTCTCAACCGCTCCACGATCGCCGACCTCGTCGGCGAGCTGGTCCGCCGCGGGCTGGTCGACGAGCGGGTGCCCGATGTACCCGGTCGGGTCGGGCGCCCATCGCCGGTCGTCACGGCATCCGCGCGCGTCGTCGCGATCGCGGTGAACCCCGAGGTCGACGCGATCGAGATCGCCGCGGTCGGGCTGGACCGCAGCATCCTCGTCCGTGAGCGCCTCCCGAACGAGTCCCTGCCGACGCCCGAGGCGGTCGCCGGGGTGATCGCGGAGCGGATCGCGGCCTGGCGCGCCGATGCCCTGGCCGACGGCCGCATCGAGGCCGTCGGCATCGCGGTGCCCGGTCTCGTGCGCGCGAGTGACGGCGTGGTGCGCAATGCGCCGCACCTCGACTGGGTCGACGTGCCGCTCGCCGAGCTCGTACGCGCGGCGGCCGACGTCACGGTCGTGGTCGACAACGATGCGACGCTCGGAGCGATCGCCGAGCACCGCTACGGGGCAGGCCGGGGCATCGACGACCTCGTCTACCTGAACGGCGGTGCCTCGGGTATCGGCGGCGGGCTCATCATCCGAGGATTCCCCGTGACCGGGGCGGGCGGATACGCCGGCGAGTTCGGTCAGAACCGTCCGCGCATCACCGATGACGCCGACCGCCGCACGGCCGACGGGGTGCTCGAAGCGGAGGTGAGTCGGCGTCTGCTGCTCGACGTCGCCGGGCTCGACCAGGCCGACGACGACACGCTCGACCGCGAGCTGACGGCCTCCGACTCCTCCGAGGTCGAGGCGGAGGTCACGCGTCAGGCGCACGTGCTCGCGAGCGCGCTCGCCAACGCGGTGAACGTGCTGAACCCCTCCGTGATCGTGCTGGGCGGATTCCTCGCGACGCTCGCCGACCTGCAGGGCGAACGGCTCGCCGCCGACGTCGCCGCGCTGGCGATGACGGAGAGTGCCGAGGGGCTCGAGATCCGACCCGCTGCCCTGGGAGCGGACCGCCTGTTGATCGGAGCAGCCGAGCTCGCGTTCGCGGAGCTGCTGACCGATCCGGGTGGCCACGTATGAGGGGCCCCGTCGTGAGCGTGGTTGACCTCGCCATCGTGGCAGTGTCCGTGTTCGGCGGCATCGCTTTCACCGTCTGGCGCCTGCGCAGAGGCGACAGGTTCACGGTGTTGCGGCTGCTCAGCGGTGTCGCGGCGAGCGTCTACTTCGCCGCCTTGATCGCTCTCACCTTCCTACCGCTTCGCCTCGAGGCTTCGGAGTATGAGAAGCCGTGGTGGATCTGGGTCAATGTCGTGCCGTTCCAAGACATCGTGGACGACCCCGTCGGGTTGACGCTCAACGTGGCGCTCTTCGTTCCGCTCGGTCTGCTCGCGCCGGTGCTTCTGCGCACATCGACATGGCTGCGAGCGGCGCTGCTGGGGCTCCTTGTGAGCGGCACGATCGAGATCGTTCAGTTCATCGGGGACGTCACCGTGGGACCCGGCAGAGTCGCTGACATCGATGACCTCATCACGAATGTTCTGGGAACCGTGATCGGTTACCTCGTCCTGCGGCTCGCGATCCGGGTCCCGGCGTTCCGCCGCGTCGCACGTCTTCTCTCATGGCCGGCGCCGGGAACGAGTGAAGCCGTTGTCGCGGAGGATCTCGACGATGGCGGCGGCTCGCGGGGTTCGCGCGCCGTCGCTCGAGGCGACGCGGCTTCGTGAGCCCGGACCGCTCTCCCTGACGAGATCCAGCACTGGCCGCTCGTGTGCGAACGAGTCGCGCGGGGCGGAGAACCGATCGCATCGGACACGGATGGTCGGGTCGCGGGCTACGCTCGAGCCGCACGATGGTGAGGAAAGGAGGACCTCATGATCGGAACGCTCAACGCCTTGGTCGATCGGATCGAGGCCGCAGCCGGCACGGAGCTCGATGTCGCGGACTTCGCCCGAGCACACGGAACGACCGAGTACCACCTGCGCCGGATGTTCTCGGCGCTCGCAGGCATGCCGCTCTCGGAGTACATCCGTCGGCGACGCATGACGCTCGCAGGTGCGGAGCTCGTCGCGGGGGCGTCGAGCCTGCTCGACGTCGCTGTGCGGCACGGCTACGGATCGGTGGAGGCGTTCGCGCGGGCATTCCGTGCCGTGCACGGCATCTCACCGGCGGACGCGCGCCGAGACGGGGGACCTCTCCGCACACAACCCACGCTCCGGTTCCGCCTGAGCGTCGAAGGGAGAAGTCCGATGGACGTCACCATCACCACCGCACCCGAGCTCGTTCTCGTCGGCCACGCCGTCGAGGTCCCGCTCATCCACGAGGGAGTGAATCCGCGCATGCAACAGCACATCGCAGGGATCCCCGCCGAAGAGCACGCGCGGCTCAAGGCGCTCAGCGACGCCGAACCCGCCGGCATCCTCGCGGTCACCGGCGACACCCCGCCGGACGCGCCGGAGGGCACGATGCTCACCTACCTGCACGGCGTCTCCGTGCAGCCGGATGCCGAGGTGCCGGCCGATCTCGACGCGATGCGTGTCGACGCAGGATCGTGGGCGGTCTTCACCGCGAGCGGTCCATTTCCCGAGACCCTGCAGAACCTCTGGGCGGCGACCGCGACCGAGTGGTTCCCGTCGAACCCCTGGCGGCTGCGGCCCGGACCATCGATCGTGCGCTACCTCGAGTTCACGGGGACGCATGCGTCGTGCGAGCTGTGGCTGGCGGTCGAACCGGCCTGATCGCGAGGGCGGGTGGGTCGGCTGTCGGCCCACCTGTTGTCCGGCCCCCGTGGCACACTGAGCGCATCGCCGACTCAGATCGCCAACCGACGCGGAGGTGCACGATGCCGATCGACCCGAAGAAGACGCTCGACGCATACCGGGCGAAGCCGGGCGAGTTCCGCCTCGTCGAGGTGCCGCCGCTGCAGTACCTGATGGTCGACGGCGCGGGCGACCCGAACACTGAGAAGGAATACAAGGATGCCGTCGCCGCACTCTTCCCGCTCGCGTACACGCTGAAGTTCGCGGCCCGCGCCGAGCTGGACCTCGATGTGGTGGTGATGCCGCTCGAAGGGCTCTGGGATGCGCCCGACAAGGAGTCGTTCACGACCAAGCGCGACAAGTCGGCCTGGCTGTGGACGATGATGATCATGGTGCCCGAGCAGGTGACAGCGGAGATGTTCGCGGCGGCCGTCGACAAGGTCGAGGCCAAGGCGGCGGCGAAGAAGGAGCCCCTGCCGGCGCTGCGGTCGGTGCGACTCGAAACCCTCGACGAGGGCCTGAGCGTGCAGACGCTGCACGTCGGGTCGTACGACGACGAGGCACCCGTGCTGGCCGAGCTGCATGAGCGGTTCATCCCCGAGAACCGCCTGCGCATGGCGGCGCGCCATCACGAGATCTACCTCGGCGACGCCAGGCGCGTGGCCCCCGAGCGGCTGCGCACGATCCTCCGGCAGCCGGTCGCGCGCGTCTGACTGCCGCACGACGCCGTCGGGTTCAAGCCCCTCCGGCCTATCCCTCCCACGGCGATATCCTGCATCGATGACGACAGCGAAGTCCGCCGCGCACGAGGCCAGGGGGTCGGACGCCTTCCGACGCGTCGCTCGGGCCGGCTTTGTGGTGATCGGTCTCGTGCACATCATCATCGGCGCGCTCGCCGTGTCGATCGCCTCGGGCGGTGGCGGGGATGCCGATCAGGACGGCGCGATGCAGCAGATCCGATCGACGCCTGTGGGAGGGCTCATCCTGGCTCTCGTCGCGGCCGCACTCATCGCCCTCGCGGTGTGGCAGGTCGTGAGCGGCGTCGTCGCCGTCGGCGGCGAGGTGAAGAAGTGGGGGCAGCGCATCAAGCTGTTCGGCATCGCCCTGGCCTATCTCGTGATCGCCGGTCTCGCGACCATCTACGCGTTCGGCGGCACCGCCGAGTCCGAGAAGTCGTCGAGGTTCGTGAGCGAAGTGCTGCTGGGCGCGCCGGGAGGAATCTTCCTCCTCGTCGCCATCGGCCTCACGGTGGTCGGCGTCGGCATCGGCTTCGTCGTGAGCGGCTTCACGACCGGTTTCCGCAAGACGCTCGATCTGCCGTCGGGCGCGGGGCGGCCGCCGATCGTCGTGCTCGGGGTGATCGGCTACATCGCCAAGGGGATCGCGATCGCCGTGACCGGCATCCTCTTCGTGGTGTCGGCCTGGACGCACGACCCCGACAAGGCGGGTGGTCTGGACGCCGCGCTGCGCAGCCTCACCGACCTGCCCTTCGGGCGCACGGTGCTGTGGGTCGTCGGTGCGGGCCTCGCCGTGTACGGCGTCTTCTCGATCGTGCGCGCTCGCTACGCCCGTATGTGACGGCCGCCTCGCTCGGCGTTCCCCTATCCTGACCCCATGGTGAGAAGAAGACGTCGTCGCCCATACCGGAAGATCGGACTCGCCCTGCTGATCCCGGGTGCGCTGCTGATCCTCGCATCCATCCCGCAGTTCTTCTTCGGCATCCCCGTGTCCGAGGGCGTCGCGCCAGCGGGGCTCTCGCTCGGACCGCTCCTCGTCATCGGCGGCACGGTGCTCTACTTCTCCGAGAAACCGCAGCCCGGCGAACGCTGGAACGACGACTCCTCGACCTTCCGCTGGCTCGACGTCGGACAGTGACCGGGCCCGACGCGCTCAGGTCGCGGCGGGCTTCTCGCTCCACAGCAGGAGGAACGCGCCGAGCCCGATCATGAGTGCTCCGCCCGTCGCGCCCATCGCCTCGATGCGCCGCGGCGAGCGCCCGAACCACTGCCTGGCCGCGCTCGCGAGCAGCACCCAGATCGCGTCGCACGCGACACCGATCGCGACCACGATCACACCCAGCACGAGCAGCTGCAGGGGAACGGATCCCGTGTGCAGGTCGACGAACTGGGGGAGGATCGCGAGGAAGAACGCGATCGACTTCGGGTTGGTGACGCCGACGACGAAGCCCTCGCTGAGGAGCCGCGCGCCGGAGCGGCGTGGCTGGGGTTCCGTCGCGATCGCCGCTGCATCCTTCCGATGCCGGATCGCCTGGATGCCGAGGAACACGAGATACCCCGCGCCGAGCACCTTCACGATCGTGAACAGCACGATCGACTGCGCGATCACCGTGCCGACGCCGAGCGCCACAGCCACAACGAGCAGGATCGAGCCGAGTGCTGTGCCCAGGATGCTGAGGAAGCCGCCGTTGCGTCCGAGCGCCATGGCGCGTCCGATCGTGAACAGCACCGTCGGGCCGGGGATCACGACCATGATGAACGCCGCGACGACGAACGTCGCGAGGGTGTCGGCGCCGAACATGGTGCGAGCCTAGCCCGCGATGCCGTCGCTGCCGCCAGGTGAGAAGCTAGAAGGATGAGTACGACGCCCGCCGCCGACGTGATCGCCTCGTCGATCGACAGCCCGCTGACGGATGCCGAGGTGCGGCGCCTTCGCCAGGACTTCCCGATCCTCGGTGTCGAGGTGAACGGGCATCCGCTCGCGTATCTCGATTCCGGTGCGACGTCGCAGCGTCCGCTCGCGGTGCTCGACGCCGAGCGGGAGTTCGCGACGACGCTCAACGCCGCCGTGCACCGCGGGGCGCACACGCTCGCCGCCGAGGCAACCGAGGTGTTCGAGGACGCCCGTGCGACCGTGGCCCGCTTCATCGGCGCCGACGAGGGTGAGGTGGTCTGGACCTCGAACGCCACGGAGGCGATCAACCTCGTCGCCTACGGAATCTCCAACGCGTCGCTGGGGCGCGGGGGAGCAGCCGCCGAACGGTTCCGCATCGGTCAGGGCGACGAGATCGTCACGACCGAGATGGAACATCACGCCAACCTCATCCCGTGGCAGGAGCTCGCTGCACGAACGGGGGCGACGCTGCGGGTGATCCCGCTCGACGACGACGGCGCGCTGCGGCTCGACGCCGCTGCCGAGCTGATCGGCGAGCGCACTCGTCTCGTCGCCGTCACGCATGTGTCGAACGTGCTCGGCGTGATCAATCCCGTCGACCGGCTCGTCGCCATGGCCCGCCGGGTCGACGCCCTCGTGCTGCTCGACGCGTGCCAGTCGGCGCCGCATCTGCCACTCGACGTGCGCGCGCTCGACGTCGACTTCGCCGTGCTGTCCGGTCACAAGATGCTCGGCCCGTCGGGCATCGGCGCGCTCTACGGACGCCGCGAGCTGCTCGAGGCCCTGCCCCCGTTCCTCACCGGCGGTTCGATGATCACGACGGTTACCACGACCGAGGCGCAGTACCTCCCGCCGCCGCAGCGCTTCGAGGCCGGCACGCAGCGGGTGTCGCAGGCCGTCGCGCTCGCCGCGGCCATCGACTACCTCTCGGCGGTCGGGATGCCGCGCATCGCCGCCCACGAGGCCGCCTTCGGCCGTCGCCTCGTCGACGGCCTCACCGCGATCGATGGGGTGCGCGTGCTCGGCGCGGGCATCGACCTGCCGCGCGTGGGGCTCGCGAGCTTCGATGTCGACGGCATCCACTCGCACGACGTGGGGCAGTACCTCGACGATCTCGGCATCGCGGTGCGCGTCGGCCACCACTGCGCACAGCCGCTGCACCGCCGACTGGGCATCACCTCGTCGACCAGGGCGAGCACCTATCTCTACACGACCGAGGGCGAGGTGGATGCCGTGATCGCGGGCGTCGCCGGAGCCATCGACTTCTTCCGGAGGGGCGCATGAGCGACCTGCAGAACCTGTACCAGGAGCTCATCCTCGACCACTCGCGCACCCCGCACGGCTTCGGGCTGCGCGAGGAGATCGCGGCGCAGTCGCACCAGATCAACCCCACGTGCGGTGACGAGGTCACCCTGCAGGTGCACCGCGCGCCCGACGGCAGTGTCGAGGCGATCGCGTGGGAGGGGCACGGCTGCGCGATCTCGCAGGCGTCGGCGTCGCTGCTCGCCGAACTCGCGGAGGGGCTCACGGTCGAGGAGCTCGAGGTGCGCATCGACGCGTTCCGCACGGCCATGCGCTCGCGAGGCAAGATCGAGCCGGACGAGGAGCTGCTCGGGGACGCGGCGGCGCTCGGCGGGGTCTCGCGCTACGTCGCCCGGGTGAAGTGCGCGATGCTCGCGTGGGTCGCCGCCGAGGACGCCCTGCAGAAGAGCTGACACGGCTGCGTCGTGACCGGGGTGCAGGATGGGATCATGCCCCTCTCGCTGACCCCGCTCGATCGCGGCCGCTTCGACGACTGGCGCTCGGCGACGAGGGAACGTCTCATCGCGCTGCGTCAGGACTCGGGGATGCTGGTCGGCGATGACGCGGTCGTGCAGGCCGACGCGTTCCTCGACCAGCTGCTCGCCGACGGCGCCGCCACGCAGACATCGGTCATCCTGTCGATCCGCGACGGTGATCGGGAGCTGGGCACGGTGTGGCTCGCGTCGATGTCGGGCATGCTCATGGTCATCGACCTGTCCTTCACGGGCCGGCCCACCGTCTCGCAGCAGGACGAGCTGTTCACCGCCATGGTCGAGATGGGGCGTGGGCACGGAGTCGACCGGCTCAGCATCTCGGTGTACGCGACCGACGCGGCGAGCCGGTCCTTCATCGACGGGCGGGGGTTCACGTGCGCGTCGATCCAGATGCTGCTCGAACCGCTCCCCGACCGCGAGCGTGCGCCCGTGGTGAGGGTCGAGCCGATGACTGCGGAGCGCTACCCGTCCTTCGCCGCCGCATCGGAAGCGGCCTTCGCGGAGGAGCTCGCCGCCTCAGGCCGATACTCGATCGACGACGCCCGCGTGGAGTCGCACCGTCAGATGGTGCAGGAGCTGCCCGACGGCGTCGAGACGGAGGGGCAGGAGCTCTTCACCGCGGCGGTCGACGGCGAGGAGGTCGGCATCCTCTGGGTGGGCCTGCGGACCAGGGGCGGTCGACCGCATGCCTTCATCCTCGACATCGAGGTCGCCGAGTCGCAGCGGCGCAAGGGGTACGGCCGTGAGCTGATGCTCGCCGCCGAACGGGTCGCGCGGGAGCACGGTGCGGACTCCGTCGGCCTGCACGTGTTCGGCTTCAACACGGGAGCCATCGCGCTGTACGAGAGCCTCGGCTATCGCCGGGTCGAAGAGCGGCACCTGCTGTCGCTGTGATCCGCCCGACGATCGGCGTCATCGGGGAATAGGCGTCGCCGACACACGTTGGCCCACACATGACCACTCTCGGAATCATCGGTGCAGGACACATCGGCAGCCAGGTCGCGCGTGCGGCCGTGGCCCACGGCTACGACGTCGTGATCGCGAACTCCCGCGGTCCGGAGACGCTCGCCCCTCTCGTCGCGGAGCTGGGGGACAGGGCGCGCGCGGCGACCGCCGCGGAGGCGGCTGCGGCGGCGGACATCGCGGTCGTGACCATCCCGCTCGGTCGGATCGACGAGCTCCCCGTCGACGAGCTGGCGGGCAAGATCGTGCTCGACACGAACAACTACTACTTCGAGCGCGACGGCCGCATCGAGGCGCTCGACAAGGGCGAGACGACCACGTCGGAGCTGCTGCAGCGTCGGCTGCCCACCTCGCGCATCGCGAAGGCGTTCAACCACATCATGGCCCGCGACATCACGACCGACGGTGCTCCGGCGGGGAGCGAGAACCGCCGCGCCCTCGCGACGGCCGGCGACGACGCGGACGCAGTGGACTTCGTCACCCGCTTCTACGACGAGCTCGGCTTCGACACCGTCAACATCGGCCCGCTCAGCGAGTCCTGGCGCGTCGAGCGCGACCGCCCCGCCTACGTGGTGCGTCAGAACGCCGAAGAGCTGCGCGCCAACCTCGCCATCGCGAACCGCCTGCCCTGATCTCGATGTCCGCGCACCGTGGGATACCAAACTTGTCCCTCCGGTGCGCGGATGAGACAATCCCGATATGGCGGAGGTGGGGGCTGCCGGCGAACTCGAGTCGGTGAGAGTGACGCGTATTCTGCGCGATGACATCGTGCTGGGGAGGCGGGCGTCAGGATCGCGGCTCGTCGAGCGCGACATCGCGGCGGAGCTGAACGTCTCCCGATTGCCGGTGCGGGAAGCGATCCGCACGCTCGTGGCCGAGGGCGTCGTCGTCGCACGCCCGCGCACCTGGGCGATCGTGCGCGAGTTCTCCCGGCAGGATCTGCAGGACTACGGCGAGGTGCGCGAGGCGATGGAGACGATGATCTTCGTCTTCGCGGCCGAGCGTCGCACGCCCGAGGGACTCGCCCGGCTGCGCGCCGCGTACGAGCAGGAGCTCGCAGCCGCCCAGGCCGGCGACGTGGAGGGCGCGCGCATCGCGGCGAGCCTTTTCCACGAGGTCGCCGCGCACCTCGCGGCCAACGACATGATCGGCGAGTTCATCAGCGTGTTCGCGACGCGGCTGCGGTGGCTGTTCGGTCAGCACGACGATCTCATCGAGACCGCCGAGGAGCATCGCGTGATCCTCGAGGCCGTCGAGGCGCAGGATGCCGACGCGCTGCGGGAGCTGATCCCGCAGCACACCGCGAACGCGGTCGCATCCGCTGCGAAGCGCCTCGACGTCGAGTCCGAGACCGCGTGATCCCGTCCCTCGGATACCCCTAGGGGGTATAGTGGGTGTCGTCATCGACGAAAGGATCGACATGACCACGACCACCTACACCGTGACCGGCATGACCTGTGGGCACTGCGAGGGCTCCGTGCGCAGCGAGGTCTCGAAGCTGCAGGGCATCACTGCCATCGACGTGAGCGCGGCCTCCGGTCGACTCGTCGTCACCTCCGAGTCCCCGCTCGACGACAGCGCCGTCCTGGCCGCCGTCGACGAGGCCGGGTACAGCGCCGTCCGCGCCTGATCACCCCATGAGCGAGCAGCTGGCCTCGTACGATCTCGAGATCGGCGGGATGACGTGCGCGTCCTGCGCCGCGCGGATCGAAAAGCGCCTCAACCGGATCGACGGCGTGACGGCATCCGTCAACTACGCCACCGAGAAGGCGCACGTCGAGGTCGCGGGAGACGTGGTCGCCGACGACCTCATCTCCGAGGTCGTCCGCACCGGCTACACCGCCGCGCTGCCGCGCGAGACCGGGTCCGGCGAGGCGGATCCCGGCGACGTCCTGCTGCGCAGGCGCCTCATCGCGGCCGTCGTGCTCGCCGTCCCCGTCATCGCGATGGCGATGGTCGAGGCGCTGCAGTTCCCCGGCTGGCAGTGGGCGTCGCTCGTGCTCGCCCTCCCCGTCGTCACGTGGGCGGCGTGGCCGTTCCATCGCGCGGCGGTCCTGAACGCCCGGCACCGTACGGTCACGATGGACACGCTGATCTCGGTCGGGGTCTCGGCCGCCTTCCTCTGGTCGCTGTATGCGCTCGTGTTCGGCACGGCAGGCATGCGGGGCATGACGCATCCGTTCCGGTTCACGATCGAGCGCGGTGACGGACTCGGAACGATCTACCTCGAGGTCGCCGCGGGCGTCACCATGTTCCTGCTGCTCGGACGCTTCCTCGAGCAGCGGTCGAAGCGCACGGCAGGGGCGGCGCTGCGCGCACTCGGCGAGCTCGGCGCGAAAGACGTCGCTGTGCTACGCGACGGCGTGGAACAGCGGATGCCGCTGGCGCGGCTCGTGGTCGGAGACGTGTTCGTCGTGCGGCCGGGGGAGAAGATCGCGACCGACGGCATCGTGAGCGAGGGGTCGTCCGCGGTCGACGCGTCGATGCTGACCGGCGAGTCCGTGCCCGTCGAGGTGCGGCAGGGCGACTCCGTCACCGGTGCGACCGTGAACGTCGGCGGGCGCCTCCTCGTCACGGCGACCAGGGTCGGCGCCGACACCCAGCTCGCGCGCATGACGCGGCTCGTCGAGCAGGCGCAGTCGGGCAAGGCCGAGGCGCAGCGTCTCGCCGATCGGCTCTCGGCCGTGTTCGTGCCGATCGTGTTCGCGATCGCCGCCGGGACGCTCATCGTCTGGCTGCTCAGCGGCGGGGGAGCCTCCGCGTCATTCACGGCGGCCGTCGCGGTGCTCATCATCGCGTGCCCGTGCGCCCTCGGCCTGGCCACGCCCATGGCGCTGGTCGTCGGCACCGGCCGGGGCGCACAGCTCGGCGTGCTCATCAAGGGCCCGGAGGTCCTCGAATCGACTCGCCGCGTCGACACGATCGTGCTCGACAAGACCGGCACGGTCACGAGCGGACGCATGACGCTCCGCGACGTCGTCGCGGCCGACGGCGAGTACGAGGCGCGGGTGCTGCGCCTCGCCGCCGCGGTGGAGGACGCCTCAGAGCACCCCGTCGCAGCCGCCGTCGTACGTGCGGCCGTCGAGCGGTTCGGCGATCTGCCGTCGGTGAGCGAGTTCCGCAGCATCCAGGGCCGCGGCGTCGAGGGATTCGTCGACGGGGTGCGGGTCACGGTCGGCCGGCCCTCGGCGCTCGCGGACGGAGCAGTCGAGTCGCCGCTCGACGGGCGCCTCCTCGAGGCGTTCGCGGCCGCCGAGGATCGCGCGCACACTGCCGTCCTAGTCGCGTGGGGTGAGCGCGTCCGCGGAGTCCTCGTCGTCTCCGATGTCGTGAAACCGGACGCTCGCACGGCGATCGCCGGGCTCCGTGCGCTCGGCCTCGAGCCGGTCCTGCTCACGGGCGACAACCAGCGCGCTGCCGAAGCCGTGGCGGCCGAGGTCGGCATCCGCACCGTGCGCGCCGGCGTGCTCCCCGAGCAGAAGGTCGCCGAGGTCGCCGCGCTGCAGCAGCAGGGCAGAGTCGTGGCGATGGTGGGAGACGGTGTCAACGACGCGGCAGCGCTCGCGGCATCCGACCTCGGCATCGCGATGGGGACGGGAACGGATGCCGCGATCGAGGCGGCCGACCTCACCCTCGTGCGCGGCGACCTGGGAGGCGCCGTGGACGCCA
Organism: Microbacterium sp. LS_15; assembly: GCF_041954735.1. Classification (NCBI taxonomy): domain Bacteria; kingdom Bacillati; phylum Actinomycetota; class Actinomycetes; order Micrococcales; family Microbacteriaceae; genus Microbacterium; species Microbacterium sp. LS_15. The sequence goes on along the minus strand of NZ_JAVAYD010000009.1, from coordinate 90,753 downwards.
TCCGTCTCGCGCGACGAACGCTCGCGATCATCCGCGGCAACCTGTTCTGGGCGCTCGCGTACAACGTCGCGGCGATCCCGCTCGCCGCTCTGGGACTGCTGAATCCGATGCTGGCCGGAGCCGCCATGGCCTTCTCGAGCGTCTTCGTCGTGCTGAACAGTCTCAGACTGCGCCGATTCCGCAGCGCCGCGCCGCACGCGATCGGCTAGTCGGGACCCTTCCGCCTGGATATATTGTGCGTACGGAATCGTTCCGAAAGTGCGTCGTGTCTGGGGAGCGATATGCGCAGACTCGCGGTCGTCGTCGGAGGGCTGCTGCTCATCGGTGGAGCGGTGATCATCGTGGTCGCAGACCAGCAGCGTGTCACCGCGCTCGCCGAGGTCAAGGCCGCGGTCGTGCAGGCCGAGGAGGACCGCGACGCCGCGAGGTCGGCGAACTACGACCTCGCTGAGCAGCTCACGAGCCTGCGCGCGGTGATCGCCGAGCAGGACGCGCAGCTCGCCGACTCCACGGGCTTCCTCCCGTGATGCTGCGCCGCGTGTTCTCGGTGACCGTCGTGGCCGCCGTGCTGCTCGCCGCCGGTGTCATCGGCCGGGCGGACGCGCTCGACGACGCCCGGGCCGACGCCATCGCGCAGCTGCGCGAGATCGCGCAGCAGACGCAGGACGCGCAGATGCGGTCGGACCACCTGCAGGCGCAGATCGAGGTCGCGCAGGACGACACCGCCGACCGCGCAGCGGTGCTCGAGGTGCGCCCCGCCTTCGTGCAGGAGATCGCGTCGCTGAGCGCGGCGATCAGCAGTGCCGAGGGCAAGGTCGACACGGCCGCGCACCGGGCAGCAGCGCAGTCCGCGCAGCAGACCGTGCTCGCCGAGAAGTCAGACCCGGCCGTCGTCGTCGCCGCGACCGCCACGGTGCACGCCCTCACCGAGAAGGTGGGCGAGGAGGTCTCGACCTGGCAGGCGGCGCAATACGCGCGCCCGATGGGACCCGCCTGGTCGTCGAGCGGACCCGACGGCTACGCGCGCGTGCGCGCCGCGCTGGACAGGGTCGGCGGCGCCGGCGTCGGCCTCTACGAATCGTCATCGTGCGCGGGTGGCACCGCCGCCGCGTGCGCCAACAGCAACGGGTACATCAAGTACCGCGGCGACATCGCCGGATGGAGCGCCGACCGGCTGAACTGGGCCATGGCGCACGAGCTCGCGCACATCTACCAGTTCCAGGTCTGGGGCACTCTCAACGCGTCAGGGACTTACGCCGCCCTGTTCGGTGGCGATCCGGAGTTCCTGGCGAACTGCATGGCCGTGGTGCGCGGGTACCCGGGCTCGGTGGGCTGCAACGGCGACCAGCAGGCGTGGGCCTCGGGGATCTGGGTCGGCGTGGTGCGCTGACTCAGGCGCCCCACTCGCGCAGCTCGGCGGTGAGCTGGGCGAGATACTCGGGCGGGCCGGCTTCAGCGAACCAGAGCCACAGCTCCGCCGCGTGGATCGCGTCCCACCGATGCACGTCGTCGGCATCCGCTCCGTAGGCGTCGATCAGCGCCGCGGACGATCGGGGATCCTTGCGCGAGGCGCCCCAGGCGGCGCGGGAGAGCTCCCGGAGCGGGTCGCCGACGTGCGCGGCCTCCCAGTCCACGATCGCGGAGATCGCGCCGTCCACGGCGAGGAGATTGCCGTCGCCCCAGTCGCCGTGACAGAACGCTCGCCCGGACGCGGGCGGGATGTCGAGGGGCAGGGGCGGCGCGTCGGCCGCCCGATAGCGCGCGATGATCGCCTCGTCGTCCGGTCGCGGGCGGAGACCGGAGGGCGGGGCAAGGTCGTGCAGTCGCCGGAGGAGGGATGCCGAAGCGCGGAGCCCTTGCAGGCGGGTCTCGCGGTCGACCTCGTCGAGCCGGGTGCCGGGCATCTCCGACATCAGGACGGCGTCGGCGCGATCCTCGATCAGCTGCGGGGTGGGCAGGTCGTCGACGAGCGACAGCGCCTGCAGCGCGCTGACCTCGGCGCGGTGGCGCTCGGCATCCGGCAGCCGTTTCTCGACCAGTCGCCGTCCGTCGCGCTCGACGAGACGGACAGCACCCACCGCTCCCTGCCGCATCGTCGCTCCCGTCGCTCGCGCTGCCTCGGTCGAACCCGTCGCCTCGACCGGCCTCCGGTCCATTCTGGCCAACCGCCACGGAGGGCGAAACGGGTACGCTCGAAGGGAGGAGGAACGGTGGGACGAACTGCGGATGCCATCGCGGAAGGCGTCGCGATCGCGACCGCTGCGGCGCGCCTCGCCGTGAAGAACCACATCCTCATCGGCACGATCGCCGAGGGCGGCGTGTTCGACACGCACGAGTACCTCGCCGACGCGCGCGAGGCGCTGCGGGCGATGGCCGAGGAATCCGAAGAGGCGGAGGAGAACCTCACCGCGCTGCGCAAACGCGCCCGCGGTCGACACTCCGACCCGTCAGGCACCCACGACTACCGTGACCGCGACGTGCGCAACCTGCGGCGCCGGGCGAAGCAGTCGCACGGGGTCGCCACCCGGCTGCGTGAGATGATGGACGACGAGGCCGCCCTGAGCGCGATCGTCGAGGAGGCCCGCGAGGCCGCGTGGTCGGACGTGCGCCACAACCTCGACCGCCGTCTGCGCGTCGAGGGGATGCGCCCCGACCAGGACCCCGACTACGAGCGCATGCGCGACGCCCGCATGCAGGCGCTGCGCCTCGTCGACCTGCAGGCCCTGTCGTCGCAGCAGCGCGCCCGCGCGAAGCGGAAGAAGAAGCAGGAGAAGGCCGCCGAACACGACGACTGACCCCTCGATTCGCAATCATCTGACGACTGCTATAAGCTGTTCTACGGCCCGCTGAGCGGTCCAGGAGCGCCCGTAGCTCAATGGATAGAGCATCTGACTACGGATCAGAAGGTTAGGGGTTCGAGTCCCTTCGGGCGCACATCACTCGGGAATCCCCGTCGCGGAAGCGGCGGGGATTTCTGCATCCTGGGGCTGTCTCGCCAGCGCCGTCAGGCGTCGGGCGAGGGCGCGAGGCGGTACAGCACCTGCGGGCGTCCGCGCTTGCCGTAGCGGTGCGCGAGGTCGATCACGCCCGTCTCGACGAGGTGGTCGAGGTAGCGACGGGCGGTCGCGCGCGAGAGCGCGCAGGTCGCTGCGATCTCGGAGGCCGACCGAGACGTGACCGGGTCGAGGGCTGCGATCACGCGCGCCAGCGTGACCTCGGCGAGCCCCTTGGGCAGCCCGCCGGCCTGCTCCGGTGAGGGCGAGGGCGACCGATCGCCCGCTCGGTCGCTCAGCCGGATGGTGCCGGTGGCGAGCAGTCGGTCGACCTCGCCCTGGGCGAGCGGCCGGTCGTGCTCATCGGCGTCGCGCGCGCTGCGGCGCGCGACGTATTCCTCCAGCCGTCGACGGAGCACGTCCTGCGTGAAGGGCTTGATGAGGTACCCCACGACGTGAGCCGCGAGGGCCTGCCGCACCGTCACCTGGTCGCGCGACGAGCTGATCACGAGGACGTCGGGTCCCGTTGCGCCGATGACACGGAGCCGGTGCAGCACCTCGATGCCGCTGATGTCGGGCAGGCGCATGTCGAGCAGCAGCAGATCGACGTCCTCGGTGATCTGCGCGAGCGCCGAGGCGCCGGTGGCTGCCGTGCCGGTCAGCTCGAAGCCCGGAGTCTCGGCGATGAATCGACCGTGCAGCGCACGAGCGCCGGGATCGTCGTCGACAACGAGGACACGGATGCCGTTCATCGCACGGCCTCCATCTCGAAATCGAAGCGCGCTCCGCCGAGCGACGAGCGCCCCACCTCGATCACACCACCGCGCGCCACGACCGTGCGACGCACGAGGTCGAGACCGATGCCGCGACCGCCGACGGCGCGGTCCGTCTTCGACGAATAGCCGCGAGCGAACACCCGCTCGACGTCGGCGGGGTCGATACCCGGTCCGTCGTCCTCCACCGAGCCGACGAGTGTGCGTCCGCGCTCCGCCAGGGTGCAGCGCACGCGCCGTGCGCCGGCCTCTCCCGCGTTGCGGCACAGGTTCGCGACGACGAGCAGCACGCCCTCGTCGATCGCGATGTCGTCGTCGACCTCGAGCTCGAGCCGCGCGCCCAGCGCGGTGAGCTCGTTCTGCACGGCCTCGATCGCCGCGCCCATGACCGTGGCTCCGCCGACTCCCGGTCGCTCGGTCGTGAGCACCGGGACGATGCCATCGATGTAGGACAGCGCGTCGTCTGCGTCGCCGTGCGAGACGAGCCCATGGATCACGTGCAGCCGCGTGCTGAACTCGTGCGACTGCTCTTGCAGGGCCGCGGTGGTGCGCCGCAGGTGCTCGTGCTCCGCGGCCTGCTCGTCGAGACGGCGGAAGCGCCGTTCGATCGCCGCGCCCACGGCCGAGCTCGCGAGGGTTCCGACGACGAGCGCCCCGATGATCCACGGCAGGATGTCGCCGAGCGCCTCGTCGCGACGCGCGGAGAGGCTCGATTCCAGCACGCCGACTGCCACCATGCCGATGACCCGGTCGCCGTCGCCGTAGACGGGCACCTTGGCGCGCAGCGAGCGGCCGGACGGTCCGGTCTCGGTGCCGAGGAACTCCTTGCCGGCCAGCACCGACTCGTTCGTGGTCGACACGCGCACGCCGCGCTCTGCGGCGAGAGGATGCGTGATGCGCACCCCCTCGTCGTCGGTGATCACGACGTAGTACACCCCGGCGGCCTGCGCGACGATGTCGGCGAGCGGCTGCAGCTCCTCCGTCGCGGGGGCGAGGTCGACCGCATCCGCTGGGTCGTCCTCATCGCCGCTGTCGACCGTCGACTCCAGCGTGCGCTGCACCTCGGGGAGCACGGCGAGGCTCGCGGCGACCTCGTGCACGCGATCGGCCGTGGAGGCGCGGATGCTGCGCTCCTGCGCCGCGATCGCGACCCCTGCCGTCACTCCGACCGCCGCGAGCACGATGACACTGGGCAGCACGAGCATCCCGAGGCGCGCGGCGCGGGCGCCACTGCTGCGTCTCATCTCGGCTGCCTCTCCGTCGCTGGATCGCCGCGCTCCGCTCTCCCATGAGCATCTATGAGCACAAAGCCGAGCGCACGCGACGTGCGCTCGGTCCCTTGCCATCCTAATAACCGTCTTGCGGCGACAACGGTGTCCGCACGAGGAGGCGATGATGACGACGAGTTCATCGAGTAAGCGGGTCCTGCCCCGCGTCATAGGCGGCACGATCGCCGCAGCGGCGATCGGCATCGCCGCGTTCGGTTCGATCACGTCCGCGGCAGCCGGACAGGACATCCACGCGTCGATGACCATCATCGCGCCGGCCGCAGCAGGTGGCGGGTGGGACGGTGTGGCGCGCGAGCTGCAGCAGGCGCAGAAGGCGAACGGGCTCGTCAACAACGTCCAGGTCGTGAACATGCCGGGGGCGGGCGGCACGATCGCCCTCGGCAACGTCTCGGTGCTCGAAGGACAGCCGAACAACCTCCTCGTCGGAGGGACAGGCCTCATGGCGGCGACGATCCAGTTCGGCTCAGCGGCCACGCTCGACGACGTGACGCCCCTCGCCGTGGTCGTCGAGGAGTACGACGTGATCGTGGTGCCCGCCGACTCCCCGTACGAGACGCTGGACGACCTCGTCGAGGCCTGGAAGGCCGATCCGAAGGGCGTGCCGTGGACGGGTGGCGGCTCGTTCGACCAGCTCGTCGTGACCGACCTCGCGCTCAGCGCGGGCATCGCCCCGCTGGACACCACCTACATCTCATCGGACGGCGGAGGGGAGGCGATCCAGGCCCTCCTCAACGGCACGGCCCAGGCCGCGGCGGGCGGCTACCCCGACAACATCGATCAGATCGAGTCCGGACGCCTGCGCGTGCTCGCCCTCGTCGCGGAGGAGCCGGTCGACGGCATCGACATCCCGACCGCGGCCGAGCAGGGCTACGACGTCTCGCTGACCAACTGGCGCATGCTCGCCGCCCCGGCGGGCCTCGATGACGAGCAGGTCGACGGTCTGCGCGAGCTCATCGCCGACTCGATCGCGACTCCGGAGTGGAAGGACGCCATCGAGCGCTACCGCTGGACCGAGCGGGTCATCACGGGGGAGGAGCTCGACGCCTTCCTCGAGGACGAGCACTCCCGCATCGAGCAGCTGTACGAGGAGATGGGGCTGTGATGTCATCCAACAACCCGACAGCGGTGTCGGCGGTCGTCGGACAGCGGCTGGCGTTCGGCGCCGGCCCCGGACGCACGGCGGCCCTGCTGAAGAACCTCACGATGCCGGGCGTGCTCATCGCGTTCGCGACCTACCTGCTCGTGGGCATCATCACGATGAAGGTGCCGGAGGGCACCGCGTTCCCCGGTCCGCAGTTCTTCCCGATGCTCATCACGGCGGGGCTGTACCTGTTCGCGGTCGTGCTCGTCGTCGGCGCCGTGCGCGAGCTCCGCGCGGACGACGACACCGCGGCCTCCGTCTCGGACGCGCCGGTCACCCCGGCATCCGCAGCGGCTCCGGAAGAGCCGGCCGTGCAGCGCACGGTCCGCGTCGACGTGAGGTCGCTCGCCTGGGTGGTGGGCTCGTTCCTCGTCTTCGCGCTCGTGCTGAACATCCTCGGCTGGATCATCGCCGCAGGACTCCTGTTCTGGTGCATCGCGCGCGGTTTCGGCTCGACCCGCTGGCTGTTCAGCCTCGTGGTCGGTCTGACCGTGAGCTCGCTCTCGTACATCGCGTTCGACATGGCGCTCGGCATGTCGCTGCCCTCGGGCATTCTCGGATGGGGGTTCTGACATGGACGTGCTGCAGCTTCTCGCGGAGGGCTTCGCCGGTGCGCTGACGTGGCAGAACCTCGTCTGGGTGCTGATCGGATGCCTGCTGGGCACCGCGGTCGGCGTGATGCCGGGCCTCGGCTCCTCGATGGCGGTCGCCCTGCTGCTGCCGGTGACCTTCTCGCTCGAACCCACGGCCGCGTTCATCATGTTCGCCGGCGTGTACTTCGGCGGCCTGTTCGGCGACTCCACCATGGGCATCCTCATGAACACCCCGGGGCAGGCGTCGGCGATCGCCTCGACGATCGAGGGTCACAAGATGGCCCGCAACGGGCGAGCGGCCCAGGCGCTCGCGACGGCGGCGATCGGCGCATTCATCGGCGGCTTCATCGGTTCGATCGTCGTGGTCTTCCTCGCTCCGGCGCTGGCCGACTTCTCGAGCCGGTTCGGACCGGCGGAGTTCTTCGCGCTCGCCGTGTTCGCCTTCGTCGCCACGTCGTCGGTCGTCACCGACAACGTGATCAAGGGACTGACCTCTCTCTTCATCGGTCTCGGCATCGCCGTGATCGGCGTCGACGGCGTCTCCGGTGCCCCGCGCTTCACCATGGGATCGCCGAACCTCTTCGACGGCGTCTCGCTGGTCACCGTGACCGTGGCGATCCTCGCGCTCGGCGAGGTCATCTACGTCGCCTGCCTGGAGCGGCACATGAAGGACAAGGCGCTCATCAAGCCCTCGGGACGGCCCTGGCTGAGCCGCGCCGAGTTCAGGGAGGCCGCTCCCGCCTGGTTCCGCGGCACCGCGATCGGCCTCCCGTTCGGCGTGGTGCCGGCCGGCGGATCGGAGATCCCGACCTTCCTCGCCTACGGACTCGAGAAGCGTCTCGACGCCCGACGCGCGCGCCCGACCTTCGGCACGGGGGCGATCCGCGGTCTGGCAGCCCCCGAGGCCGCGGGCAACTCGACCACGAGCATGGCGATGGGTGCCCTGCTCGCCCTGGGCCTGCCGATCTCGGCGACCGCCGCGATCATGCTCGCCGCCTTCCGCCAGTACGGGCTGCAGCCCGGCCCGCTGCTGTTCGAGCGGGCGCCCGAGCTCGTGTGGGCGCTGCTGGCGAGCTTCTTCATCGCGATGATCGTGCTGCTCATCCTGAACCTGCCTTTCGCGATGCTGTGGGCCAAGCTGCTGCTGATCCCGCGTCCCTACCTGTACGCGGGGATCACGCTCTTCTGCGCCCTCGGCATCTACGCGACGAGCGGCTCGGTGTTCGATCTGCTCATGCTGCTGGGGATCGGTCTGCTCGGGTTCCTGATGCGGGCGCTCGACTACCCGCTCGCCCCGCTGATCATCGGCATGGTGCTCGGACCGCTGGCGGAGACCAGCCTGCGGGATGCCGCGATGAGCGCCAACGGCGACTTCTCGGTGCTCGTGCAGGGGCCGATCTCGCTCACCCTGTACGCGATCCTGGCCGTCGTCCTCGTGCTGGCGGTGCGCGGACGCATCGTGGCGCGCGCTCAGGCGAAGGCTGAGGCGAAGAAGGCGTCCGTCGAAGCCTGACCCACGAGGGAGAACGCCTCGGACGCCGTACCGTCCGAGGCGTTCCCGTGGGTCCTCCGCCCTCAGCCGAGGAGCACGACTCCGAAGCCCGCGACGACCGCCCGCAGCTCGTCGAGATAGCGCTGCGCCTGCTCCGTGAGCGGGATCGCCGAGTGGCCGATCCAGCCGATCTCGATGCGCTCGTCGACGTCGAGCGGGATCGCGACGATCTCGGGGTCGAGGTCGTCGCTGATGATGCCCGTCGAGATCGTGTAGCCGTCGAGGCCGATCATGAGGTTGAAGATGGTCGCGCGATCCAAGACGCGGATCTCCTGCGCGCTCGACAGGGTCGAGAGGATCTCCTCGGCGAAGTAAAACGAGTTGTTCGCACCCTGGTCGAAAGTGAGGCGGGGGAGGCCGACGAGGTCGTCGAGGGTCACGCGATCGCGCCTCGCGAGCGGGTTCTTGCGCGAGATGAAGATGTGCGGATCGGCCAGGAAGAGGGGATGGAACGCGAGGCCGGAGTCGCGCAGCAGCTTGTCGATGACGCTGCGGTTGAAGTCGTTGCGGTAGAGGATGCCGAGTTCGCTGCGCAGGGTGCGCACGTCTTCGATGATGTCCCACGTGCGGGTCTCGCGCAGCGAGAACTCGTACTCCGCCGCGCCGCTGGCCTTGACCATGCGCACGAAGGCGTCGATCACGAACGAGTAGTGCTGTGCCGAGACGCCCAGCAGGCGACGCGACGGCGGCCGACCGAGGTACCGCTGCTCGAGCAGCGCGACCTGCTCGGTGACCTGTCGCGCATACCCGAGGAACTCCGCGCCGTCGGCCGTGAGGGTGACCCCGCGGGCGGAGCGGAGCAGCAGGGTGCGCCCTGCCCGCGTCTCGAGGTCCTTCATGGCCGCCGACATCGTGGGCTGCGAGACGTAGAGCAGATCGGCGGCTGCGCTGATCGAGCCCTCCGCCGCCACCTCGACGAAGTAGTGGAGTTGCTGCAGCGTGATGCCGCTGGATGCGCGTGCCATAGGTAGAGACTATATCCGCGCATAGCTGGCGCGAGTTACCCGATAGTCCGCTTTCCACCGCACCATGGATGCACAGACTTCCGCGCGGCCGATCCGGTCGCTCAGCCAGCAGATGGGCCGCTCATGGCGAACGACTTCACGTTCCACATCACCACCACGCGCTTCGACGAGGACTACACGCCCTCCGACGACTCGCGCATCACGACGAACTTCGCGAACCTCGCGCGCGGCGAGCACCGCCGGCAGAACCTCCGCAACGCGCTCACGATGATCGACCGGCGGTTCAACGACCTCGCGCACTGGGACAACCCGACCCGCGACCGGTACACGCTCGAGCTCGAGATCGTCTCAGCCGGCCTGGAGTTCACCGCCGACGGCGAGGACAAGCGGTTCCCGCTGCTCGAGGTCCTCGACATCCAGATCGTCGACCGGCAGACCGGACGACGTCATCACGGCATCGTCGGCAACAACTTCTCGTCGTACGTCCGCGACTTCGACTTCAGCGTGGTGCTCCCGGCGGCGACGGAGGCGGCGGGCCGGTTCACCGTCCCGGACGACTTCGGCGACCTGCACGGCAAGCTGTTCCGGCACTTCCTCGACTCCGAGGCGTACCGCGAGCGCTTCACGACCTCGCCGGTGATCTGCATCAGCGTGTCGACGAGCAAGGAGTACCGCCGCACCGAGAACCACCACCCCGTCCTCGGCGTCGAGTACGTGCAGGATGACGAGGGATCGCTGACCGACGCCTACTTCGGGAAGATGGGGCTGCGGGTGCGGTACTTCATGCCTCCGGGGAGCGTCGCACCGCTCGCGTTCTACTTCGAGGGCGACCTGCTCACCGACTACTCCAACCTGCAGCTGATCGGCACCATCAGCACCATGGAGACGTTCCAGAAGATCTACCGCCCGGAGATCTACAACGCGAACTCCGCCGCCGCGAGCATCTACCGGCCGACGCTCGACCAGCAGGACTACTCGTCGACCCAGATCGGGTACGACCGCGAGGAGCGCAACCGGCTCGCACGCTCGCAGGGCCGGTACACCGAGGAGCACTTCGTGAAGCCGCACCGCGACGTGCTCGCGCGGTGGGCCGCCGCCGACGACACGGCCGCGGCCGCGTGACCCGCAGGCGCATCGTGAACTCCCTCCTCCCCACCTCGATCGTGGGCAGCCTCCCCAAGCCGTCCTGGCTCGCACAGCCCGAGACGCTCTGGTCGCCCTGGAAGCTCGAGGGCGACGCTCTCGTCGAGGGCAAGCAGGATGCTCTGCGCAGCGCCGTGCAGGAGCAGACCCGCCGCGGCATCGACATCATCAGCGACGGCGAGCAGACCCGCCAGCACTTCGTCACGACGTTCATCGAGCACCTGAGCGGCGTGGACTTCGACCAGCGCGAGACGGTGCGCATCCGCGACCGGTACGACGCGAGCGTGCCCACGGTCGTCGGCGCGGTGAGCCGCGAGAAGCCGGTGTTCGTCGACGACGCGACGTTCCTCCGCCAGCAGACCGACCAGCGGATCAAGTGGGCGCTGCCGGGGCCGATGACCATGATCGACACGCTGTCGGACCGGCACTACCGCAGCCGCGAGAAGCTCGCCTGGGAGTTCGCGACGATCCTCAATCAGGAGGCGCGCGAGCTCGAAGCGGCCGGCGTCGACGTCATCCAGTTCGACGAGCCCGCCTTCAACGTCTTCTTCGACGAGCTGAAGGACTGGGGCGTCGCGACGCTCGAGCGCGCGGCCGAGGGGCTGCGCGCCGAAACCGTCGTGCACATCTGCTACGGCTACGGCATCAAGGCGAACACCGACTGGAAGGCGACGCTCGGGCCGGAGTGGCGTCAGTACGAGGAGTCGTTCCCGCTGCTGCAGAAGTCGATCATCGACACCGTCTCGTTGGAGCGCGCGCACTCGCACGTGCCCCTCGACCTGATCGAGCTCATCCGAGGCAAGAACGTCATGCTCGGCGCGATCGACGTCGCGAGCGAGACCGTCGAGACTCCCGAACAGGTCGCCGACGTCCTGCGCGAGGCGCTCGCCTTCGTGGATGCGGACAAGCTCGTGCCGAGCACGAACTGCGGCATGGCTCCCTTGCCCCGCGGAGCAGCCCTCGCGAAGCTGAGCGCGCTCAGCGCCGGCGCCGCGATCGTGCGGGACGAGCTCGCTGCCTCCTGACGCCGCATCGCGTGGGCGACGCGTTTCCGGCCCGCACCGGGCGGCGGATGCCGTCAGTCGAGCAGGCTCGTGATCGCGGGGTCGCGGCGCGCGACCTCGGCGGCGGTCGCGACGATGACCTCGCGCATGGCGGCGACGGCGACCGCGGGGGTGACGTCGGCGCGGTGCGCGAGGCTCACGGTGCGCCGCATCATCGGGTGCGTGAGCCGCACCGACCGCAGCGCTGGCTGATCGAGCAGCACCATCGCGGGTACGACCGCGACGCCCACTCCGCGTTCGACGAAGCGGAGCACGGCATCCATCTCCGCCCCCTCGAGCACGTGGTTGGGCGTGAGTCCGGCCGAGCGGAACGCGGCATCCGTCGTCGCACGCAGCTCGTAGGTCTCGTCGAGCGCGATGAGCGGCAGCGTCGCGAGGTGTTCGAGGCCGATGGCCGGGGTCACCGCGACGGGAGGCTGGGATGCCGCGGAGACGACGACGAGTTCCTCCGTGAGCAGCTGCATGCGGCTGAGGCTGAAGCCGGAGGGGGGCGGTCCGTCGGACTCGGTGATGAGGGCGATGTCGACGGCTCCGACCGCGAGCTGCTCGACGAGCAGACGTGATCCGCTCTCGACGAGGTGCAGATCGACGCCGGGGTGCGAGGCGTGGAACGTGCTGATGGCCTCGGCGACGAGGCTGATGCAGAGGGTGGGCGGCGCTCCGAGCCGCACCCGACCACGGCGGAGGCCGGCGAGCTCGCCCATCTCCTCGCGGATCGCCTCGGCCTCCGACAGCATCCGCTGCGCGCGGGGGAGCAGCGCCTCGCCCGCCGCGGTCAGGTTGATGTGACCGCGTGCGCGGTGGAACAGCTCGGCTCCGAGCTCGCGTTCGAGCGTCGAGATCTGCCTGCTCAGCGAGGGCTGTGCAAGATGCAGGTGCTCGGACGCGCGGGTGAAGTGCCCCAGACGGGCCACTTCGACGAACCCCCGCAGCTGCTCCAGATTCATGCCTGCAGTCTATCGATACCAGTAGAACAATGCATTGGAGTTATTAGGGCTGCCTAACTAGCGTCGAAGGCATGAGTACACGCGAACGGCAGATCTCCACCACGGTCCTCGTCATCGGGACGGGCGGGTCGGGTCTCCGCGCGGCGATCGAGGTCGCCGAGCACGGCGTCGACGTCCTCGCCGTCGGCAAACGCCCCCGGCAGGACGCGCACACGTCGCTCGCGGCCGGAGGAATCAACGCCGCGCTCGGGACGATGGATGCCGACGACACCTGGCAGCAGCACGCCGCGGACACGATCAAGGAGAGCTACCTGCTCGCCAACCCGCACACGGTCGAGGTCGTGACGCAGGGGGCCGAGCGCGGCATCCGTGATCTCGAACGCTGGGGCATGGAGTTCGCGCGCGAGGACGACGGCCGCATCTCGCAGCGCTTCTTCGGCGCGCACACCTTCCGCCGCACCGCGTTCGCGGGCGACTACACCGGTCTCGAGATCCAGCGCACCCTCGTCGCCAAAGCCGAGCAGCTCGACGTGCCGATCCTCGACAACGTCTACATCACCCGACTCCTCGTGCGCGACAATGTCGTCTTCGGCGCGTACGGCTTCGACCAGGCCGACGGCACGCGCTACCTCATCCACGCGGATGCCGTGATCCTCGCCGCGGGCGGCCACAACCGCATCTGGCGACGCACCTCGTCTCGGCGCGACGAGAACACTGGCGACTCGTTCCGCCTCGCGGTCGAGGCCGGCGCCCGGCTGCGCGATCCCGAACTCGTGCAGTTCCACCCCTCCGGCATCATCGAGCCGGAGAACGCGGCGGGCACCCTCATCTCCGAGGCGGCGCGCGGCGAGGGCGGCATCCTGCGCAACGCGCTCGGGGAGCGGTTCATGGAGAAGTACGACCCCGAGCGGATGGAACTCTCGACCCGCGACCGCGTCGCTCTCGCCGCGTACACCGAGATCGCCGAGGGGCGCGGCACCGAGAACGGCGGCGTCTGGCTCGACGTCTCGCACCTGCCGCGCGAGACGATCATGACCCGTCTGCCTCGCGTCTACCAGACGATGATGGAGCTGCAGATGCTCGACATCACCGCCGAACCGATCGAGATCGCCCCCACCGCGCACTACTCGATGGGCGGCGTGTGGGTGCGCTCGGAAGACCATCAGACCGACGTCGACGGCCTCTACGCGATCGGCGAGGCGTCGAGCGGACTCCACGGCGCCAATCGTCTCGGCGGCAACTCGCTCGTCGAGCTGCTCGTGTACGGACGCATCGTCGGCCAGGCCGCGATGGCGCACGCCGCCGGGCTCGACGCGCAGAAGCGCTCGGCGGCCGCCGTGGCGCAGGCTCGCGCAGAGATCGATGACCTGCTGGCCGCCGACGGACACGAGAACGTCCGCGCACTGCAGCGCGCGATCCGCAACACCATGACCCAGCACGCCGGGGTGGTGCGTTCGGAGGAGGGGCTGCGCGCCGGTCTCGCCGACCTCGACATGATCGAGGGGCGCATGGAGGACATCGGCATCCATCCCGACATCGCCGGGTTCCAGGATCTCGCGCACGCCTTCGACCTCAAGGCCTCGGCGATCGCGGCCAGGGCCACGCTGGAGGCCGCGCGGGAGCGGCGTGAGACCCGCGGATGCCACAACCGCAGCGACTACCCCGACACCGATCCGACGCTGCAGGTGAACCTGGTGTGGAGCCCGGGCACGGGTGTGACGCACGAGCAGATCCCGCCGATCCCGGACGAGATCGCCGAGCTCATGCGCGACGTCGACACGACGGGCAAGCTCGTCGAATAGTTCCCCGCACTCGTCCCGGTCGCGTCGCGTGCCGTCCCCGCGCCCTCGGAGCGGCACGATCTGCGACCGGAACGCGGGCCCTGGGGTGGGGTAGGAGCCGCCTCAGTCGCCCTGGTCCGTCTGCGGACCGTCGATGACCCCGATCCCGACCGCCTGATGGTCGGGCTCGGGGTCGTCTCGCTTCGGGGCCTTCGGCTCCTCGCCGGGCGACTTCTCGGTGCTGGGCTCTTCGAGCTCCTCGGTGCTCGGCACCTCTTCGGGGTCGGCGTCCTCCGGAGACTCTGCCTGCTCGGGCGTCTCAGCCTGGCCCTCGGTCAGGTTCTCCGACTCGCTCTCGTCGTCGGGGGAGACCGCCGTGATCTCGCCGGCGTCGCCGGAGGACGGGGTCGGGGTGGGCGCCTGAGCCTCGCCGTCGAGGTCGGTGGCCGGATCCTGCTCGGGTGTGGTGTCGCTCATGATCATCCCTTTCGCGTGGGTGGACGGATTCAGGATGCCGCGGCCTCGCCGTCGCGGGAAGGGGCTTGACGACCGCATCCGTCCGACGACGTACGCTGGTCGGGTGACAGCGTACGTCTCGGCCTTCGACCTCTTCTCCATCGGAGTGGGGCCTTCCAGCTCCCACACGGTCGGACCGATGAGGGCGGCTCTGGAGTTCGCCAGGCGGCTCACGGCGACCGGCGCGATTGATCGCGTCTCGCGCGTCGGCTGCACCCTGTTCGGGTCGCTCGGCGCCACCGGCATCGGCCACGGCACGCCGGATGCGGTCGTCGCCGGACTCCGCGGTCTCGAACCCGAGACCTGTGATCCGGCTGCCGTGCGCTCGGCGTGGACGGACTTCCCCGACGGCGGACGGCTGCTGCTCGACGGCACGCACGAGGTGGCGTTCGCGAAGGACGACATCGTGTTCGCCCCGCGCACGCGCCTGCCCGGTCACCCGAATGCGATGACGATCACGGCCTGGGATGCCGCGGGCTCGACCGTCGCTGAGGAGACCTACTACTCGGTCGGCGGAGGCTTCATCCGCCGCGACGGGGAGGAGGCGAAGCTCGCCACGGCCCCGCTGCCGTACTCGTACGCCGACGCGGCATCGCTGCTGGCACTGTGCGACGAGTACGGCCTGTCGATCGCCGAGGTCGCACGACTCAACGAGACCGCGATGCGCGGCGAGGAAGAGGTCGCCGCGGGGCTCGACGCCATCTGGGACGCGATGTCGGGCTGCGTCGACGCGGGGCTCCACAGCGACGGCATCCTGCCCGGCATCCTCAAGGTGAAGCGGCGGGCGAACCTGATCAGGGAGCAGCTCGAAGAGGTCGAATCCGAGGGGCACCGCGAGCTCCCGGGTGAATGGCTGGGTGCCTTCGCGCTCGCGGTGAACGAGGAGAACGCCGCAGGCGGACGCGTCGTCACGGCTCCGACGAACGGTGCGGCCGGCATCCTCCCCGCCGTCGCGATGTACTGGTGGCGGTTCCTCGCCGATTCCGGCCTCGGCGCGGGCAACGCCGTCACACCCTACGGCGAACTGGTCGGCAGCGCCCTGCTCGGCTTCGGCGCGGAGGCGTCGCTCGTCGCGGTCGGCGCGATCGAAGACCCCGACGCGGTCGCCGAGGCGAACCGTCGCCGCGGCATCCGTCGGTTCCTCCTCACCGCGACCGCGCTGGGCTCGCTGTTCAAGGCCAACGCGTCGATCTCGGGAGCCGAGGGCGGGTGCCAGGCCGAGGTCGGGTCGGCGTGCGCGATGGCCGCGGGCGGACTCACCGCCGTCATGGGCGGTACGAACCGGCAGATCGAGAACGCCGCCGAGATCGCGATGGAGCACCACCTCGGGCTGACGTGCGATCCGATCGCCGGCCTCGTGCAGATCCCGTGCATCGAGCGCAACGCGATCGCCGCCTCGACGGCGGTGACCGCCGCGCGCCTCGCTCTGCGCGGAGACGGCAGTCACTACGTGTCGCTCGACGCGGTCGTCGAGACGATGCGGCAGACCGGCATGGACATGTCGACGAAGTACAAGGAGACGAGCGAGGGCGGCCTCGCGGTCAACGTCATCGAGTGCTGACCGGGCCGAACCCGGAGATGCCGATGTCTGCGGTCGCCCGTAACGTCGGAGCATGGAGTCGATCTGGGAGCCGGGCAGCAGACGGAAGCGCGAGCAGCCCATCGTGGCGGTCCGCGCAGCGGACGATGCACCCGAACCCGATGGTCGCTGGCCCACGAGCATCGCGGCGGTCGCGCAGGTGCTCCGCGAGGGGATCGACCTCGACCCCGGTGTGACCTTTCTCGTCGGTGAGAACGGCAGCGGCAAGTCGACGATCGTCGAGGGGATCGCCGTCGCCTACGGACTCTCGCCGGAGGGCGGTTCGCGCCAGGCGGCGCATCGCACCCGGCCGACCGAGTCGCCGCTGTCGGAGTGGCTCCGACTGCAGCGCGGGGTGGGGGCGAACCGCTGGGGGTTCTTCCTGCGCGCCGAGACGATGCACTCGTTCTACACCTACCTCGAAGACAACCCGTCGACGAGCGGACCGGATGTGCCGTTCCACGAGATGAGTCACGGCGAGTCGTTCCTCGCGCTGCTCGAGAGCCGCTTCGACGAGCCCGGCTTCTACTGCCTCGACGAGCCGGAGGCGGCGCTGTCGTTCCAGTCGACGCTCGCGCTCATCGCCGTGCTGCAGCGCATCGTCGACGAAGGCGGGCAGGTGCTCTGCGCGACGCACTCGCCGGTGCTGGCCGCTCTGCCGGGGGCGAAGATCCTGGAGGTCGGGGAGTGGGGAATCCGCCCGGCCGAGTGGGCCGACCTCGAACTCGTGAACCACTGGCGCTCGTTCCTGCAGGACCCGCCCCGCTACCTGCGACACCTCCTGGCCTGAACGTCCTCGCGCACGGCCCGTTCCGCGGGTCGTTGAGCGAGCGGACCTCTCTTGCGGGCCGTTGAGCGAGCGGAGCGACACGAAACGTCCTACCCCGACTCCCGCGCGGTGCGGTTCTTCGTCCATCGCGTCGGTGCGGCGGCCCACGGGTCCTCCGGCCAGGGGTGCTTCGGGTACCGCCCGCGCATCTCGGCCCGCACCTGCGCGTAGGGACCGGACCAGAACGAGGCGAGATCGTCGGTCACGGCGAGCGGACGGCCGGCCGGGGAGAGCAGGTGGAACAGCACCGGGACCCTCCCGTCGACGAGCCGCGGGGTCTGCGCCCACCCGAAGCACTCCTGCAGCTTGACGGCGACGACGGGGCGGGCCGACTCCTCGTCGATCGCGGGGTAATCGATGCGGATGCGGGATCCTGTCGGAACCTCCAGCCGCTCCGGTACGAGCTCCTCGAAGCGGGTCGCCGCCGGCCACGGCAGCAGTCGGCGCAGCGCGGTCGCGAGGTCGATCCGAGCCGCAGGGGTTCCGCCGGCGAGCGCGTCGAGCTCGGACGCGAGCCAGCTGTCGAGAGACGCGAGCAGTCCGGCATCCGTCACCTCGGGCCACGGGTCGCCGAGCTCGCGTCGCAGCAGAGCCAGCCGACGACGCAGCGCGTCGGCCGTCTCCGACCAGGTGAACACCGAGAGGCCGTCGCGGTGGAGCGCCCGCCGCACGGCATCCCGTCCCTCGTCGATCGTCGGACGGACGGGGGCCGACGACCGCAGGATCGCTCCGATGCGCCGTTCGCGTCTTGCCTGCACGCGGCCACCGACGAACTCCGCTTCGACACGGTCGGTCATGAGGTGGCTCGCGGCGATCTCGCGCTGCGGCTCGGTGAGGACCGCCGCGGCGCGGACGATCGCGCCGGAGCCTGCCGCCGCGCGTCCGCCGGCTCTGGTGACGTCGGCGACGGCGATCCACTCGGCCGCTGCGAGCGTGCCGCGCACCCCGGCGCGGGTGCCCGACGCGAGCAGGAACGACGCGCCGTCGGCCGCGCGCTCCACCCGCTGAGCGATGCGCTCGGGGAAGGCGAGGGCGATCACCAGTCCCGTGCCGTCGAGGTCGGAGCGGATGCCGGGCGTCGGCGGCACCAGTCGCTCGAGGCGATCCGCGTCGCGCCGCCAGCGACGCGCCTGCGCCGTGCCACCACCGCGCAGGGCGACCAGAGCCTGCGCGACATCGGCTTCGGCGACGCGCACGTCGCCTCCGAGCAGCGCGACGACCTCCGCCGCGAGCGATGCCCCCACGACGGGGCTGCCGTCGCGCAGGGCGCGGGCGAGTCGGGGGTCGGTGGGGACGCGTGCCAGTGCACGGCCTTCGGGGGTGGCGCGTCCGTCGTCGTCGACCGCGCCGAGGCCGTGCAGCACCGTGATCGCATCGGCGAGGTTGTCGGCGGGCGGCCGGTCGACCATCCGCAGTCCCGCCCCGCCCGGCGCGCCCCAGCAGGCGAGCAACAGGGCGGCATCCGCGAGGTCTGCCACCGCGATCTCGGGGTCAGGGCGAGCGGGGGCGGCAGCGTACGTGCGCTCGTCGACGCAGCGGATCACCGTTCCCGGACTCTGCCGCGTGGCGCGTCCAGCTCGCTGCACGCAGGAGGAGCGGGGAGCCGCGGTCGTCACGAGACCGGTCATGCCTCGGGCGGCATCACGCTGAGGGTGTCGAGCCAGGCAGCTGTCGACCACCAGTCGAACCCCGGGAACGGTGAGCGACGACTCCGCGAGCGAGGTCGACACGATGATGCGCGGGGGTGCGCCCGGTGCGCGGCCGCGGATCACGGCATCCTGCTCCGCCGCGGGGATCTGCCCGTGCAGCTCGCGCACGTCGAACCCGTCGGCGGTGGCACTGATGCGGCGCGCGATCTCGCTGACCTCGCGCGCGCCCGGCGCGAAGACGAGCACGTCGGCTGCGGGGTCGTCGTGTCGGAGATCGCGGGCAGCGGATGCCGCGGTGTGCGCGACATGATCGAGGAATGCCCACGTGACGCCGCGCTCGTCGAGGCGGGGCGCGGCACTCGGCGCCCAGCGCTCGGTGAGAGGGAAGGCGGGTACGTCGTGGTCGACGACCGGGGCGGGCGCGTCGTCCGTGCCGAGCACGGCGGCGAAGCGCACGGCATCGAGCGTGGCCGACATGGCGACGACAGCCAGGTCGTCGCGCAGCTCGCGCACCTCCGACAGGAGCCCGATCAGCAGGTCGGTCTCGAGGGCGCGCTCGTGTACTTCGTCGAGGATCACGGCATCCACTCCGTCGAGACCCGGGTCGTCGAGCATGCGGCGCAGGAGCACGCCCGCGGTGACGAACTCGATCCGTGTCGACGGACCGACCGCGCTCTCGCCGCGCACCGTGAACCCGACGCGCTCGCCGAGGGCTGAGCCGTCGAGATGCGCGAGCCGACGCGCGGCCGCTCGGGCGGCGACGCGGCGCGGCTGGGTGACGATGACGCGTCCGCCCGACCGGCTCGCCAGCAGCGGCGGCACGAGCGTCGTCTTGCCCGTGCCGGGAGGGGCGCTGACGATCACAGCCTGACTGCCGTCGAGAGCATGCGACAGGTCGTCGACAGCCGTCGCGAACGAGAGTCCCGCGCCGATGGCGGCGAGGTCGAAGGCGGCGGTCACCCCTCCAGTCTGCCGCGTTGAGGCGCGGCGGGTGGTGGCGCCCGGAGCGAAGCATCGACACCCGACGAAACAGCGGATGCCGCGACCGGCTCGGCCGCGGCATCCGCTGTTCTCGTGCTGTTACTCCGCGGCGGGAGCCGGCGGGGCCGGCGGCGGAGGCGTGGTGGGCTTCGGTGCGCGCTTCGCGGGAGCGGATGCGGATGCCGCGGCCACCCCCTCGCCGATGCCGCGACCGACGGCCTGGCCCTGGATGATCGAGGCGAGGTCGAGTCCGGTGGCGGAGCTGACGCTGTCGAACACCGACTTGAGTGCCTTGGCGCTGTCGGCGCCCACGAGGTCGGAGGCGCCGTCGCCGTTGCCGCCGATGATCGAGACGCTGCCGATCGTCGAGTAGCCCTTCGCGAACTCGGCCATGATGGCCGGGAGGGTCTCGAGCACGCGCTGCGAGAGGAAGGCGTCCTGGTTCGACGCGATGGCCTTCGCCTCGGCCTCGACCGCGGCGGCCCGCGCCTCACCCTCGGCGCGGATGGCGTCGGCCTCCGCGTTCGCGCGCAGACGACGTGCCTCGGACTCGGCCTCGGCCTGGGCGCGCAGCGCGTCGGCCTCACCGGTCGCGCGGGCGATGGCGGCTGCGGCCTCACCGTCGGCCTTCGCCTTGTCGGCCTGAGCCTGCTGCTCGGCGATGCGGGTGCGGGCCTCGGCCTGCTTCACCTGCTCGATCGCGGCCGCCTCTGCCGCGCGCTCACGCGTGTACAGCTCGGCCTGGGCGCGGGTCTCGGCCTCGTACCGCTGTGCGTCGGCGACGCGCTTGACGTCGGCGTCGAGCTGAGCCTGCCGGTTCTCGGCCTGTTGCTGCAGAACGGCCTGCTCGGCCTGGGCGCGGGCGAGCTGCTCGGCCTGCTCCGCCTCGGCACGTGCACGACCGATGCCGGCGTTGGCGTTGGCCGTGTTGGTGTCGAGCGCGGTCTGCTCGACGAGGTTCGCCTCCTGGTTGGCGATGTTCTTCTGATTGATCGCGCGGTCGGCGTTCGTCTGCGAGATCTCGGCCGACTGGCGCTTCGCCTGGATCTCGGGAGCACCGAGCGACTGGATGTAGCCGACCTTGTCGGTGATGCCCTTGATCTGGAACGAGTCGAGGATCAGGCCCTGCTCGGCGAGCTCCTGCGAGACGTCGGCGGCGATCTGGTCGGAGAACTTCTTGCGCTCGCGCATGAGCTCGACGACCGACAGCGTCGCGACGATGCCGCGCAGGGCACCCTCGAGCTGCTCGGTGGTGAACTGCTCGATGGCCTTGTCCTGCGAGGCGAATCGCTCGGCGGCGCGGCGCACGAGGATCGGGTCGGAGCCGATCTTGACGATCGCGACGCCGTCGACGTTGAGGGTGACGCTGTCGAGCGACTGCGCCTCGGCGTTCAGCGACACCTGCCGCGAGCGCAGCGAGATGATCTCGTGGCGCTGGGTGATCGGGTTGACGAGCGACTTGCCGTTCACGATGACCGTGACGGGCGACTCCGACATCTCGTCGCGCGTCGTGCCGTCGGTGCCGATGACGGCGCGGGCGACCTTCTGCTTGCGACCCGAGATGACGAGTGCCTCGTCGGCTCGGGCGACCTTGATCCAGCTGCGGGCGAACAGCAGCAGGATGAGCAGGACGACGACGGCGGCGACGACCGCGATCCCGACGATGACGAGGATGCCGACGATTCCGGCGATCTCCATGGATGACCTCCCTGGTTCCCCCCGAGGGGGTGGTCCGCGGTCCCGGCGCGAGATGCCGGGACTCGCTTCCACCCTGCCAGAAACCGGCTCGTGCCCGCGCGGGGAGAATTCCCCTCGGGACGATCACGGTTCCGAAGGAGATCGCACGTATCGAAGGAGCTCAAGCCGCGGATGCTCCGTCGTTACGCGAGATCTCCCTCGTTGCGCGCGACGACGAGGGCAGGAGGATGCCGTGTCGCGGACGGCGGAGAGGGGCGGAGGATGCTGCGCGTCAGCGCCCGCGGAGCTTCTGCGCCAGGTCGCGCAGGGTGCGCAGCTCGGCATCCTCGAGCACCGACATGCGGGCGGCGATCGATCGGCCGTGCACGGTGGCGACGCTGCGGAACGCCCTCGCCCCGGCATCCGTCGCTCTGATCAGCGCGCCGCGACCGTCATCGGGGTCGGGGCACTTCTCGACGAGTCCGCGCGTGACCATGCGGTCGACGAGCCGCGAGACGCTCGGCTGGCTGATGAGCATGTTGGCGGTGACGTCGCGAAGACGCGCTGACATGTCGGGGGAGCGGGTGACCGTGAGGAGCACGTCGTACTCGGCCTGTCCGAGGTCGGAGTGGTCGAAGTCGGCGTTCATCTCGGTGAACAGCTCGTGCTGTGCGCGGAACAGGCTCTCCCAGGCCTCGAGGGCGAGCTTGCGATCGGTCATGGGAAAAGAGTACGGCAACAGTAAAGGGCCGGTCGGAGAGGCTCCCGACCGGCCCTTGTCCCTTGCACCAAGAGTGTCCTGCAATCACATGAGGTGGATGCCACAGCAAACATTCACCGTGCGATCACTCTATAACGGCGAGATAACGAATGCAACGGTTTGGTCACGGAAATCTGAAGCGCGTCAACGGGGCGCTCGTCGCGTGTGACCGAGTCTCCGCGGCCGAGGCATCGATGATGGAGAGGTGAACCGCACCGATCGTCTGTACGCCCTCGTCGAGGAGTTGCGCGCGGCGTCGCCGCGACCCCGCAGCGCGCGCTGGCTCGCCGAGCGGTTCGAGGTGTCGCGGCGGACCGTGGAGCGGGACCTCCTCGCGCTGCAGCAGGCGGGGCTCCCCATCTGGGCGGAGCCGGGCCGGACCGGTGGATACGTCATCGACGCTGCCGCGACCCTCGGCCCGGCGGGCTTCACTCTCGACGAGGCGATCGCCGTGCTGATCGGGCTCGGGGCGCTCCGTCGGAGCCCGTTCCGACAGTCCGCAGCGACGGCCGGGAGGAAGATCCTCGCGGTGATGCCGAGTGACGACGCTCGGCGCGCCAGAGCACTCGCGTCACGAGTGCATCTGCTCGAGCCGGACGAGGAGATGTCGACGCCCCCATCGTTCGCGTCCGCGCTCAGAGCGGGTCGCGTCGTGCGTCTTCGGTATCGGAATCCCGCCGGCCGGGAGTCGGTGCGCGAGGTCGAGCCGCTGGGGTCGATCGGGAAGGAGGGCTACTGGTACCTGATCGCCTGGTGCCGACTGCGCGACGGCGTGCGCGCCTTCCGAGGCGACCGGATGCTGTCGGTCGAACTGACGGACGAGGTGCTGCAGCCGCGGATGCTGCGCCGGGAGGATCTCGGTATCCAGTACGGGCGTCTGCGATCCGTCGTCGACGACTGAGGCAGCGCGGAACGATTCGCGGAAACACCGACACGACGGTGTCGCCGAGGGCGGCGAGCATGGTGTCACTGCACTCGCCCACTCCCCGGAGGTACGTCATGTCGTTCTCGTCCATCCGCATCATCACGCACGATGTCGATCGGCTCGCCGCGTTCTACGAGCGCGTGGTCGCAACCGCGCCCGAGCGTCCGGCGCCCGTCTTCGCCCGGTTCGCCGGACGCGGCGCCACGCTGGCGATCGCCGACGTCGAGACGATCGGGATGCTCGGTGATGCCGTGTCCGCGCACGCGAACCAGTCGGTGCTCGTCGAATTCGAGGTCTCCGACGTCGACGAGGAATTCGCACGGCTGCGGCCGAAGTCGACGGACGTCGTCCTCGCTCCCACGACGATGCCCTGGGGGAACAGGTCGGCACTCATCCGAGACCCCGACGGCAACGTCGTCAACCTGTTCAGCACACCCGCCCCCTGAGGTCGTCAGGGAGTCCGATCTCCGGCTGCTCGCCCTAGGCTCGCCCCATGACCGCATCCTTCGCCGACGCGCAAGCGCAGCTTCTCGCGTTGAACTCGCCCGACCTCCCGTTCGTCTACGAGCAGACTCCCGACGGTGTGGTCGGGCGCTGGAAGTGGGCGGATGCGAGATGGCACAACATCCTCGCCGCGGGCTCTTACGAGGAGGAGTACGAGCTGCGAGTCTCGCTCGCGCCGTCGGAACCCGTCTTCCGTCTGACGGAGACGATGACCGGCATGGAGTCCCACATCGGGATCGGCGGAGCGAGTTTCACCTCCACGCGATTCCGCGGCAGGGTCTACCGGAAGTCCTTCCGGTTGGGTGCCGCCGTGAGCGCTCAGCAGACCGACCGCCAGGGCACCACGTCGGCGCACACCTGGCAGGCGAACTTCTCGACCGACGACATCACACGCCCCGTCGTCGAGCGGTTGACCGCCCTCGGATGGTCGAAGAGGAAGGGGTTCTGGTCGCGTCTGTTCGGGCGGTGAGCGAACCCGGATCGTCGGGACGCGCCCCCATTCCCCTCTATAGCAGTGATATAGTTATAGCAACGCTATAGAGCTGGCGATGGTCAGCACGATTCGAGAGCAGGCAAGTCATGAGCACGATCCTCATCACCGGCGCATCGTCCGGTATCGGCAAGGCGACGGCGCTGCGATTCGCCGACGAAGGATGGAAGGTGATCGCCGCCGCGCGGGACTTCCGCAAGGCGCCGGAGATCACATCCCGCCCGGAGATCGACACCGTCCATCTGGACGTCTCCGACTCGGCGAACATCCTCGCCGTCGCCGCGTCCCTCGCGCAGACCGACATCGACGTGCTGCACAACAACGCCGGGCACATGCTGATGGGTCCGGCCGAGTTCTTCTCGGACGAGCATCTGCAGCGCGAGCTCGACGTCAACCTCCTGGGACCGATTCGCGTGACCCGCGCGTTCCTGCCGGCGTTCCGCGCGCGCGGCGGCGGACTGGTGATCAACACCACGTCGATGACCGCGATCGCAGCGGGGCCGTTCATGAGCATGTACGGGGCGACGAAGGCCGGGCTGGAGAGATGGTCCTTCGGACTGAACCACGAGGTGAATCCCTTCGGGATCAGGGTGAAGACGATCGTCCCCGGGATCGTGAACACGAACGTCCAGCGGGCGGGAACGATGGTGACCGGCGAGCCCTACAACGCCCACATGGAGCGCGTGTTCGCGAAGTTCTCCGATCCCGCGATGCTCGACGTCGTCTCGACCCCGGAGGGGACGGCCGCCGTCGTGTTCGAGGCGGCGACGGACGGCAGCGACCGTATCCGCTATCTCACGGATGCGATCGCTCAGGACCAGGTGTCGATGATGGACGGCTTCGGGGAGGAGCGTCTGCAGTCGTACGGCGCACGCGCCATGTTCGATTGACCCTCCGCGTCGCGCGAGAGCCCGGGCCGTCGCCGGGTTCTCGCGCCCGCAGGGGAACCTGCGGGAGGATGAGGGCGATGGATACGAAACGGAAACTGCTGGATGCCGCGGCAGAGGTGATCGAACGCGACGGCGTCGCCGGATTCTCCACGCGCAGCGTGTGCGCCATCGTCGGGGTGGGGGCGCCCACTCTCTATCACCACTTCGGAAGCGCGGACGGGCTGCTCAGCGCCGCGTTCTCCGACGCCTTCGATCAGTTCCTCGCGCGGAAGAGCGAGCACGCGACCGACCCCGACCCGGTGAAGGCCATGCGTGAGGGGTGGGACGACTACGTCGGCTTCGCCGGTGAGCGCCCCGGGCTGTACGCGGCGATGCTCGCGAGGGTGCTCAGCGGCGCGAAGATCGGCGCGGTGACCGCGAGCTTCGAGCATCTGGCTCGGCAGGTGCACGACGTCGCGCGATCGGGCCGCCTGGCGGTACCCGAAGCGCAGGCTGCGCAGCTCGCGTGGGGTTCCGTCAACGCCGCCGCCATGCTCCACGTCACCGCCGCCCTCGGTCTCAGCGCGCAGATGACGCGCGCCGATCCCTCCGTGATCGCGTCGATCAGGGACGACATGTTCGACGCGATCTCCCCGTCCTGATCCCCGTCGAGAACGCTGTACGGCGACGACGGATGCGCAGGCGTTCCTGCCGCAGTCCCGAGATGTCGATAAAGGAGGCCGGTAAGCGGAGGTCATCCGGTCCGTCCGAGGCGCGAAGGCTTACGATCGCGGGATGGAGCCGTTCGAGATCGTCATCGGGGGGCGAGCTGTTCCGAGTGGGGGAGAGACGTCAACCCGACGGCACCCTGAGCTACGACTTCTCGTGGCTCAACGGCCCGCCCGGCGGGACTTACGGATTCACGGTGGCGCCGTCCTCTGGTCAGATGACGGCGACGGCGCTCGTGATGCAGGCGCGGCAGTTCGTCGACGCGTTCTCCGGACCGGGCGGCATCGGCGAGACCGACTTCCCCGATCACCTCCCGGCGGAGGCGGAGCGCAGCACCTGAGGGCGAGCCGCGCGCCTTCGCGTCGAGCATGATCCGTCGTCGTCGATCCGCTCGGTCCGTCGTCACCGTCGTCAGCGGCCGGAGTGGCGCTTTCTCGTCCGGTCGGCGCGAATCGCGACAACGGTGAGGAGCATCAGCATCCCGACGGTTGCGAGCAGCCAGGCGGTCACGGCTTCCTCGTCGAGTCCGCGCCCGTCCTCGGTGCCCGCCGCAGCGCGGTAGAGACCGATCGCCGCGACGAGGATGGCGACGGTGACAGCCAGCGTCTCCGCGGTGGCCGCGGGCGAACGGCGCGGCGGGAGAGGCAGGACGACCACGAGCACCCCGACCAGCAACGCCACGGCGGTCGCCGGACCCGTGATGGCCTGCGCGAGGTCCGCATCGAGGAATCGGTTCGTGCGCGAAGGCGGACCCATCATGGCGGCGGAGACGACCGCGGACAGGAGGAAGACGCCGAGCGCCGAGCCCCAGAACGCGTCGTATGCCTTCATTCGTCCTCCCCGCTCACCCTAGCGACCGGTCGTCCGGTCGCTAGGGTGATCGGATGATCGAGGGTGCGGAAGTCGATGCGGGAGTGGCGTCTGCGCGCCGCCGAACCTGGATGACCGGTGGAGTCCTCCTCCTGCTGTCCGTGCTCGTCCTCGTCGTCGCACGGGGGCCGCTCGCCGCCGTCGTCCCGGCGAAGGACTGGCTGTTCGCCGCGGCGGGCATCGTCCTCGCCGTCGGGCTGGGACGCGGCGGAAGCGTGACCCGGCGGGGCGTCGTCGGCACCGTCTCGACGATCCTGCTGGTCGTCGCCCCTCTGACGCAGGCCTTCTGGTTCAGTCTCGTGCCGGACACCCTCGACCCGCACGCCGAGGAGGACGTGTGGACGCTGACGTTGATGGCGTACCTCGCGGTGCTCGCCGTGCTCGCCCTCGTCTCGGTCTTCTGCATCGGCTTGGCCGACGTCGTGCCGTCCCCCTGGCGCTGGGCGCCGGCGTGGGTCGTGGCGTGGACTCCGATCGCCTATCTGTCCGGTCTGTTCCTGTTCTCGTCGCGCTCTCCGACGGCAGACCTCGGCGCGTATCTCACCCTGTACGGACCCGCCGCAGGCACGGCGTTGCTCGGCATCCTCGGTCTCGTCCTCGGGCTTCGCGAACCCGTTCCGACGCGCCACGGTGCGGGGGCGCAGTCGACGGCCGGCCCCGTGGAATCATCGGACACGTGACCGACCAGCTCCGCCCTCTCGTCTCCCGCTGGAACCGCGACGATGCACGGGAGTCCGCGGAGTTCGCCGCCCTCCTGGCGGACTACCACCTGCAGACGGAGGCCGAGAAGGGCGCGCCGGCGGCGACAGCCGGGGACCTCCCGCAGAAGTACGCCGCCGAGGTGGAGGATCCTCACGCCGCGTTCGCCGCCGAGCTGGTCCTGATCGCGCGCTACGCGGGCCGAGCGGCCGGCTGTCTCGTCATCACGGATCGACACGACGGGCGGCTGGAGATCAAGCGGCTGTGGATCGACCCGGCCCACAGGGGGCGACGCATCGCGACCGCTCTTCTCGATGAAGCGCACGAACACGCCGTGCGTAGCGGCGCCTCCGCAATCCGGCTCTCGGTGTGGGACTGGCGGGCGGACGCGATCGCGCTCTACCGGAAGGCCGGGTTCGCCGAGACGCCCTCGTGCGACGACCGCGCACAGCTGATCTGCATGGTCCGCGACGTGTGAACCGCCTCCCCGCGGCGAGAATCGACGCCCGGGTATCGTCGGACGGATGAACGAGCGGATGGCGGCGACGATCCGGCTCCTGGACCGCGTGAACGCCGCCCACCCGTGGTCTCACAACGCGGCGTTCACGCCGTTCGTCCTCCAGCACGCTCGGGCGGTGCGGAACCGTGGCGGCACGCGCGCTCTCGACATCGGATGCGGCGCGGGGGCGCTTCTGCAGAGGCTCGCCGCAGTGATCGACGAGGTCGTGGGCGTCGAGCCCGACCCCGCGACAGCCGCGCGTGCACGGAGAGCCGTCGCTGAACAGCCCCGCGCGACGGTGATCGAGAGTGCGTTCCGTCCTGGCGAGCTCGCCGACGAAACCTTCGATCTCGTCACGCTCGTCGCCGTGCTCCACCACCTGCCGCTCGCGGAGACTCTCGAAGCGGTGCGACCCCTGCTGCGTCCTGGCGGGCGGCTGGTCGTCGTCGGTCTCGCGCGGGAGACACGCTCCGACGTCCTCCGGTCGGCCGTTTCCGCGTTGCTCACACCGGTGATCGGCCTGATCCGGCATCCTCGTCGTGCGTCCGCTCCGCCGGAAGGCATGCTCGCTCCGACGTCGGAGCCGCGGGAGACCTTCGATGAGATCGCGGCGGTCGTCCGCGGCATCCTTCCCGGTGTGCGGATGCGGAAGCGGCTGTTCTGGCGATACACCGCCGTCTGGATCTCGGACTGACGCCTTCCCTCGTCGGCTCCTGCGCGTCACACTGGGGCGATGGAGTACCGCGGAGTGGTCCCGTCCGATGCGCCCGATCCCCGCATCGAGGCCGAGGCGAGGGTACGCCGACTCGCCTTTCCGGTGATGCAGCTCGAGCCGCAGCCCTCGCTGACCCGACTGCGGATGCCGGGGTTCGTCGACTCCGGCGACTCCCGTGCGGTGTCGTTCACCTACACGCTGTGGCGCTACCCCGACGATCACTCTGACCCGCGCAACGAGATCGAGCTCGACGACGACACGCGCCGCTCCATCGACGAGGAGCCTCCCTGGGGGAGGCCGCCCTGGCTCGTCGAGCAGGCGCAGATGTTCAAGTACCCGATGCTGTGGGAAGCCGTGCGCACGAGCTGGCACGCCGATCCTGACGCCTCTCGCGCCTCGCTGCCCGAGCAGCTCGTCGACCACACGAACCACATCCTGCGCAACAGGTTCCGCGAGGACCTCGGCCTGCCGGTCGCGCCCGTCACCTATGATCGCGACGACGAGAAGTGGAGGGCATCCGTGACCGCCGTCGCCCCCGCCGGAGTGATCGTCGACGGGACAGAGCGGTCAGCACTGCACATCGACACCGACCCGTTCGTCTACGCGGTCGGCTTCGTCATCGACCCGCATGTCATCTGCACGACCGTCGTCGCGCGCGACGACCTGGCCTTCTTCCGTCTCGCGCTGACGACGTTCCCCGAGTAGTCAGCGATCCGCGGTGCCGTCTCGATCGGCATCCGCTCCCTCGACGGAATCCCAGGTCGGGAGTGATCGCAGCAGCTCCTGGGTGTACGAATGCTCGGGCGCACGGAAGATCCGCTCGGCGTCGCCCTCTTCGACGACCGCGCCGTCCTTCATGACGAGAACCCGGTCGCTGAGGTGGTGGATCACCCCGAGGTCGTGCGAGATGAAGAGGTAGCTGAGGCCATACTCCTGCTGCAGGTCGACGAGCAGGTCGAGCACCTGCGCCTGCACCGACACGTCGAGCGCCGACACGGCCTCGTCGAGCACAAGGATCTCGGGAGACGTGGCGAGGGCGCGGGCGATCGCGATGCGCTGCCGCTGCCCGCCCGAGAGGCGCAGCGGGAAGCGCTCGCGCACGGATGCCGGCAGCGCGACCTGCGCGAGGAGGTCGACGACCCGCTGCTCGCGCTCCCTCTTCGTGAGCCCGGCGTCGGCGGGGATCGCGTCGAGCAGGATCCGCTCGGTGTTCCAGCGCGGGTCGAACGAGCTCAGAGGGTCTTGGTAGACGACCCCGATGCGGGGGCGCAGCGAACGTCGTTTCCGCTCGGAGACTCCGGACCAGGGCGACCCGAGCAGCCGGACCTCTCCCTCGTCCGCTGTCTCCAGCGCGAGCGCGATGCGGGCCGTCGTGCTCTTGCCCGATCCCGATTCGCCGACGATCCCGAGCGTCTCACCGCGGTGCAGCGTGAACGAGACGTGATCGACGGCCGTGCTGTGCCGTCCATCCGGGGCGACGAAGCGCTTCACCAGGTCGCGCGCCTCGATCACGGGCTCTCCGCGTTCGCCCGACGACGGTCGCGCCACGTGCAGATTCGGAACGGTGGTCTGCTGCGGGGCGAGGCGCTCGCCGCGGGGGTGCCCGCTCGGCACCGCGTCGATGAGGCTCTGCGTGTATTCGTGCTGCGGTGCGCCGAGCACCTGCGCCGCCGCACCCTGCTCGACGACCTCTCCACCCCGCATCACGAGGATGTCATCGGCGAGCTGCGCCACCACGGACAGGTCATGGCTGATGAGGATGATCGACGCCCCTCGGACCTGCCGTCAGGGTGTCCCGTCCGCCTCGGCGAGGAATCGTGCCTGGCGCAGCCACTGCTCGCCCAGGCCGCCTTCGTGCTCGTTGAAGGGGTAGTCGACGATGTCCGCGGCGCCTGCCCAGCTGTTCCGGGCGGCGTACACGGTCGAGGGCGGGCACGTCTGGTCGAGCAGCGCCACCGAGAAGAGCGCGGGAGCGGTCGCGCGCTTCGCGAAGGTGACGCCGTCGAAGTACGAGAGCGTCGTGAAGACCTGGTCGACCTGGTCGCGGTGCACCGAGAGGTACCGCACGATCTCCTGGTAGGGATCGCGCCCCGTCATCCCGACGGCACGCTCGAAGTGGCACAGGAACGGCACGTCGGGCATCACCGCGACGAGACCGTCGGCGAGTCCCGCGACGGCGATGGCGATGCCGCCGCCCTGGCTCGTGCCGGTGACCGCGACGCGGTCGGGGTCGAGTCCGTCGATGCCGCGCACGGCGTCGACCGCGAGCACGCCGTCGGTGAACACGCGCCGGTAGTAGTAGTCGGCGGGGTCGAGGATGCCCCTGGTCATGTAGCCCGCGACGGACGGGCCGGTGCCGTGCGGGTCGGGGGTGCTGCCGCCGGTTCCCCACCCGGACCCCTGACCCCGGGTGTCCATGAAGAGGTGCGCGTAGCCGGAGGCGGCCCACGCGATGTGCTCGTGGGGGAGGCCGCGTCCGCCGTTGTAGCCGTTGTACTCGACGACGACCGGCAGCGGCTCCTCGGCCCCCGCGGGGCGGGTCAGCCAGGCGGAGATCGGATCCCCGTCGTATCCCGAGAACGTCACGTCGAAGACCTCCACGGTGCGCAGCGGCGAGTCGACGCGGGTCAGGCGTGCGGGTTCGGCCTTGGCGCGGGAGGACGCGAGCGTGGTGGTCCAGAACTCGTCGAAGTCCGCGGGCTCCGCGACGTCGGGGCGATACGCGCGCAGCTGTTCACGGTCGAGATCGAAACGGGGCATGACAGCATCCTGGCAGAGTCGCCGACCCCGATCGGTCAGGAGCGGGGCGGGCCGGAGGAGTCGCGCACGATCAGCTCGTGCGTGGTCGTCACGGTGCGCGGCTCGTCGCTCTCCGGCCGGAGGATGAGCGACACCGCGTGCTGTCCCATCTCGAACATCGGGATGCGCGCGGTGGTGAGTGCGGGGGCCACGTCGGCGGCGACGGCGATGTCGTCGAAGCCGACGACCGAGAGGTCATCTGGCACGCGGATGCCGTGCTGTCGGAGCTCGCTGAGGATGCCGATGGCCATGGCGTCGTTCAGGCCGACGATCGCCGTGAGCCCTCGATCGAGGAGGTCGCGGGCGCCGGCCATGCCGCCCTCGCGGGTGAAGGCGTGCGAGACGACGGCGAGTTCGGCATCCGCGTCGGTCAAGCCCTCGCGCAGACCGGCGATGCGGTCGGTCACGGTGTTGAGCTCGAGGGGCCCGGCGACCACGCCGATGCGGCGGTGGCCGAGGTCGGCGAGATGGCGCCCGATCGAGACCCCGGCACCGTGGTTGTCGGGCAGGACGGAGTCGATGGCGAGGTGGTGCCTGCCGATCGCCGCCGCCCGGCCACCGGCCTGCGCGAAGTCGGCCAGGGCCGTCGTCATCCGCTCCTCGTGCGCGGGGTCGGAGTATCCGGACCCCGCGATGATGATCGAGCCGACGCGTTGCCGCCGGAGCGACTGCACCTGCGCGAGCTCGCTCTCGGGCGTGCGGTCGGCCTGGGCGATCTGCACCGAGCGGTTCTCGAGCGTCGCGCTGCGGATGACGCCGCTCGCGATCTCGGAGAAGTAGGGGTCGCCGATCTCGTGGACGAGCAGGCCGATGGTCGGCACGAGTCCGCCGGCGAGGCCACGGGCGTGCAGATCGGGTTCGTAGCCGAGCTCCTTCGCGATGCGGCGCACGTGTTCGGCGACGGACTGCGAGATGCCCGATCCGCCGGTCATCGCCCGTGAGGCGCTGGCGAGCGACACCCCTGCGGCCTGGGCGACGTCGATCAGGCGCGGTGTGCCGGTGCTGCGCTTCATGAATACCTCCCCCAGGGAGCTCATCCGACGCGGCTCGCGTTGAGGGTTGCTCTCGACGTTTCTCTCACAGTATATTGACGGAAGCGCTTACGAAAGCGCTTTCGCTTACGATGACGTAGGAGACACGCGCATGACTGCACGCCGCCAGAGTCGACGGATCGCCGGCGCGATCGGTACGGCCACGATCGCCGCACTGCTTGTTTCGGCCTGTTCCGGAACCGGGGACCAGTCGGGCGGTGAGGGCGGAGAGGACCCCATCGTCATCGGCATCTCGCTGCCCCTCACCGGCGACTTCTCGGAGCCGGGCAAGGGGGTGGAGCGCGGCTATGAGGCCTGGCGCGACATCGTCAACGAGAACGGCGGGCTCCTCGGACGCCCGGTCGAGCTGAAGATCCTCGACGACCAGTCCAACGCCGACCGGGTCGTGTCCGATTACGAATCGCTCATCGCGCAGGACGGCGTCGACCTCGTGTTCGGCCCGTTCTCCACCCGCCTCGTCGTCCCCTCCGCGCGCGTCGCGCAGGAGTACGGCATGCTCTTCGTCGAACCGGCCGGCGCGGCGGAGGAGGTGTTCGAGCAGGGCTTCGACAACCTCTTCTACGCCGCACCCGCGATCGCGAACGATCACTACAACAACCTCGCCGAGTATCTCCTCGCCCTTCCCGAGGACCAGCGACCCGAGACCGCCGCGGTCGCCGCGATGGACGACCCGTTCGCGCAGGGCACGGCCTACGGCCTCCGCGACAAGCTCGAAGAGGCCGGCGTCGAGATCCTCGTCGACGAGGTGTACCCGCCGAACACGACGGACTTCTCGACCATCGCCGCCAAGATCGCCCAGTCCGACGCCGACATCGTCATCGGCGGCACGCAGTACCAGGATGCGGTCAACCTGATCATCGCGTTGCAGCAGCTGAACTACCAGCCGGAGCTCGCGGCGTTCTCCACCGCCCCCACCAACCCGGAGTTCGCCGCCGCGATCGGCGGGGCGACCGAGGGCATCCTCGCGCCGACCGGTTACTCGCCCAAGTCGCAGTTCCCCAGCAACGTCGAGTTCGTCGAGAAGTACACCGAGATGCACGGCAACCCGCCGTCGGAGGACGAGGCGAACGCCTACACGACCGGTCAGGTCGTCGCGGCAGCCGTCGAAGCCGTCGGCTGCGCCGAGCAGGGAGAGTGCCAGCAGGAGCTCATCGACTGGCTCCGCGACAACGAGGTCGAGACCGTGGTCGGCCCGCTCAGCTGGGACGAGACGGGCAAGCCCACCGGTGCGCACCTGATCCAGCAGTGGGTCGGCGGCGAGATCCTCATCGTCCTCCCCGAGGACGTCAAGGAGACCGAGTTCCTCTTCCCGAAGCCGACGTGGTGATCCGCAGATCGTGAGCGGATCCCTCCTCCTCCAAAGCCTCATCCTCGGTGTGCTGCTGGGCGGGCTCTACGCCCTCCTGGCCGCCGGCCTCACCCTCTACTTCGGCATCATGCGAGTGGTGATGATCGCGCACTCCGCGTTCCTCATCCTCGCCGCCTACCTCGCGTGGTGGTTCAACCGGGAGACCGGCATCGACCCCCTCGTGTCGCTCGTGGTCACCGTGCCGCTGTTCTTCCTCACCGGCGTCGTGATGCAGCGGCTGCTCGTGTCGAGGCTCAAGCCGCTGACCCTCACGATGATGTCCGTGCTGCTCACCTTCGCGGTCGCGCTCATCATCGAGGGCGCCCTCGGCTTCTTCTTCACCGGCACGCAGCGGCGCATCCCGCTGCCGTACGCGAGTGCGAGCCTCGAGGTGTTCGGCGCGCAGGTCCCCGTGGTCAAGCTGATCGCCTTCGGCCTCGCGGCGGTCGCTCTCGCCGGTCTGTTCGTGCTGCTGAAGTACACGAAGTTCGGACAGGCGCTGCGCGCCACCATCCAGCATCCGGAGGCCGCGCGTCTGGTCGGCATCAACACCGACCGGGTGGCGGGGTACGGGTTCGGGCTCGGGCTCGCGACCGCCGCGATCGGCGGCACGGCGCTCTCGCTCGACGCGACGATCTACCCGTCGCTGCACTGGCACTGGATCGGCCCGCTCATGGCCATCATCGTGGTCGGCGGTCTCGGCAGCATCCCCGGTGCGGCGATCGCCGCACTGGTGCTCGGCATCGCGCAGAGTCTGCTGCAGCTGCCTCTCGGGCCGACCTGGGCGCAGACGGTGTTCTACGTCGCCCTGTTCGCCACGCTCATGTTCCGCCCGCAGGGATTCTTCGGAGGTCGTCTTGCCCAGCGTTTCTAGCCGCGAACCGATCGCGACCGAGACGGTCGTCATCGCTCCGCCCGCGCCCGTCCGCCGCCCGGCGGCCAGGTGGGTGCGCCTCGTGCTCCTCGTCGTCGGCGCAGCCCTCGTGCTGTCGTTCCCGACGATCGCCCCCAACCCGTACATCCTGTCGGCCGGCGTGGTGATCCTGAACTACGCCGTGCTGTCGACCGGGTGGAACTTCATGGGCGGCTTCACCGGGTACATCTCGCTCGGGCACGCGGCCTACTTCGGCCTCGGCGCCTACGGGACCGGGCTCCTCATCAAGTACCTCGCCCTGCCCGGCTTCGTGGCCTGGATCCTCGCCACGGTGCTCGTCGCGGTCGTCGCCATCCCGATCGGCATCGCCGCCCTGCGCGTGCGAGGGGCGTCGTTCGTGATCGTCTCCATCGCCTTCGTGCTCATCATGCTCCTGGTGTTCCAGAGCTGGCGCGACGTCACGGGCGGCTCCGAGGGACTCAACGTCCCCCGGCCGTTCCCCGGCATGCTGCGCCCGGAGCACCACCGCGTGTTCTTCTACCTCTTCGTCGCCGTGCTCGCCTTCGCCCTGCTCACCTGGTGGATCATCGACCGGTCGAAGTTCGGCACGGCGTTGAAGTCGATCCGCGAGGACGAGGACAAGGCGCAGTCGCTCGGCGTCCCGACCACCCGCTACAAGCTCATCGCCTACATCCTGTCCGCGTTCTTCGTGGCACTGGGCGGCGGCCTGTACGCACTGTGGTTCGGCGACCTCGACCCGATCTTCCAGTTCTCGATCCTGATCGGGTCGTACATGGTGCTCATGGCGCTGCTCGGCGGGGTGCGCAACCTGTTCGGCCCGCTGCTGGGCGCTGTGGTCGTCGGCATCGCGCTCGAGTACTTCAAGCTCGAGTTCGGCGACACGCAGTTCCACCTCATCGCCACCGGCATCCTGCTCGGCGTCGTCGTGCTCTTCATGCCCGACGGCGTGATCCCTGCCGTCGGATCGCTCTTCCGGCGCAGGTCCGACCAGGCGTCGATCCGCGAGGTCACCGCGGCCGAGCTGCTGGAGCAGAACGAGAAGCGCACGGCGGATGCCGCGAACAGGGAGACGTCAGCATGAACGCCGCCACCACCACGCTCGAGAGCCTCAGCACCGTCGAGATGACCAAGCGGTTCGGCGGCGTCACCGCCGTCGACGCGGCGTCCGTCCGCTTCCAGGAGGGCAAGGTCAACGGCCTGATCGGACCGAACGGGTCAGGCAAGACGACGTTCTTCAACTGCGTCACAGGCATGATCAAGCCGGACTCGGGCGAGGTGCGCTACCGGGGCCAGTCGATCGCCAGGAAATCGCCCGACCGCATCGCGCGGGCGGGAATCGGACGCAGCTTCCAGCTGTGCCGTGTCTTCCCGCGGATGACCGTGATGGAGAACCTGCTCGTCGCGGTGCGGAGCACGAGCATCCGTCAGCAGCTGCGCTCGGCGCACGATCCCGACGAGCTGGAACGAGCCCGCGGATGGCTGCGTCGCGTCGGCATCGACCACCTCGAGCACGCCGAGGCGCGCAACCTCAGCTACGGCCAGCAGAAGCTCCTCGAGCTCGCGGGCGTGCTCATGGGCGAGCCGGACACGATCATGCTCGACGAGCCGGCCGGCGGCGTGAACCCGGCGCTCATCGGTCGCATCGCCACGCTCGTCCGCGAGCTCAACGAGGAGGGCAAGACCTTCATCATCGTCGAGCACAACATGGAGATGGTCATGAGCCTGTGCGATCACGTCGTGGTGTTCGACCGCGGCCGACCGATCGCCGAGGGCACCCCCGAGATCATCCAGCAAGATCCGCGAGTCCTGGAGGCCTACCTTGGAGTCTGAAGCGAAGAAACTGCTCGAGCTGCGCGACATCGAGGCGGGCTACGGCCGCGCCGCGCTCGTGCTCCGAGGGCTCACGGTCGAGGTGCCCCCCGGTTCGGTCGTCTGCCTCGTCGGTCCCAACGGCGCGGGCAAGTCGACCGTGCTGAAGGTCGCGAGCGGCATGCTGAAACCGCGATCGGGGCGCATCTCGGTCGACGGGCGCGACATCACCGGCGACGGTCCGCAGTCGATGCTGCGCAACGGCCTCGCGCACGTGCTGCAGGGGCACAGCGTGTTCCGCGAGATGACGGTCGGCGAGAACGTCATGCTCGGCGCGTTCACCCTCAAGGACCAGAAGGTCATCCAGGAGCGCGTCGACTTCGTGCAGAACCTCTTCCCGATCGTGGGGGAGCGGTGGAAGCAGCTCGCGGGCCTCCTCTCGGGCGGACAGCAGAAGCAGGTCGAGTTCGCACGGTCGCTCATGGTCAGCCCGAAGGTGGTGCTGCTCGACGAGCCGTCGATGGGCCTCGACCCGAAGACCACCGAGAAGGTGTTCGAGCAGGTGGTCAGGATGCGGGATGCCGGCACCGCCGTGCTGCTCGTCGAGCAGAACGCCCGGCGCGCACTCGAGACCGCCGACATCGGCTGCGTGCTCGACCTCGGGCGCGTGCACATCTCGGGTCCGGCATCCGAGCTGCTGGCCGATCCCACGCTGGCCGCGCTCTACCTCGGAGGGAAGCCCGCCGCCAACCACTAGTCCGCCATCCGCAGGTCCGTCACCCACGAGGCCCGTCGGGCGGTCCGTCCGTCCACCTGCCCCGATCGCCCGCTCCGCTGCAGTGCCGCCCCGGAGCGAGGCATCAGTCACCCCGGCACGACACCGCACGACGACGACGTTGAGAGGTCTCCGATGCAGGAACGAAGCATGCGATCGATGAGCACGAACCGACGGACGGGCGGTGCTCCGCCGACCCGCCGAGCACGCAGACGCGTGGCCGCCGGAGCGGTCGCCGCGATCATGGCGGGTGGGCTGCTCGCCGCATCCCCGGCCGTGGCCGCCGAGCCGTTCACCGAGCTGATCGACTTCGAGGACTACCAGCGCGCGGCCCTGAACGGTCAGGACGGATGGGTCTCCTCGACCGCGCCGCAGGTGGTCGCCGATCCGCTGAACGGCAACAACCAGGTGGTCGAATCGGTCGGCGGAGGACAGCAGGCCTACCGGGAGATCCCGGCCATCGCCGAGGGCGACACCGGCACGCTGTTCTTCCGTTTTCTGCGCATCGGCAGCGTCGATACCTCGTTCGGCCTCACCGACGTCGACGCTCCGAACGACTACACCCACAGCCGCGCCTACGTGAACAACCAGAACGACGACGTGCTGCGCGTCCGTGACGGAGGGGCGTTCCAGCCCGCCGGCGTGTGGTCGCGCGACGCCTGGCAGTGCGTGTGGATCGTCGCCGACAACGCGAACGACCAGGTCGCCGTCTACAGTCAGGGCGGCCCGTACGAGCAGATCACCCGACTGCCGGAGGGCACCGAGGAGCAGTTCGGGTTCCGTCAGGCCGTCGACGGCTCGCTCGACCGCTTCTTCTGGAAGAACGGCTCATCGAGCGCCGGTCGCCTGCTGCTCGATGACGTCGCGGTCGACACCGCCCGCGAGAACCTCGCGATCGCCACCGGCAACGAGGGCGACTGCGCGCCGGGGGAGACGCCGGCGCAGCCGCTGCTCAACCCGCTGCCCGACCCCCAGCTCGCCTCCCTCGGCATCGAGGTCACCGAGCTCGCACAGCTGCCGGCGTCGCAGACGACCCCCGCGACGCAGGATCCGCGGCTCGTGCGCCACAACCGCATCACGCACCTCGACGAGGTGCCGGACGGATCGGGTCGCCTGATGGTGCCGGACAACAACGCGATCCTCTACCTCGTCGACAAGGCGTCGGGCGAGTACGTGCCGTATCTGAACGTGCGGGATCAGTTCGTCGACAACTTCCACAACAGCGCGGGGCTCGGCACCGGACTCGGCGCCGCGGAGTTCCATCCCGACTTCGCCGACAACGGCCTGTTCTACACGGTGCACACCGAGGGCGGAACGGCGCTGACCGAGGATGCCCCCGACTTCCCCGCCTACGGCAACACGCAGTTCCACAGCGTCATCACCGAGTGGAAGGCCACCGATCCCTCCGCCGAGACCTTCGCGGGTACCCACCGCGAGATCATGCGCATCCCCTTCGGCGGCCGCGTGCACACGGTGCAGCAGATCTCCTTCAACCCCACCGCAGAGCCGGGCAGCGCGGAGCACGGCATCCTGTACATCCTCGTCGGAGACGGCGGCAACGGCGTCGGCAACGGCAACCCGCAGGATCTCGCGACGCCGCAGGGCACCGTGCTGCGGATCGACCCGACAGGGTCCGACAGCGCGAATGGCGAGTACGGCATCCCCGCCGACAACCCCTTCGTCGGTCAGGCCGGCGCGCTCCCCGAGATCTACGCGCTCGGTCTCCGCGACCCGCATCGGATCAGCTGGGACCCCGAGGGCGACCACACCATGTACCTCGCCCACATCGGCGAGTGGCAGGTCGAGTCGATCTACGCCGTCGAGCCGGGCGACAACTTCGGCTGGTCGGTGCGCGAGGGATCCTTCCTCGCCGAGAACCGGCAGATCTTCCCGCTCCCCGCCGACGACGCGCAGTACGGGTTCACCTACCCGGTCGCCGCCTACGACCACAATCGAGACCCCGGTCAGACCGGTGACGCCGGAGTGGCCGTGAACGGCGGCTTCGTGTACCGCGGCGACATCGCCGAGCTGCAGGGGCGCTATCTGTTCACCGACCTCGTGCGCGGATGGGTGCTCTCGACGCAGGCCGACGAGATGGTCCGCAACGACGGCGACATCGACGATCTGGCGACGATCGAGCAGCTCCGCGTCTTCGCCGACGGCGTCGAGACGACGTTCCAGGACCTCGTCGGCGACACGCGCGTCGACCTGCGATTCGGGTCGGATGCCGACGGCGAGCTGTACCTCGTGTCGAAGGCGAACGGGAAGATCTGGAAGGTGACGGGTGCCCGCGATGCGACCGTCCCGGCATCGCCGTTCGTCCTCCCCGAGCTCGCTCCGAACGTCGTGACGCGTCACGACTTCGATCACGCCGATGCCGCGACGCCGACGGTCGAGCTCGACCAGGGACGCTCCGGCACCGACATCGCGCTCGTCAACGGCGGTGTCGAGATGCGCGTCGCCGACAGCGCCTACCCCGGCGCGGGCAGGGCGCTGCAGACACAGCAGATGAGTCCGCGTACCGCCTCGAACGACGACTGGAAGGCGGGCGTCTATGACTCCTCGGGCGTCGACTCGCTCTCGGCGTCCGCCGGAGCCGAACAGGTCTCGGTCATGGGGTGGTTCAAGCCCACCGGCGACCACCCGGCGCCGAACTCGAACACGGCGAACCCCGACGACGTGTACAACGCGATCGGACTCGCCGGCGTCCTCACCGGAACCTCGGACGGACATGCGGTGCGTGCGCTGCTCGAGGTCATCACGGTCGACGGCGAGCTCAAGCTCGTCGCCCTCGGTCGCCGCGTCGACGGGGGAGGGTCGTGGACCTTCGCGGCCGACCTGCCCTGGGACGAGATCCTGAAGAAGGGGCATTGGGTGCACCTCGCCGCGACGTTCGACTTCGCCGCCGGCGAGATGAAGCTGTTCATGAACGGCGAGGAGCTGGCCGGTCGGTACACGGCCGCCAACCCCTGGGGCGGAGGCGCGACGTCCGACACCGCACCCGCCGGCATCAAGATCGGCGGAAGCTTCCCGCAGAACACGCGCGAGGCCAACCCGTTCCACGGCCGCATGGACGACGTGATGCTGCTCGACACCGTGCCGACGGGCGAGCAGATCGCCGCGCAGTACGCGCTCTACGGCGCCGCGCCGAGCGAGCCGCCGGCGCCCGCCCCGTGCACGCCGGACGGCGAGGTCATCACCGACGTCATGGATGCCGCGGACTGGGCGCCGCGCACCCCTGCGAAGTGGGACTTCCCCGGCGACGAGATCGTGCTCACGGAGCCGGGAACCGACCCGGGCGACGGCATCCGCCGTCCCTTCGAGTACGCCGTGCTGACCGAGGGCGACGAGCTCGGCTCGTTCGACCTCACGGCGCAGGTGCGTCTCGACGAGAAGGCGTCGGTCAACAACCGCGACGTCATCATCGTCTTCGGCTGGCAGTCCGACACGGAGTACTACTACGCCCACCTGTCGAAGGACAACACGATCTACCCGCACAACGGCATCTTCAAGGTCGACGGGGCCGACCGCGTCCGCATCGACGATCAGTGGAACGGCACGATCGGCGCTCCACCGGCGGTGACCGACGAGGAGTGGCACGACGTGCGGCTCATCCGGTGCGCCGACACCGGTCAGGTCGCCGTCTACCTCGACGGGCTGCCGTCGCCGCTGCTGACCGCGACCGACACGACCTTCCCCACCGGGCGAGTGGGCTTCGGCTCGTTCGACAACGTCGGTCGGCTGCGCGACCTGACGGTCACCGCGGCGACTGTCGACGACGTCGCCCCCGGCGTCACGGTCAAGAGCGAAGCGGGCGCGACGGTCGGACGCGACGGCGTCTACAGCAGGGTGTCGTTCAAGCTCCACGACGAGGGCAGGATCGACCGCCTGACGCTGAACGGTGTGGAGAAGGACCTCACGGATGCCGTCTGGTCCGACCTCAACGGCGTGGTCCCCGGGGCCTTCGGCGCCGTCGAGGGATCGAACACCCTCGTGGTGTCCGACCTCGCCGGCAACGCCACGACCGTCACCTTCACGCTCGACGTCACTCCGCCCACCGTGACGGTCAAGGGCGGAGCGACGCAGACCGTGGGGGCTGACGGCGTCTACAGCAAGGTCTCGTTGAAGCTGCACGATCCGGGCAAGGTCGACCTCGTGGTGCTGAACGGGGTCGTGAAGAACCTCACGGATGCCGTCTGGTCGGACGTGAACAACGTCGTCGCCGGATCGATGGGCGCCGTGGCCGGCGACAACACGCTCGTGGTGCGCGACGTCGCCGGCAACGCGACCACCGTCCGATTCACTCTGACGGAGTAGCGCGTTTCGTCTCGCTGCGCTCGCTCAACGACCCCGGGGTCTCTCCCCGCGGGTCGTTGAGCGAGGCGCGCAGCGACGAGACGAAACGCGGTCAGCTCCGCGGGTACTCGACGCCCGTGAGCTCTTCCGACAGCGTCCAGATGCGGCGAGCGTCGTCCTCGCTCCGCAGTCGCGAGTACAGCGGCTGCTCGGCGGGAGCGCCGCCGAGGTGGGCGGGTCCGCTCGGACCGTAGAACGCTCCGCCACTCGCATCGGGAGAGACGCAGGCGTAGAGCGCGGGCAGCGCGGCGGACTCCGGAGTCCCCAGCAGGATGCCGCGCGCCGACAGCCAGCGGATCAGGCGCACGTCGAAACCGTCCTCGGCGCGGCCGAGTTCCGGGCGGGCGGCGAGCAGGCTCGTCGGCGCCACGCCGGGATGCGCGAGGTTGCTGGTGATACCCCAGTCCCGCGCCCGGCTGCGTCGTTCGAGTTCGAGGCCGAACAGTCCGAACGCGATCTTCGAGTGGCTGTAGGCCCGGCCGCCGCGATACGACGTCTCCCAGTTCGGGTCGTCCCAGTTGATCGCCCCCTGGTTCGCCGAGACGCTGATCTGGGTGGTCACGCGCGCCCGGCCCTCGCGCAGGAGCGGCAGCAGGTGCGCGACGAGCGCGAAGTGCCCCAGGTGGTTCGTGCCGAACTGCAGCTCGAAGCCGTCGGCCGTGGTCTGACGCTCCGGAGGCGTCATGACGCCCGCGTTGTTCACCAGCAGGTGGATGGGCGCGCCCTCGGCACGCATGGCGGCGCCGAACGACTCGACCGACTCCAGTGACGAGAGGTCGAGCGGCAGTGTGCGCACCTCCGCGGCGGGGGTGTCGGCGCGGATCGAGCGCACCGCGGCATCCCCCTTCGTGCTGTTGCGCACCGGCAGGATCACCTCGGCGCCCGCTCGTGCGAGCCGGGTGGCGATGCGCAGGCCGATGCCGTCGCTGCCGCCG
Source organism: Microbacterium sp. LS_15 (assembly GCF_041954735.1). Lineage (NCBI taxonomy): Bacteria > Bacillati > Actinomycetota > Actinomycetes > Micrococcales > Microbacteriaceae > Microbacterium > Microbacterium sp. LS_15. The sequence goes on along the minus strand of NZ_JAVAYD010000009.1, from coordinate 48,252 downwards.
GTGACGACGGCGCGTCGGCCGGTCAGGGAGGGAAGGGTGATGTCGATGGTGCGTCGTGGCATGGTGTGCTCCTCGGTGTCTTCGTCCACTCTCGCGAGGTGACGACGCCGTATCCAGGACATGACGATCAGTGGATGCCGAGAGCGCACCGTGTGAGGATCGATCAGACGAATCAGGGGGACACATGCCGATCGACCGCGACGCGCTCGCCGAGTTCCTGCGCCACCGCCGCGAGGTGCTGCAGCCGGAGGACGTCGGTCTGCCGCGGGGGAGCCGCCGTCGCACCGCGGGCCTCCGCCGGGAGGAGGTCGCGGCGCTCAGCCATATGTCGCCGGACTATCTCGCGCGGCTCGAGCGGGGCAGCGGTCCGCAGCCGTCGGAGCAGATGCTGTCGTCGATCGCGCAGGGTCTGCACCTGACGCTCGATGAGCGCGACCACCTGTTCCGTCTGGCCGGGCATCGTCCGCCGCAGAGCGGGGCCGGCTCGGAGCACATCAGCCCCGGCATGCTGCGCATCCTCGACCGGCTCGAAGACACCCCGGCCGAGATCGTGACCGAGCTGGGCGAGACGCTGCGGCAGACGCCGCTCGGCGTCGCGCTGACCGGAGACACGGCCGCTCTCACCGGCCCGCAGCGCAGTCTCGGGTTCCGGTGGTTCACCGACGCGCGCACGAGGGCGCTGTACCACCCCGACGACCACGACTTCCTCGTGCGGCTCTGGGCCTCCGGGCTCCGTGAGCTGGTGTCGCTGCGGGGTCCGCAGTCGCGGGCGGCCGAGTACGCCCGCCTGCTCGCCGAGCGGAGTGCGGAGTTCCGCGCGGCGTGGGAACGACAGGAGGTCGGCATCCGCCCCCGCGACACGAAGCGATTCGTGCACCCGGACCTCGGCGAGATCGAGCTCACCTGCCAGACGCTCGTCGACCCGGTGCAGTCGCACCTGCTGCTCGTGTACACGGCAGTGCCCGGCACGGAGAGTCACGAGAAGCTGCAGCTGCTCTCGACGCTCGCGCCGCGCACGGCCCGCTGAGGCGCACCTGCCCCGGTCGCAGTCCGTGCCGCCGAGATGCGATCTCGACGGCACCAACTGCGACCGGGGTGCGGGGACCGCGCGTCAGCGGATCGCGTAGACCGCGCCGCCGACGATGATCGACACCGCCGTGGTCCAGAGGATGATCGCAGCGGCCTGCCAGATGAGCACGCGGCCCTTGCCGACGCCGGCGGCGGCGAGCATGGTCGCGGTGAAGTGGGTCGGCAGCAGCAGGGGGCCGAGCAGGCTCACGCCGGGAACGCCGTAGCGCTCGAACGCGCGCTGGAACTTGGCGCGGCGCGCGGAGCCGCGGTCGGTCTCGGCATCCACCTCGGCGAGCGAACCGCCGCCGGCCGCGACGGCCTCGCGGTTGCGCGAGCGGGTGACGATCGCCTTGCGGGCCCCCGCGCCGGCGATCACGAGGATCGCGACGCAGAGGAAGTTGCCCGCCATCGCCGCGATCGCCGCGACGACCGGGTGGATGCCGCCGATGATGCCGATCGCGGCGGCGCCCTCGCCCTCGATGAAGGGGATCGCGCCGGCGAGCGCGACGATGAGCGGCTGCACGAGTTCGGGGACCTGCGCGACGAGGTTCTGGAACGTCTCGACGAGGTTCATGATGGGCTCCTGTGGTTCTGGGGAGGCGGTGTCTCCGCCCTGATGACACCAGTCCATCGCGTCGACGGATGCGGCGGCAGTGTCGCACCGTCACCGGTTTCCGGACGGTTCGCACGCGGCATCCATGACAACTGTCACGCCCCTATGGTGGGAGGGGTGAGCAGCCCTTCCGCCGTCGCCGGTCCGCTCGGCGACCCGCCTCCCGGGGAGCGCGCGCTCGCCCGCGGCATCACCGCGACCTGGTGGTACACGGTCACCGCCGTCGTCTTCATCGAGCTGTTCCTCGTGTTCGCCTGGGCGCTCCGTGTGCTCGCGACCCCCGCCGACCCGATCGCGATCGTCGTGGTCGGCATCGGCGGCATCGTCTGGCTGCTGTCGACGGTGGTGCTGCTGTCGGCGTATCGGCACCGGGTCGAGAACGGGCCGGGATTCCCGTGGGCGCGGATCGCCGCGCCGCTGCTCGTCGCCGTCGCCTACGGGGTGGCGGCCGGTCTCGCCGCCGACAGCTGGCTCTTCGGAATCATGCCCGTCGCCCAGTCGGTCGTCCTGCTGAACTGGCAGCGCGGTGTGCGGGTGCGGGTCGTGGGCCTCGCCACTCTCGTGATGATCGGCTTCGCGTTCATCGACGGTGCGCGCGGCGCTCTGGGCGGTGGCGTCGCCGACTGGGTCCCCACGCTCTACGCGATCGTCATCCCGGCGATGTCGGTGTCGTCGCTGTGGTGGTGGGACGTGCTCGTCACCCTCGACAGGGCGCGCGCGTCGGAGGCGCGCCTCGCCGCGACGCAGGAGCGTCTGCGCATCGCGACAGACGTGCACGACCTGCAGGGGCATCACCTGCAGGTCATCGCGCTGCAGCTGGAGCTCGCCGAACGGCTGATGGCGCGCGACCCGGACGCCGCACTGGACCAGCTCCGTGCCGCCCGCGCCAGCGTCGACGACGCCAGACAGGGCACGCGCGACCTCGCCACCCGGTTCCGGTCGGTGCCGCTCGGCGACGAGGTCGCCAACGCCCGCGACCTGCTGAGTGCCGCAGGCATCGCCGTCGAGGCGGAGATCGCACCGGATGCCGGTGAGGCACCGGCATCCGCGCTCGGTCCCGTGATCCGCGAGACGACCACGAACGTGCTCCGGCACGGCGCGGGACGCCGCGCGCGGCTCACCTTCGCGCGGGCGGGGGACGAATGGCGGTACGAGGTGGTGAACGACGTCGACCCCGCCGCGCAGCGCGAGCACACGGGGTCCGGGCTTGACGGCGTGAAACGGCGCATCGCCGAGGCCGGTGGCACGCTCGAGGTGCGAGACGAGGGCTGCGAGTTCGCGGTCGTCGTCACCGTGCCGGCGACGGACGATCCACGGGGAGGGCGACGATGATCCGGGTGCTGCTCGCCGACGACGAGGGGATGATCAGGTCAGCGCTCGCCGCGTTGCTGCGACTCGAGGGCGACATCGACGTAGTCGCGGAATGCGAAGACGGTGTGCAGGCCGTCGCCGAGGCGCTGCGGCTCACCCCCGACGTGTGCCTGCTCGACCTGGAGATGCCGGGTCTCGACGGCGTCGAGGTCGCCGAGCGTCTGAACCGCTCGATCGCCACCCGCTGCGTGGTCGTCACCCGGCACGCGCGTCCCGGCGTGCTCCGACGAGCGCTCGCTTCGGGGGTCTCGGGTTTCCTGCCGAAGTCGCGCGGCGCCGACGAGGTCGCCGACGTCATCCGTCGCGTGGCTGCGGGGGCGCGCTACGTGGACCCCGAGATCGCCGCCGACGCGCTGAGCGACGAGCGCTCGCCCCTCACCGACCGCGAGCTCGACGTGCTGCGTGCCGGCAGACGGGGAGAGACGACGGGGCAGATCGCCCGCGCCCTGTCGCTCGCGCCGGGGACCGTGCGCAATCACATCTCCGCCGTGCTCGCGAAGCTCTCGGTCGCCACGCGTCAGCAGGCCGTGCTCCTCGCCGAGGAGCGCGGCTGGATCTGACCCGCCCCCGGGCGTCCCGTGCGCAACATCGGCGAAACGTCGCGTCGGTAGCCTGGGCACAGCGATGAGGGAGAGGGACAGATGGGCGTGACGATCCACCGTGTCGAGTGGGACCATGCGGATGCCGTGCGGCTGCGCGCTGCACAGCGTCGGGAGCTCGACGAGCGGTACGGGAGCGACGATCACGAGCCCGGCGTCATCCCCTCGGCAGACGACGTCCCGGTGTTCCTCCTCGCGCGGGACTCCGCGGGGGAGGCGATCGTCTGCGGCGGCCTCCGCCCCCTCGACGAACCCGAGCTCGGAGACGCGGTCGCCGAGATCAAGCGCATGTACGCGGCGCCGGAGGCGCGGGGCACCGGTGCTGCCGCATCCCTGCTCCGCGGGCTGGAGGAGGAGGCGCGACGCCTCGGCATCCGTCGACTGGTGCTCGAGACCGGCGACGCCCAACCTGACGCGATACGGTTCTACACGCGCGAGGGATACACCGCGATCCCGCTGTACGGGCATTACGTCGGCAGCGACCTGTCGCTCTGCTTCGCGAAGGAACTCACCGTCTGAGAAGGCCCAGACGGTGAGTCGCCTCAGAGCGGGGGTCCGACGATCGCGGCCGAGTCGGGGCCGAGGGTGATCCGGTCCTCCTGCAGGCGGGAGTCCGCGGTCTCCAGCAGCACCGAGTCACCGGGGCGGATCTCGAAGTCGACGTCTGTGCCGGTGAGGTTCACGAGCACGGCCACTGCACCCCTGTCGATGCGGAACGCCCGGGCGTCCGGGGCCGCGTCCGCGTGCTCGACGGCGGCCAGCGTGTGCGTCATGTCGGGATCGGTGAGCTCGGATCGCTCGCGTCGCAGCGCGGTCAGGCGGCGATAGAGCGACAGCAGACCGGCGTGCGCGGGATCCTCCTGCTCCTCCCAGCGCAGATGCGAGCGCTCGAAGGTCGCCGGATCCTGCGGGTCGGGTACCTGCGCCGGATCCCAGCCCATCTTCGCGAACTCGGCGATGCGTCCCTCAGCGGTCGCGCGGCCGAGTTCCGGCTCGGGATGCGAGGTGAAGAACTGCCATGGAGTCGACGCGCCCCACTCCTCGCCCATGAACAGCATCGGCGTGCCGGGAGTGGTGAGGGTCAGCACCGCGGCGACCGCGAGCCGCTCGGGCGACAGCATCGCCGACAGGCGGTCTCCGGCAGCACGGTTGCCGATCTGATCGTGGTCCTGCGCGAACGTGACCAGACGCCACGACGGAACCGTCTCGGGGATCCGCGAGCCGTGGTTCCGCTCCCGGAACGACGAGTAGGTGCCGTCGTGGAAGAACCCGCTCTGCGACACCTTCACGAGCGCTTCGGGATCGGCGAAGTCCTCGTAGTACCCGGCGGTCTCGCCGGTCAGCGCGACGTGGGCGGAGTGATGCCAGTCGTCCGACCACTGGGCGGTGAGGCCGTAGCCCCCGGCCTCGCGGGGCAGGATCAGCGTCGGGTCGTTCATGTCCGACTCGGCGATCAGCGTCAGCGGGCGGCCGAGATGCGCCGAGAGCGCATCGACCCGCTCCGCGAGCTCACGCAGCAGGTGCGTCGGGCTCGAGTCGTGCAGGGCGTGCACGGCGTCGAGGCGCAAGCCGTCGACGTGGAAGTCGCGCAGCCACATCAGCGCGTTCTCGATGATGTACTCGCGCACCTCGTGCTCGTCGAGGTTCACGGAGGCGCCCCACGTGTTGCTCTGGCCGTCGCTCAGGTACGGACCGAACTCGGGCAGGTAGTTGCCGCTCGGGCCGAGGTGGTTGTACACGACGTCCTGGATCACGGCGAGGCCGCGTTCGTGCGCAGCCTCCACGAACCGCTGATACCCGGCAGGGCCGCCGTACCCCTCGTGCACGGCGTACCAGAGCACGCCGTCGTAGCCCCAGTTCCACTGGCCGTTGAAGGCGTTGACCGGGAGCAGCTCGACGTGCGTGACGCCGAGACCTGCGAGGTGGTCGAGCCGCCCGATCAGCGCGTCCAGTGTGCCGTCCGGCGTGAAGGTGCCGACGTGCAGCTCGTAGATCACGCCACCGGCGAGCTGGCGACCGGTCCAGTTGGAGTCGTCCCATTCGAACAGGCCCGTGTCGAACACCGCCGAGGGGCCGTGCACGCCGCCCGGCTGACGCAGCGAACGGGGGTCGGGGCGCAGGTCGTCGCCGTCGCCCAGCACGAACCCGTATCGCTCGCCCTCGGGGAGGTCGAGCGACGACACCCACCAGCCCTCGCGGCGATCGTCGCGGGCGAGCTCGTGCTCGCCGATCACGGCGCCGCCCGGCGTCAGGCGTCGCAGGCGCACGCGCTCGGCCCGGGGAGCCCAGACGCCGATCATCGCTCGTCCACCAGCAGTGCGACGGGGTAGGTGTCGAGCAGCTCGGCGAGCCGCACGGGCCCCGGCTCGATGCGACGCCCCGTGAAGACGTCGGTCGCGGGCAGGTCGCGTCGTAGCAGCACCGTGTCACCCCATCCGCCGCGCCGCTTGAGCGCGACCGGCAGACGCGTCGCGACGGCGAGCACGCCGCCGCGGTCCATCGCGACCACGTGATCGGATGCCGGCCCTGCGGCGACGCCCGCGCGGTACCGGTCGAACAGCTCGGGGTTGTCGCGGCGGAGCCGCAGGGTGCGCGAGGTGACGAGCATCTTCGCGAGCCCGGAGTCGTCGACCGGGGGCAGCGCACCGCGAGCCACGTCGGCGTCGAGGCTGCGCAGCATCCTCTCGCGCTCGGCGAAGTCGACGGGGCGGCGGTTGTCGGGGTCGACCAGCGAGTGGTCCCACAGCTCGGTGCCCTGATAGACGTCGGGCACGCCGGGCGCGGCGAGCTGCAGCACCTTCGCGGAGAGCGAGTTGCTGCGCCCGTGGCCGACGATCTCGCCGACGAATCCGTCGAGGATGCCGCGGGCCGCGCCGTTCGCCGCCTCGGCGATCGCGACGAGGCCCTTCTCGAACTCCTCGTCCGGATGCTGCCAGGTGGTGCCCTCTGCGGCTTCGCGCGCGGCCTTCAGCCCGTACTCTCGCAGTCGCTCGGTCGAGATCGGCCACGCGCCCACGGCCGCCTGCCACAGCAGGGAGTCGAACGGTCCGTGTCCGGTCGACGCGACGGTGCGGAGATCCGACAGCACTTCGGCCCATCGATCCGGGATCTCGGCGAGCACGGCGAGGCGCGCTCGTACGTCCTCCGAGCGCTTCGTGTCATGCGTCGACAGCGTCGTCATCGAGTGCGGCCAGGACGCCAGTCGAGCGCGTTGCGCCTCGTGGAACGCCTCGACCGACAGCGACGCGATCGACGGGTCGGCGCCGACCTCCGTCAGCGTGCCCAGCCGGGTGAACCGGTAGAACGCGGTGTCCTCGACGCCCTTCGCCATGACCGCGCCGCTCACCTGGGGGAAGCGCTCCGACACCTCGAGCGCCGTGTCGAAGAGCAACGGCGTCAGTTCGCCGATCGCCTCCGCGAGATCGGGTCTGCGGGCGACCGCCGCGTCGATGGCGTCCTGCAGGTGCTCGCGTCCCGCGGGGAGGTACGACCGGTAGACCGGGAATCCGGCGATGATCTCGGCGAGGGCGTACTTCGCTGCGACGACGCCGTGCGGCAGCGACCGCACGAGCCGGTGCACCTCGGACTGCAGGATGGTCTCGGCGACCATGCGCTTCGTCGACACGGTGAGGTCGTGCCAGTCCTCCAGCACGGGCAGACCCGACTCCTCGCGCAGGCGGGCGTCGAGCACGTCGAGCTGTGCGACGCCGTCGCCGTCGACGAGGACGCGGTCGATCTCGGCCAGCGCGTCGTACCCCGTGGTCCCGTCGGTGCGCCACCACGACGGCAGCTCCTCACCCGGTTCCAAGATCTTCTCGACGAGCGTGTAAGCCGCGCCCGTGGCATCCGCGAGGCTCTCGAGGTAGCCGGCCGGATCGACGAGCCCGTCGGGGTGGTCGACCCGCAGACCGTCGGCGAGACCGTCGGTGATCCAGCGCACGATCTCGCGGTGCGATTCCTCGAACACGTCGGGGAGCTCGACGCGGATGCCGGCCAGTTCGGGCACCGCGAAGAACCGGCGGTAGTTCAGCTCGGCGTTCTGGTCCTCCCAGAACCGCAGCTCGTAGTTCTGCGCGTCGAGCAGCGCAGGCAGGTCGTCGGCGAGATCGCCTGTGCCGGGGGCGAGGGGCAGCACGTGCTCGAAGTAGTGCAGGGTGCCGTCCGGCGCGTCGTCCGCCCGGGTCGTGTCGACGACGATGTCGCCCGCCGCGAGCACGTCGTCGAGAGACGAGCCGAGGATCGGCAGACGGATGCGACCGTCGCCCAGGCGCCGGTCGACGTCGAACGCGACGGCGTGCCGCGATGCGCGGCCGAGACGCAGCACGTCCCACCACCACGGGTTCTCGCGGGGACTGCCGACGCCGACGTGGTTCGGCACGATGTCGACGAGGATGCCGAGGCCCGCTGCGCGCGCCGCGGCGGCGAACCGGTCGAGGCCCTCCCGCCCGCCGCGCGACTCGTCGACGCGCGAGTGGTCGACGACGTCGTAGCCGTGGTCCGAGCCCGGGGTCGCAGCCAGCAGAGGCGAGAGGTACGCCCACGACGCACCGAGCGCCGATAGGTACTCCGTCGTCGCCGCGGCGTCGTCGAGCGTGAACCCGGCGCGGATCTGCAGGCGATACGTCGACAGCGGACGCCGCGTCATCGAGGGAGCTCCGGGGTCGGCGCCGGTGCCGGAGCCTCGGCGCGCTCGGTCTGCATGCGCAGCGACGCTTCGACGGAGTCGTCGGTCGGCGGCTCCTCCTCCGCGGCCTCGCGCAGCACGAGCAGCGAGGTCGCCTCGAGCGTGACCGCCGAGCCGGGAGCGAGCCCGGTCTCGCCTGCGCGCTCGCCGAAGGTGTCGACGACCACGTCCCAGCCGCTGCCCAGACGCTCGTCGGGGAGCACCGCGTCGACGGCATCCGTCCCGCTGTGGAAGTAGACGAGGAAGTTCTGATCCGACACCGGCTGGCCCCGGCGGTCCTTCTCGCGGATGCCGTGGCCGTTCAAGAACACGCCGACCGCGAGGCCGAAGCCGTTGTCCCAGTCCTCCGGCTCCATGCGGCGGCCGTCCGGTCGCAGCCAGATGACGTCGGGCGTGCGCTCGCCGTCCTCCGAGCGCACGGGGCGCCCGTCGAAGAAGCGGCTGCGACGGAACGTCGGGTGGTTGCGACGCAACCGGGCGAGCGCGGCGGTGAACTCGATGAGCGGGTGGTCGGCCGCTTCCCAGTCCACCCAGGTGATCTCGTTGTCCTGCGCGTAGCCGTTGTTGTTGCCGTGCTGGGTGCGGCCGAGCTCGTCGCCGTGCGCGATCATCGGCACGCCCTGCGACAGCAGCAGAGTCGCGAGGAAGTTCCGCTGCTGTCGGGCGCGGAGACGGTTGATGCCCTCGTCGTCGGTCGGACCCTCGACGCCGTTGTTGGACGACCGGTTGTGCGATTCGCCGTCGTTGTTGTCTTCGCCGTTGGCCTCGTTGTGCTTCTCGTCATACGACACGAGGTCGCGCAGAGTGAAGCCGTCGTGGGCGGTCACGAAGTTGATCGACGCCACGGGGCGGCGGCCCGAGTGTTCATAGAGGTCGGCGGACCCCGTCAGGCGCGAGGCGAACTCGCCGAGCGCCTGCGGCTCTCCGCGCCAGAAATCGCGCACGGTGTCGCGGTACTTGCCGTTCCACTCCGTCCACTGCGGGGGGAAGTTGCCGACCTGGTATCCACCGGGACCGACGTCCCACGGTTCGGCGATGAGCTTGACCTGCGAGACCACCGGATCCTGCTGCACCAGCTCGAAGAACGCCGCGAGGCGGTCGACGTCGTAGAACTCCCGGGCCAGGGTCGATGCGAGGTCGAAGCGGAAGCCGTCGACGTGCATCTCGGTCACCCAGTAGCGCAGCGAGTCCATGATGAGCTGCAGCGCGTGCGGGTTTCCGGCGTTGAGGCTGTTCCCCGTGCCGGTGTAGTCGGTGTAGTAGCGGCGGTCCTCTTCGAGGCGGTAGTACGCCTCGTTGTCGATGCCCTTCATCGACAGCATCGGACCCAGGTGGTTGCCCTCGGCGGTGTGGTTGTAGACCACGTCGAGGATCACCTCGATGCCCGCCGCGTGCAGCGCGCGCACCATGGCCTTGAACTCCTGCACCTGCTCGCCGTGCTGACCGCTCGACGCGTAGTCGTTGTGCGGCGCGAAGAAGCCGAGGGTGTTGTACCCCCAATAGTTCGACAGGCCCTTCTCCTCGAGGATCGAGTCGTGCACGAACTGGTGCACGGGCATGAGCTCGATGGCGGTGATGCCGAGGTGCACCAGGTGCTCGATGACGGCGGGGTGCGCGATGCCGGCGTAGGTGCCGCGGAGATCCTCGGGCACCTCCGGATGCTGGATCGTCAGGCCCTTCACGTGGGCTTCGTAGATGACCGTCTGGGCGTAGGGGGTCTTCGGCAGACGATCCCCGGCCCACTCGAAGAACGGGTTCACGACCACGCCCTTCACCATCGCCGCCGCCGAGTCCTCGTCGTTGCGGGAGTCGGGCTCGCCGAAGTCGTATCCGAACAGCGGCTGGCCCCAGTCGAGGCGGCCGGAGACCGCCTTCGCGTACGGGTCGAGCAGGAGCTTGTTCGGGTTGAAGCGCTGCCCCTGCGCGGGGTCGAACGGTCCGTGCACGCGGTAGCCGTAGAGACGACCGGGCTGGATGGACGGCAGGTAGCCGTGCCACACGAAGGCGTCGACCTCTTCGAGCTCCACGCGGTGCTCGGTGCCGTCTTCGTCGAACAGGCACAGCTCGACCTTCTCGGCCCCTTCGCTGAACAGCGCGAAGTTCGTGCCCTGACCGTCGAACGTCGCCCCGAGGGGATACGGCGACCCGGGCCAGACCTCGAGGCTCACAGAGCGCGCCGAACAGACGCTGCGCGGTGCAGGACCGTCTTCACCGCTTCGTGGAAATCGTGCACCTGCGCCACCTCCTCCGCGCGGGGGTACGGCACTCCGACGTAGCAGACGAAGACCGGGGCGACGTGCTCGATGTATCCGACGGGACCCTCATGCAACACAACGTAGCGGTCGATGTCGACGCGCTCGTACAGGGGCTCGGGAGCGGGGGCCGGCTGCGGGGGGACATCCCGCGTCTGCGTGCGTTGGTCATGTGCGGTGGGGGTGTTCGCAGACATGAGTGCTCCCGGTTCTGTAGTTGGTGAGCCTCACGCTACGAGTTCGGGACGAGAAGGAATATCCCATTGCCTTGGAGCGACACACGCGCTATACCGCGTGGGGCGGAGAGCCCCACGCGGTCTGCGTGCGCGCCCGGCGATGCCGCGCGCCGTCAGTCCTCCTCGCCGAGTGCGAGGCGCCGCCGCCGCAGCATCAGGATGCCGCCGATCGCCGACAGCAGGACCGCGACCACGAGCGACCATCCGAGCACGAGGCCCGTGACGGCGAGCGCGCCGTCCGTCGGGGTCGACGCATCGCCGCCGCCGGAGCCCGCGCCGCCTCCCGGGGTGCCCGGGTCCCCCGTGCCCCCGCCCGGCGTGCCCGGCCCGCCGTCGGTCGGTGCCGCAGCGACCTCGCCGGTGAACTCCTGCACGGCGGGTGCGCCGATGCCGTTGTCGGCCGTGATCGTGAAGGAGTAGCGCCCGGCGGCTGTCGGCGTGCCGCCGAACGTCCCGGTCGCCTGGTCGAAGGCGAGCCCCGCCGGCAGCGATCCGACGGTGACCGCGTAGGTCGGCGTGGGCGACCCCGCTGCGGTCACCGCTCCCGACGCCTCGCGGCCCACGGTGAGGGCACCGGGTCCGCCGCCGATCGCTCCGGGGGCGGAGTCGTCGGTCACACCGGGGGCGAGTACGCGGAGCGCCTGCAGGCCGGGGTCGCCGCTCGTCCAGGCGGTGGTGAGGGCGACGTAGCGCGCCGCGGTGCCGACGGGCACGATGCCGTGGGTCTCGCCCGCGGCGATCGACCCGACGTCGCGGAACGTGCGGCCGTCGTCACTGATCGAGACCGTCGCGGCGGGCGCGCCGGCCGCGGCCCACAGGGTGGTGACCGATCCGATCTCCCTGCTGCTCCCGAGATCCGTCACCATGCGTCCGTCCTCGCCGGGCGTCCAGACCGTCGCCGGGTCGCCGTCGACGGCGTTCTGCGGCGAGGTCATGCCGTCCGGGAGCACGGATGCCGGGAACGTGAGCGTGCTCAGGGCGAGATCGGGCACGGGGAACGGCGTCGCGCCGGGGAAGGTCGCGGCGCCGGCGACGGCGGGCGCGCCCGACAGCGTCACCGTCCGACCGGTCTCGACGTTTGTGACGTCGAGCGCCGGCGAGTCGGCGGCCGCGCGGAGGTCGGCGCCTGTCCCGAGGAGCACCGTGCGGGCGTCGACGACCGACACCGATGTGTTCGCCGCGCGGGCGGCATCCGTCGCGACCGTCGCGCGCGGCGCGAGCACCATGGCCGCTCCCGCGCCCACGGTCACGGTGAGCTGCGAGGAGTCAGCGCCGAGCACCTGATCGCCGCCGAAGAGCGAGACCGTGTCGCCGGTGTACGGGACGGTCACGGTCGACGTCACCGGAGCGCCCGACAGGTTGAACGCGACGAGGTATCCGTCGACGGAGCTCACCAGGAGCCCGTCCGCGGTGGGCTGCGGCGTCGACTGCTGGGCCACGGTGGCGGCGGCGTCGCCCGCGACCATCTCCACGAGGAACGGCTGCTCGCCGCCGCCGAGGCGCACGACGTTCATCCCGGCGGTCTCGGTCGAGACCGTGATTGGCGCCTGGCCACCGCGCACGACGTACCCCGCCTCGCCTTCGACGTTGATCCACGATCCGTCGGTCGACGTCACCTGGTCTCCCGTGTATCGGAAGCTCGCGGCATCCCGCCACGTGGTGCCGTCGTCGGACACCTGGATACGATATTCGCGCCCGGCGGAGGACTCCCACCCGAGCTGCACCTGGCTGATGGCGGTCGGCGCGCCGAGGTCGACCTGGATCCAGGAGTCGGCGCGCGTGCGGTCGGCGCGCGACACCGCCCAGCGCGATGCGGGATCGCTGTCGGTGACGCTGGAGGGCGCGCGGCCGGTATCGGCGCTGGATGCCGTCGCCGGTCGTCCTGCGGCGGCGTCGACGCCGGCCGCGGTCAGCGCGCGGAGCGAGTACAGCGAGTACCCGTAGGCGGGGTCGCCCTGCACGCCCTGCATGCGGATGAACCGGGTCTCGACGGGGGCCGGGGCGGCGCCGTCGGGCAGAGTCAGGTCGACGGTGTCGAGGCGAGCGACGTTCGCGTCGACCGAGCCCGTGTAGGCGGTCCGTGTCGTCCACGTCTGCCCGTCCGACGAGGTCTGCACGAGGTAGCGCTCGCCGGCGCTGGCCTCCCACGCGAGACGCACGGATCCGACGGTGCGCTCCGACCCGAGGTCGACCTGGATCCACGAGTCGGCCCTGGTCCTCTCAGCGGTCGAGACCGCCCAGCGGGTGGTCGGGCTGGCGTCGGTGACCGATGACGCGGGTCGGGTCGGATCCTCGCTCGAGGCAGTGGCTGCGCGCCCCGCCGCGAGGTCGGTCGTGGCTTCGGCACCCGTCCCGTAGGCGTGCAGCGAATACAGCGAGTAGCCGTACCGCGCGTTGCCCTGCTGGCCCTGGATGCGCACGTAGCGTGCCGCCACGGGGTCGAAGTCCAGGTCGTCCACGCGGGCGGCGTTGACGTCGGCGGGGTCGGGTGGCGTCACGACCGGGAGGGTGTCGGTCGCCTCGCCGTCTGCCGTGTAGTACGTGCGGGTGCCGTCCAGATCGTTGTAGCCGCCGAGGTCGAGATTCCGCACCGAGACCGTGCCGTCCTGCCATCCGGCGCCTGTCGAGGCGTACACGGCGGCGCCGGTCGGCAGCGTCGCCTGCCCGGCGTACTCGCTGCCGATGCGGAAGACGGATGCCGTGCCCTCGAAGCCGTCCCGCGGCGCGGTGTAGGTCGAGGTGCTGCGCTCGTCGACGGTCGCCGACGAGTTCGGATACAGGTACGGTGTCGCGCCGGACAGCGCGAACAGCCAGGAGTCGTGACCGGGCACCCACGGGAACTTCACGAAGCCCTTGCGACTCGCCGCCGCAGCCCACGATCGGGCCGTCTGCTGCACCGTCAGACCGGGGCCCTGACCGAAGTCCCGCACGCCGGAGAGGCGCGCGAAGAACTCGTCCTGCGGGGTGGGCTGCACCACGCCCTCGTCGGATTCGGCGGCGGCGACGTGCAGGAGGTAGGAGATGGCGATCTCGGCGCGCGCTTCGGGCTCGTACTTGGGCTCGCCCGAGAACTTGGCGAGTCGGTCGACCGGCGCGTAGGCCTGATACGCCTCGAGCGAGGCCGCCATGTTCGCCTCGGCACGGACGGCGTCCGGATCGCGGAGCACCTGCCCGAGGAAGGCCATGGGGATCACGTCGCGCCCGTAGAGGTACTCGCGGTCGTTGACCATGGGCATGAAGGGCTCGCCCTGGTTCGACATGACCATCTTGATGGCGGTCCAGAGCTCGGCCGAGTTGGGCTGGTGCATGAGGTACTCGGGCACCGGCCGGTCGTTGAGCACGAACTGGATGGCGTTGCGGCCGCCGGAGCGCCAGATGTCGGACTGGTAGTGCGGGCCGAACGAGCCGTGGTTCTCGACGAGGTAGGTGTCCCAGATCGTGTGCAGGGTGTTGGTCGACACGGGCTTCCCGGCGACGACGGCCGGGTTGTTGAGGTCGGCGGTCGGCTGTCCTGCGGCGTTGCGCGCCCAGTCGCCGAGCTGCTCGCTCCAGCGGGCGGCGTCGGCGTGGTCGGGTGCCCAGGCGAGTCCCGGGGCGAGCGCCTGCGTGTAGACGCCCGCTTCCTCCTGCGCGGTGTCGCCCTCGAACTTGCCGGTGGGCCAATCGGCCGTCCACGATCCGGACAGCGGATCGTTCTCGTAGTCGAGGTCGGCGGTGTACGACGACTGGCCGACGGCGATCGTCTCGAGGTTCCGCTGGGTCTGCGCGTCGAGCTGGTCCCAGAGCACGCGTCCGGCGTCGAGGAAGTACGACTGGAACGTCGAATCCCAGAACAGACGCTTGCCCCAGGTCCCGTTCGGATCGACGAAGCGGTTCTTGGCGGCGTAGTAGCGGATGGTGTCGACGGTGCGCTGGCGCAGATCGTCCTTCGCGATGCCCGCCACGGACGCGTCGTAGTCCCCGTGGGTCAGGATCACGGCGTTGCCGAGCACCACCGCGAAGTTGAAGTCCTTGAACTGGTAGGCGCCGATCGCGGGGTCCCACACGGAGTTGACCCACCGGGTGTGCCGCAGCAGCGCCGCGTAGTAGTCGGCGGCGATGTCGTCGGGGGCGCCGAAGGCCGCGGCACGCGTCGAGGCCGGGGGAGCGGCGGCTGCGGGTGCTGCGGCGACGAGGCCGAGCGGTGCGGCGAGCACCGTGCCGAGGGCGACGGCGAGGGCGCGGTGCCAGAACGGACGCGGGCGGCGGGTGCGGCCGGGACGGGCCATGGGGTCTCCTCGGGAAGAGAGTCTCGGGAACTCTGCGTGTTCCGACTCCGCTGCCCGATGAGGATCCACCGGGGTATGACAACGCTGTCAGAATGGTGTTGTCCAACCTAGCCGCGTCGGTCGCACGCCGTCAAGGAGTTCGTCGGCGATCGCCGCGCGACGCCCGTCGCGGTCCGTCGGGTACGATGGCACGCATGATAGACAGCGCGCCCGTGATGGGGCGCATCGCCGTGTTCCGCGACCGCCGCGCCTGACGGCGCGCTCGCATCCGCACGCATCAGCGCGCCGTCCCTAGAGATGTCAACGCACCTCGGGACGGGCTGTCTCCCGACGCTTCGCGTCCACCCTCCAGAGGTGCTCCGATCACTCTTCCGGAGCGCACTCATGCCTCGTTCACACCATGGCGGCCGCCACGAGCTCGGCCAGAACTTCCTCACCCACACGCCCACTATCCGCCGCATCGTCGCCCTCGTCGGAGCGACCTCCGGGTCGATTCTCGAACTCGGAGCCGGTGACGGGGCCCTCACCAGACCGCTGGCGCGCCTGTGCCGACCCCTCA
Organism: Microbacterium sp. LS_15; assembly: GCF_041954735.1. Classification (NCBI taxonomy): domain Bacteria; kingdom Bacillati; phylum Actinomycetota; class Actinomycetes; order Micrococcales; family Microbacteriaceae; genus Microbacterium; species Microbacterium sp. LS_15. The sequence continues at coordinate 32,599 of NZ_JAVAYD010000009.1, read as the reverse complement.
CGGCTCTCGAACTCGACGAGCACAGAGCGCGCCGACTCGACGCCGCTCTGCCGCGCGTCTCCGTCCGCACAGGAGATGCGCTGCAGTATCCGCTCGACGCCGACGTGGTGGTCGGGAACATCCCGTTCCACCTGACGACCCCGATCCTGCGTCGGGTGCTGTCGTCACGGCGCTGGACGCATGCCGTGCTGCTCACCCAGTGGGAGGTCGCGCGCAAGCGCGCCGGCGTCGGCGGCAGTTCGATGATGACCGCCCAGGTCGCGCCGTGGTTCACGGTCGCGCTGGAGGGTCGCATCCCGGCGTGGGCCTTCGCGCCCCAGCCGAGTGTCGACGGAGGGCTGCTCACGATCGCCCGTCGCGACGAACCGCTCGTACCGGTGGGCGACCGCCGAGCATACGACGCCTTCGTGCGCGCCGTCTTCACCGCGCGGGGCGCGAGCCTGCCCGCGATGGTGTCCGCGGCGACGCAGGTCGGCGCTGCGCGCGCACGAGCGGCCCTGCGCGACGCGGGTGCATCGGGTCGGCGTCTGCCGCGCGATCTCGGCGCCGAGGAGTGGGCCGGACTGTGGCGCGCGCTCGGCGGAGGGCGTCGATCGTGACACCACCGACGGCTCACCTGCGACAATGGAGATCCCGTGCCGATCCCGAACCGAGGAGCTCCCGTGCAGTACATCTCCACCCGAGGCGGCATGCAGCCGCTGCCGTACTGCGAGACGCTGCTCGAAGGCCTCGCACCCGACGGCGGTCTCGCCGTGCCCGAGGTGATGCCGACGGTCGACGGGGAGACGCTGGAGCGCTGGCGCGCCCTCACCTACCCGCAGCTGGCGACCGAGGTGCTCGGACTGTTCGCCACCGACATCCCGCGCGAGGATCTCGCCCGAATGACGGCGGCCGCCTACGCGCCGTTCCCCGAGGAGGTCGTGCCGCTCCGCGAGATCGACGGTGGCCTCACGCTGGTCGGACTCTCCGAGGGCCCGACGCTGGCGTTCAAGGACCTCGCTATGCAGTTCCTCGGCCAGGTCGTCGAGTACGCGCTGGAGCGCAAGGGCGCCGTGCTGAACGTGCTCGGTGCGACCTCGGGCGACACCGGATCGGCTGCCGAGCACGCGCTGCGCGGCAAGGACCGCATTTCGGTCTTCATGCTGTCGCCGCAGGGGCGCATGAGCACGTTCCAGCGTGCGCAGATGTTCTCCCTCGACGACGACAACATCCACAACATCGCGATCGACGGCGTCTTCGACGACTGCCAGAACCTCGTCAAGGCGCTCGCCGGCGACCTCGACTTCAAGCGGACGCAGCACCTGGGCGCGGTGAACTCGATCAACCTCGCCCGCATCACCGCGCAGGTCGTCTACTACTTCTGGGCGTGGTTGCGAGCGACCGATGCCGGGGGCTGGACCGAGGTGTCGTTCACGGTTCCGTCCGGCAACTTCGGCAACATCCTCTCCGGGTTCTTCGCGAAGGAGATGGGGCTCCCGATCCGGCGCCTCGTGCTGGCAGCGAACGAGAACAACGTGCTCGACGAGTTCTTCCGCACGGGCGTGTACCGTCCGCGGAGCGCCGCGCAGACCCTGGCGACCTCGAGCCCGTCGATGGACATCTCGAAGGCCTCGAACCTCGAGCGGTTCATCTTCGAGCTCGTCGGCCGCGATGCCGCCCGCGTGGTGAGCGCGTGGAACGACCTCGACACGCAGGGCCACTTCGACTTCACCGCCGATCTCGCGCGCTTCGTCGACGAGTACGGCATCGTCAGCGGCACCTCGACGCACGACGATCGGCTCGCGACGATCCGCTCGGTCTACGAGACATCGGACGACGTGATCGACCCGCACACGGCCGATGGTGTGAAGGTGGCCCGCGAGTACGTCGAGTCGGGTGTCCCCATGCTGGTGCTCGAGACGGCGAAGCCGCAGAAGTTCGCCGACACGATCCGCGAGGCGATCGGCATCGAGCTCGACTACTCGGACGAGCTCCGCGAGATGCTCGACGCCCCGCAGCACGTGACCGAGATGGCCGACGACGAGCAGGCCCTGCGCGCCTTCATCGCGGAGAACGCGCTGCACTGAGCCAGGCTGCCTCGCAGCGGTCCCGTCATTCGGGGGCGCCGTGCAGCATCCACGCGATGCCGAAGCGGTCGACGAGCATCCCGAACGTCCCTCCCCATGGCGGAATGTCGAGCGGCATCGTGACCGTCGCCCCCGCGGCCAGCGCGTCCCACACCTCTTGCGTGCGCGCCTGGGTGTTGCCGCTGAGCGAGACCGAGATGCCGGCTGGAGCCTCGTACGTCATCCCGTTCGGCGTGTCCGCCGCCATGAGCACGAGGCCGTCATCGGTCGTGAGCTGGGCGTGCATCACGAGGTCCGCCTGGTCCGGGTCCTGCACCGGGCGGCCACGTGCGCAAGAGCTGTCGCTAGGGCAGAGCCTTGACCGCCGCGGTGAGCACCTGCGGCACGGTGGGCACGCCCTCCGCGCGGAACACCTGCGTTCCCTCGGCATCGCGGATGATGACGGTGGGCGTGAAGCGGATGTCGAGCGCTTCCGCGGCGTCGGGGTCGAGGGCCACGTCGATCTCGGTCACCGTCGCGTCCGGAAGATAACGGGTCGCTTCCGCGAGCACCGTGCGGGTACGCGCGCAGGCGCCGCAGAATGCGGACGTCACCAGGGTCAGCTCCATGCTCGTCGTCCTCTCACACGGGGGAGAACAGGGTGCCGCCCGCGGCTGTTCCCGATGCAGTCACGCCTGCGCGGTCGCGCGCGGATGCAGGAAACCGGATGCGGCGCCGAGAGCCGCCCCGACCACGGTGTCGACGATGCGCTCGCCGGCCACGCCCATCGAGCCGATGTCGCCGGTGGCGGCCCCGGTGAGGAGCAGCACGAGCGGGGTGATGAAGACGAGCGCGAGCGCGTAGTGACGTACGACGACGAGTTCGATCGCGAACTGCAGAGCGCCGAGCAGCAGCGCCAGCCACAGCCCGCTCGGGTGCAGGAGGGCGAGCAGCGCATACAGGCCAGCGCCGACGAGCGTGCCCAGCATCCGATGCAGACCCCGCTGCACGGCCGCCCGGCGGGCTGCGGCGATGCCGATCACCGCGACGGCCGACCCGACGATCCAGTAGGTGCGGGCCGGGTCGACGACGAGACCGAGCAGCACGCCGAGCACCGCCACGATGGCGACGCGGAGAAGCAGCAGGCGCGAGTCGGCGTCGAGCGACGGCCCGGGGAGCAGCTCGCGCAGCGGACGCGCACTCTCAGACCGCGCGCGGGGGAGCAGCAGCGGTGCCATCGCCACCGTGTACGAGAAGGCGCACCCACCGGCGAGGGCGGCCAGGTAGACGAGCGGCGCCACGGGGGAACTGGCGGCGACGTGGGCGGAGAGCCCGAACACGAGCACGAAGAACAGAGGACCCGGCGGCCCCAGGCGGAAACCGAACGACAGCGCGGCGCTGGCGATCGCGACGACCACGACACCGATGCTCACCAGCCAGGGGCTGCCCGACGCGGCGACGCCGAGCGCTGCGCTGGCGATGAGGCCGATGGCGACGAACGGAAGCACGCGTGCCCGGTCGATCGTCGGCGCCGAGCCGGCGAACAGCACCGTGAACGCTCCGGATGCCGCGATGTAGCCGAGTGACGGCTGACCGAGCAGCGTCATGATGGCTATCGGTGCGGCGATTCCCAGTGCGGCCTGTGTGGCGAGGGGCCATCGCGGGCCGCGGGACGGGGCGAAGGCGAACAGGCTCACTCCTCGATTCTCTCGCGTTCCGGAACGAGCCTCCGCCGATACCATGGCCCTCGTGACAGATCCCCGCCCCGGAATCGCCGACCGCCTCTCGCGGATGATCCAGCTTCCGACGGTGTCGGCCGAGCTCGATGCGCGCGGGATGCAGCCCTTCGAGGACTTCGTCGCCCTCCTCCGCGAGCTCTACCCGTTGACGCACGAGGCTCTCACCGTCGAGCGTCACACCGACCCCGGGCTGCTCCTCCACTGGCGGGGACGCGCGGGGCGCCCGGAGGACCCCGTCGTGCTCATGGCGCACTACGACGTGGTGCCGGTCGACGAGAGCGACGCCTGGACCCACCCGCCCTTCGCCGGTGTCGTCGCCGACGGCGTCGTCTACGGGCGCGGCGCACTCGACGACAAGGGCCCCCTCATCGTCGTGCTCGAAGCCGTCGAGAACCTCCTCGCCGACGGGTTCACCCCTGCTCGAGACGTCTACCTCTCGTTCGGCGGCAACGAGGAGACCTTCGGTCGCGCGGCGGAGGAGGTCGCCCGCGTCCTCCGCGACCGCGGCATCGTCCCGTGGCTCGTCATCGACGAGGGAGGTGCGGTCGTCGACGCCCCGCTGCCCTTCGTGCCCGGTCGCGCCGCGATGATCGGTGTCGGCGAGAAGGGGGTCATGACGCTCAGGCTCTCTGCCCGCGGCGACGGCGGCCACGCTTCGGCGCCGCCGGCACTGACGGCCGTGCGCCGTGTCGCGCGAGCGGTGGACCGCCTCGGGCCGACGACCTTCCGGCCGCGGGTCTCGACGGCGATCGTGCGGATGCTGACCCGGTTCGCCGCCGAAACGCCGGGCGCCGCCCGGCACCTGCTGCGGCTGCTGGGCTGTGCGCCCTGGCTGACGGGGCGGGTGTTCGCGGCGCTCGGAGGAGAAGCCGCGGCTCTCGTGCGCACCACTGTGGCGCCGACCATGCAGTCCGGCGGCACGGCCGCGAACGTCCTGCCCTCGCAGGCGTCGGCGACCGTGAACCTCCGTATCGCGCTGGGGGAGACGACGCAGCAGACCGTGCTGAGGGTGCGCCGCCGCATCCGCGATCCGCTCGTCACGGTCACGGTGGTCGACGCCAGCGAGCCCTCGCCCGAGTCGGCGGTCGACAACGCGCAGTTCGCTCTGCTCGCCGACGCGCTCGCCGTGTCCCACCCCGGCATCCCCGCCGTGCCATACGTGATGATGGCGGCGACCGACTCCCGGCACTTCCACCGCTTCGCCCCGGCCGTCTATCGTTTCGCGCCGCTGGAGATGTCGAACACGCAGCGGGCCTCGATCCACGGGGTCGACGAGCACGTCGAGATCGCGGCTCTCGAGCGCGGCGAGCGCTTCCATCGAGCGTTGCTCGAACGGCTAGGGTGATCTCACCCGTCCCCGGACGCTCCCGCGACCGGACCCGCCTTGTCACCGAGGAGTCGCGATGACGCGCACCCGCACCCTGGGCACTCTGGCCGCCGTCGTCGGCTTCCTCGCCTTCGTCGAGTTCACCAGCGGTGTGCTGCAGGGGTACTACACCCCGATGCTCAGCGACATCGCGCGGCACCTCGGCATCCATGACGCCGACGTCAACTGGCTCGAGGGCACGCAGCTGATGCTGTCGGCGCTCGTCGTGCCGGCGTTCGCGAAGCTCGGCGACATGGTCGGCCACAAGCGGATGCTGCTGATCTCGACCGCGCTGACCGCTGCCGCCGCGATGGTGCTGCCCTTCACCGATTCGTTCGCCGTGTTCCTCATCGGGTGGACGCTGATGGGCTTCTACGTCGTGTGGCTGCCGCTCGAGATCGCTCTGATCTGGTCGCGTGCCCGTCGTCTGGAGGGCCGCGCCTCGATCACCGCAAAGGCAGCAGGACTCCTGGTCGCCGCGCTCGAGGCGGGGGCCATCATCGGAGCGCTCGCCGGTGGCGCGCTCATCGACCTGCTCCCGCTCACCGTCGTGCTGCTCATTCCCGCGCTGCTCATCGTGGTGTGCTTCTTCGTCATCCTGTTCGGGGTGACCGAGTCGCCGGAACCGGCCGGCGGCGTCTTCGACACCGTCGGCGTGGTCCTCATCTCGCTGGCACTCATCTGCTTCACGGGGGGACTCAGCCTGCTGCGGCTGGAGGGCGGCCTCGTCAACCCGCTGTCGTGGGGCGTGGTGCTGCTCGGTATCCTGCTCGTGATCCCGTTCGTGCTGTGGGAGCTCCGCAACGACGATCCGCTGATCGACGTGCGCATGTTCCGCTCGCCGGCTCTCGGGCCGGTCTTCCTCACCGCAGGACTCTTCGGCGTCAGCGTGCTGGGTGCCCAGGCACCTCTGTCGACGTTCGCGCGGACCGATCCGGACATGTACGGGTACGGCCTCGGAACCACGGGATTCGCCACCTCTCTGATCATCGGCATCTACCTGATCGGCATGATCGTCGGCGCCCTTCTGTTCCCGGTGATCGCCCGTGCGCTCACCCCGCGCATCACGCTCATGGGCGCCTCGGTGCTCGTCGGCGTCGGATTCCTCCTGTTCCTGCCGTTCCACGCCGCGTACATGCAGGTGGTCGCGAACATGATCGTCGTCGGTCTCGGGTCGGGAGCGCTGGTGGCGGCGCTGCCCGCTGCGGCGGCGTCGGCCGCTCCCGCGACGCAGACCGGCGTCGCCACGGGGCTCACAAACTCTGTCAAGACCGTCGGCGGCGCGATCGCGTCGTGCGTGTTCGGAATCGCCCTCCTGGGCGGCGCCACCGGCGCGGTCGAGGGCACAGCCGGATCGTTCGCCGGTTACGTGACGGTGTGGGTCGTGTGCGGCGTGACCGCCCTCGCGGCCGCCGTACTGCTCGCTTTCCTGCCGAAGACCGCTTTCACCGACAGGACGGATGCCGAGGCTACCGCCGCGCCCGTGCTCTGAAGGGGTGGACGACGTCGCGCGTCGTCCACCCCTCCGTTCAGTCGCCCTTCACATTCACGAGCTGCCGCAGCGTGTGCCGGATCGAGACCAGGCTCGCCGCATCCGCCATCACCCGGTCGATCGGCTTATAGGCCTGCGGGATCTCGTCGACGAACGCGTCGGTGTCGCGGAACTCGATGCCCGTCATCGCCTCGCGCAGCTGCTCGTGGGAGAAGGTGCGCCGCGCCGCTGACCGTGAGTACTCGCGGCCTGCGCCGTGCGGCGAGGAGTTCAACGACTGCGGATCCCCGAGGCCCTCGACGACATACGACGCGGTTCCCATCGATCCGGGGATGAGGCCGGGCCGACCGAGGTCGGCCTGGATCGCTCCCTTCCGGGACACCCAGACCTGCTTGCCGAAGTGCTTCTCCGACTCGGTGAAATTGTGGTGGCAGTTGATCCTCTCCTGCTCCTGCACCGGCGAGCCGAGGAACTCCGAGACCTGGCGGATCACGCGGTCCATCATCTCCTCCCGGTTCAGCAGGGCGAAGCGCTGAGCCCACCGCAGTTCCCTGATGTACCGGGTGAACTCGGGCGTGCCCTCGACGAGGTAGGCCAGGTCGGGGTCGGGGAGATCGATCCACCACTGTCCCGCGAGCCGCTGCGCGACGCCGATGTGGTGGCCAGCGATCCGGTTGCCCACTCCCCGCGATCCCGAGTGCAGGAACAGCCACACGCGGTCGAGTTCGTCCACCGAGACCTCGATGAAGTGGTTGCCGGATCCGAGCGTGCCGAGCTGCAGGCGCCAGTTCCCGGCGTACGTCGCAGGGTCGAACCCGTTCTTCTCGGCGAGCTGCTCGAGCTCGGCGACCCGGGGCTCGGCGGTCGCGACGATCTTGCGGTTGTAGCGACCGGCGGACAGCGGGATGGCGCGTTCGATCTGCTCCCGCAGCTCGGCGAGGTCGCGACCGTCGAGGTCGCTTCTCGTGAACGCGGTGCGGACGGCGATCATGCCGCATCCGATGTCGACGCCGACGGCGGCGGGGATGATCGCGCCGAGTGTCGGGATGACCGAGCCGACCGTCGCCCCCTTTCCGAGGTGAGCGTCCGGCATCAGCGCCAGGTGCGGGTGGATGAACGGCATGCGAGCCGTGGTGCGCGCCTGATCGAGCGTCTTCTCGTCGATCAGAGACGCCCACGACAGCAGCCGTGCGGAGAGCCTCTCCATGATTCCTTTCCTTGTGAGGTGTCCAGTCACAGGTCAGGGGTCTCCCACACGGAAAACGCCCCGGACCTGACGGTGCGGGGCGTTGCGAGAGCGGATGCTGTCACACGGCGCGCGCCGGAGGGTACGACTCGTAGCGGTCATCGTGCTTCTGCTGAAACAACGACACCGCTGCGATGGGAAGATTCCGCAGAGCGGTCATCCGTCGTCTCCTCGGCTGACGTGCTGGGCCGATCGGCGCAGCTTTGCCACGGTAGGGGACGACACGCCCGGGCGTCAAGTGTTCGGTACCGGTGTCACTCGCGATCGAGACCGAACGTGCGCTTCACGAGGGCCTGCACATCGCGGTCGATGCCGTCGATGCGGGTGACCAGGGCGTCGATGCGGCTGTCGACCACCTCGAACCGGCTGTCCACGACCTCGAACCGGCGGTCGACCGCGTCGAAACGGGCGTTCATCTCGCCACGGAGCCCGCTGAGCTGGGCGTTCATCTCTCCGCGCAGTCCGCCGATCTCGGCTCTGAGTATCCTCACGAAGAGCGTCGACACGACGCCGATCATGCCGAACAGCAACGCACTGACGACGCCGATCATCGTCCAGGTCTGCGCATCGTTCATGAACCCCATACCCCGATCGTCGCACCGATCAGGGGAGTCTGACACGGGGCCGGCGTAACGGATTCCGAGATTCCACGAGCCGTGGACAAGCCGCGAGATCGGCTGTCGGTGCAGAGGAAGTGCGCGCGTCAGCCCGCCCTCGGCGGGTCGTGCATGAACTCGATGCGCCCGGTCCGTCAGGCCGCCGCGTCCGTGTCAGTGGGGTGCGTGGTACTCGGCTTCGCCGTGCTTCCAGTAGCCCTTGACGACTGCGTTCCGGGCGTCGACGCCCCAGCGTTCCAGCAGAGCGCGCCCGGGCTTCACGACCGACTGCTCGGCGGCGACGAAGACGAACGGGTCGGAGCCGACGGCATCCGCCTCGGTCAGCCCGTCGAGGAAGGCGATCAGGGCCGAACCGGATGCGGCAGCTCCGCGGTGGAGCCACTCGACCTCGACCGGTGCGTCGATGTCGATCTCCCGCCCGGCCGAGACGGTCTCGATGACGATGCGCGCCGGCGTCGTGTCGGGGATGAGCGCGGAGAAGCGACGGATCGCCGGGATGGCCGTCTCGTCGCCGACGAGGAACCATGAACCGGGCTGCCCGTCGATCACCGCGGAGCCGCGAGGGCCGCCCACGCCGATGGAGGAGCCGAGCGGCGCGGTCGCGGCCCAGGGGGCGGCTATGCCGGTGTCGCCGTGGACGGCGAACTCGATGTCGAGCCAGTCGTCTCCCCATGCGAGCGGCGTGTATTCGCGACTCGGCGCGGCGCGCATCTCCTCGACGGATCCCACAGGACCGGCGGGGAAGAACAGGCGCATGTGGTCGTCGGAACCGAGTGAGGCGAAGCCGGCGAGATCGCTGCCGGTCACTCGGACACGCACGTAGTCGGGGGCCAGCCACTCACGAGAGGAGAGGGTGACGGTGCGGAACCGCAGGTCGAGCCCGCGGCGCTCGATCGAGAAGCCGGATTGCGTGTCGCTCATAAAGTAAGGCTAACCTATCTTCGAAGGAGTTAGGCGAGCCTTACTCCGCCCATTCCGCGCCGCTCGTGCGCGACGCCCAGCAGAACAGGAGCCTCTCCATGTCCATGCCCAGAACGCTCTCCGCGGCATCCTTCGGGCTCGTCGCCGTGCTCGCACTCGGCGGCTGCGCCGCCTCCGCCGACGCCCCTGACGCCGCGGAGACGACGGCGGCCGACGACTACTATCCCGTCACCGTCACCGACATGGCCGGCAACGAGGTCACGATCGAGAGCGCGGACAGCGTCGCGATCACGGACAACCGCTTCTTCCAGCTGGCCGCCGACTGGGATCTCCCCGTCACGGTCGCACCGCTCGACCTGTTCAGTCCAGAGAACCCCCTCAAGGACTCCTCGGACATCCTGAACATCGGCCTCCACACCGAGCCCGATTTCGAGCAGATCGTCGCGGCGGATCCCGACCTTGTCATCAACGGCTACCGCTTCAGCAGCGAGGAGAGGGCACAGGGCGTGAAGGATGCCGCGCCTGATGCGGCGTTCGTCGAGATGACCGGGCCGGAGGACCAGTCGGCCGACGAGTACGTCGTCGACAGCATCACGCTCATGGGCGAGATCTTCAACCGCACGGCCGAGGCGGAGGAGCTCATCGGTCGGTTCCACACCGCGCTCGATGATGCCAAGGCCGCCTACGACTCCGAGAGGACCGTCATGGGCCTCGTCACGTCCGGCGGCGAGATCAACTACTCGAACCCGAAGGACGGGCGCGGAGCGAGCATCTTCTTCGATCTGGTCGGGATGACGCCGGCGCTCGACGCCGAGGGTTCCGCCGGCCACACCGGCGACAACGTGTCTCTCGAGTCCCTCGCGCAGGCGAACGCCGACTACCTGCTCGTGCTCGACCGCGATGCGGCTGTGTCGGAGGAGGGGCAGACGGTGGTTCCGGCGCGGGAGCTCATCACGGGGTCGGCCGCCCTCGCGAACGTTCCCGCCGTGCGCAACGAGGCGATCTCGGGCATGCCGGCCGATTACTACCTGACGGAGGACGTGTTCGCGTACATCGCGGTCCTCGACGGGCTCACCGAGCTGTTCGAGTCCGCCTGACGCGCTGATTCCGACCGCGCGCTGCCACCGTGCCCCAGGCGTGGTGGCAGCGCCCCGTCCGGAGGGAAACCTTGACTTCGACGACACCCGCCGAGCCCGCACCTCGCCGCATCACGAACGTCGACGCGGTGGCGGGAGCGTCCGAGCGGGGGCGGCGACGCTCCCACTGGGGGCGCACGTGGCCGCTGCTGCTCGCCCTCGTCCTGACGGTCGGGCTCATCGGCCTCTCGCTTTTCACGGGCGTCGCCGACATCACGGCCCCCGACGGCGACGGCGGCGAGTTCCTGTGGATCACGCGTATCCCGCGCACGGCGTCGCTCGTGCTGGCGGGGGCGAGCATGGCCATGGCCGGTCTGGTCATGCAGCTCATGACCCAGAACCGCTTCGTCGAACCGACGACGGTGGGCACGACGGAGTGGGCGGGACTCGGCCTCCTCGTCACGTACATCCTGCTGCCGGAATCCGGGATCGTCGGGAAGATGGCGGTGGCGATCGTCTTCGCATTCGCCGGCACACTGGTGTTCTTCGTCTTCCTGCGTCGGGTCACGCTGAAGTCCTCGCTGATCGTGCCCATCGTCGGCATCATGTTCGGCGCCGTGGTGAGCGCGATCTCGACGTTCCTCGCCCTGCGCTTCAACCTCCTCCAGGTGATCGGGGGATGGTTCCTGGGGCGCTTCACCGGCATCGAGGTCGGCCGCTACGAACCGCTCTGGATCGTGCTGGGAGTCTCGATCATGGTGTGGATCGCCGCCGACCGATTCACCGTCGCCGGGCTCGGCCGCGACATCGCGACGAACGTCGGCCTCCACTACGAGCGCGTCGTGCTGCTGGGGGTGGGACTGGTCGCCATGACGACCGGCGTCGTGACGGTGGTCGTCGGCGCCCTGCCCTTCCTCGGCCTCATCGTCCCCAACCTCGTGGCGATGGTGCGCGGAGACGATCTCCGCTCGAATCTGCCGTGGGTGTTCCTCACCGGGATCTGGATCGTCACGCTCTGCGATCTGATCGGACGGACGGTCATCATGCCGTTCGAGGTCCCCATCTCGCTCGTGCTCGGCGTCGTCGGCTCCGCCGTCTTCATCGCGATGCTCCTGCGCACGAGGAGGATCCGTGTCAGCTGACCTCGGCATCCGTCCGTCCGCGAGGACCACGCAATCCTTCGCCGACCCCGCGCACCGCCGGCGGTACCGGTTCGCCCTCGCGGCGCTGATCGTGGGCGCGGTCGTCATCACCGCTCTCCTGCTGTGCTGGGACAACCCGTACGTGCCGTTCAGTGAGCGGTGGCTGCGCATCTCTCGGATGCGCGTCTCGGGTGTGCTCGTCGTCGCAGTCGTCACCTTCTGCCAGGCTTTCGCGACCGTCGCGTTCCAGACCGCCACGAACAACCGCATCATCACTCCGTCGATCATGGGGTTCGAGTCGCTGTACGTCCTCATCCAGACCGCGATCGTCTTCTTCTTCGGCGTCGCGGGGGTCTCGGGCTTCGATCCGTTCACCCGCTTCCTGCTGCAGTCCGCGCTCATGGTGGTGTTCGCGGTGCTTCTGTACTCGTGGCTGCTGTCCGGGCGCTTCGGGAATCTGCACGTGATGCTGCTGATCGGGATCATCCTCGGCACGGGGATGGGCGCGCTGTCGACCTTCCTGCAGCAGATGCTCGACCCCAACGAGTTCGACGTGCTCGCGGCGCGGCTCTTCGGCAGCATCACGAACGCGAACACCGACTTCCTCTGGTTCGTCGTCCCGGTCTGCGCGGCCGTCGGAGGGACGATCTGGATGCTGTCGAAGCGCCTCGACCTCATCGGGCTCGGCCGCGACATCAGCACGAACCTGGGTCTGAACCACAAGCGTCAGGTCATGCTCGTGCTCACCCTGGTCGCGGTCCTGTCGGCGATGAGCACCTCGTTGTTCGGCCCGATGACGTTCCTCGGGTTCCTCGTCGCGACGCTCGCCTACGCGATCGCCGACACCTACGATCACCGGCTCCTGCTCCCGATGGCCTGGCTCCTGGGGTACGTCGCGCTCGGGCTCGCCTACTTCCTTCTCAAGCACGTGTTCACTCTGGTCAGCGCGGCGACGATCATCGTCGAACTGATCGGGGGGCTCGTCTTCCTCGTCGTGATCCTCCGAAAGGGGTGGCTGTGATCAGCATCCGCGAACTCGTCCACCGCTACGGCAGCGACACCGAGATCGGACCGCTCACGCTCGACCTGCCCTCCGGCGGAATCGTCGCGCTGATCGGTCCGAACGGGGCGGGGAAGTCGACGCTGCTGACCATGATCGGGCGGCTTCTCGTCCCCGACGACGGTCGGGTCGAGATCGCCGGGCTCGACATCCAGCGCACGCCCTCGAAGCAGATCGCGAAGATCGTCTCGATCCTCCGACAGGAGAATCATTTCGTGACGCGGCTCACCGTGCGTCAGCTCGTCGGCTTCGGACGCTACCCGCACTCCGGTGGACGTCTCACGCAGCTCGACGAGGACAGGATCTCGGAGGCGATCGACTTCCTCGGTCTGACCGACCTCGAGCAGCGCTTCATCGACGAGCTGTCGGGTGGCCAACGGCAGCGCGCGTACGTCGCCATGGTGCTCGCGCAGGACACGGAGTTCGTGCTGCTCGACGAACCGCTCAACAACCTCGACATGAAGCACGCGGTGCAGATGATGAAGCACCTCCGGCGGGCCGCCGAGGAGCTCGGACGCACGATCGTCATCGTGCTGCACGACATCAACTTCGCGGGGCACTACGCCGACCGCATCTGCGCCATGAAGGACGGGGCGATCGTCGAGTTCGGCACCCCGGCCGAGATCATGACCGACGAGGTTCTCACCCGGGTGTTCGACACTCCGGTGCGGGTGGTCGACGGGCCGGCCGGGCCGCTCGCCGTGTACTACTGACCGGTGCGGTCGGCGGAGGTCAGAGCTCTATGCCGTGATCCTCGTCGTTCACACCGGCGTTGCGACCGCGCCGCGACTCGTAGCCGAGGAACCAGCCCAGCCAGACGATCGCCGCGAGCAGGATGCCGAGCCACACGTTCTGGAAGACGAGACCGATCACGACGCCGGCGACGAGCAGACCGACGGTGACCGAGACGCGGAGTGCGGTGCGTGACATGATCTCAGCCTAGAGCCGCCGCGGGTCGTGCAGGGATCAGTGCCGGCGGTGGTCGGCCGGGGTGAGCCGCGGGCCTCGGCGCGGTTCGCTGACGCCGCTCGCGAAGATGAGGCGGATCACGCGCTGTCGGTGGCCGGCCCAGGGGGCGAGGAGCTCGAGCATCCCATCGTCGTCGGTGCGGTGGCCGGTGAGGGCGTGGCCGACCTCGTGAGCGAGGTGGTAGTCGCCGACGCTCACGGCGTCGGGGTCGCCCAGCGCGCGGAGTCGGGTCTCGGCGGAGGTCCACACCCCGATCCCGGGGAGGCTCGTGAGCACCCGATCGCGGTCGTCGCCGGTCGTCGCGGAGAGGAAGGCGCGGGAGACGGAGTCGGCACGCGCGGCGGATCTCACGATCGTCTTCGACTGCGGGGGCTGGACGCCGGCGCGGTGCCACTCCCACGACGGGATGCGATGCCACTCGGATGCCGTGGGCGCGGCGTACAGGGGGCGAGGAGCGGGGCCCGGGGCCCGGTGGCCGAACTTCGTGACGAGCAGACGCCAGGCGCGGAACGCCTCCAGACCGGTGACCTTCTGCTCGAGGATGGCGCAGGCCAGGGCGTCGAACACCTCGCCGGTCCTCGCGAGGCGGATGCCAGGAGACCGCCGAGCGACCTCCGCGATGAAGGGGTGGTGGGAGGGGTCGAATCCGGTGGGGTCGTCGTCTGCGCCGCACAGGGCGGGCACGGTCTCGAGCGCCTCGTCGGCGCCGGCGCCCCACGCGCTCGCTCTGATCTCGTCGCCGACGGCGCGGAGAGCGAGCGTGGCTGCTCCGTGCGAGGTGCGCACCGCGCGCCAGATGACGGCGCCGTCGAACACCATGGTGGGATCGCCCGGGCCGCGACGCAGCATGCCCACCGTGCGCCGGACGTCGACGTGGTGTCCCGGCCGGTAGACCGATTCCCGACGAGGGGCGGCTGCCGCCTCGGCGGCTGCGGCGTCCTGCGTCAGGGTCATGCGCCCACCCTACGCGGCGGGCCTGACACCGGGATCAGAAGCGGTCGGGCGACGGCGTTCCGTGGCCGTAGCGGATGACGACGTCCGCGTGGCGGTCGAAGCGGTAGCCGATGCCGCGCACCGTGCGCACGATGTCCTCGTAGCGGCCGAGCTTCGCGCGGAGGCGACGCACGTGCACGTCGATGGTCCGCTCGCCGGGGGTCTCGTCGTCCTGCGCCTGCCACAGGGCGGACACGAGCTCGCTGCGCTCGATCGTGCGTCCCTCGCGGAGCACGAGGTACTGCAGCAGCTCGAACTCCTTGTACGTGAAGGCGGCGGATTCGCCGTCGATGAGGACGCGCTTGCGGGAGATGTCGACGACGACGCCGCCCTCGTCGTCGGTGGTCTCCTCTTCGGCGGCCGCCTTGGTGCGGGCGATCGCGCCGGGCTCGTGCAGCGCGAGGCGCACGACGTCGAGGTCGCGCCCGCCGGATCCGTGCGGGGCGAGCGCCACGGTGGCGTGGGTCTCGGCGCCGGGTGCGAGCTCGGCGAGGGTACGGCGCAGGGCGTCGACGAGGAGCGGGAGGCTCACGCCGGCTTCGGCGGCCTTGATCTCGTCGAGTCCGACGTACAGGGCGAAGCCGCGCGGGGAGCGGACGGCGGGCAGATCGGCGGCGAGCGGTGCCGAGGCGGCGGGGGCCGGGGCGGCAGCGGTGGAGGGACGCTCGAGAAGTGCGGTGTTCGACATGATGATGAAGTCCTCAGGACGTGAGCCGAAGGGGCTCTGATGCGTTGCATGAATGACCGGGCGAGCCGGAGGAGCGAGCAAGGGTGGATGCTCGGAGACCCGGACCTCGCAGATCGCGAAAGGTCAGGTCAGACGGAGTGGCTGTTCGTTCAGCGACACATTCGGCAACACATGCCAACGCGACCGGGCATCATCATCCCGGCAGTCCCGTTCGCCTCCTGGGCGGACAAAGGGCTTGCGTTGGTAGTCATGGGAGGGATTATGTCCGAAGAAGTCCGCGTATGTCAAAACGAGCCCCGGCAGGGGTGGCCGGCGTAACGTGGAGGCGTGACCAGCTCGACACTCGCCTCCGGTTTCATCCTCACCGATGAGAAGGACGCCTCTCGGTACACGCTGACGCGCGACGGCAAGCTCGTGAGCGTGCTCGACTACCGTGACGACGGCCGCACCATCGCTCTCACGAGAGCCTTCACGATCCCCACTTTCCGGGGCCACGGCTATGCGGGGACTGTCGTCGAGGGGGCCGTCGCCGACATCGAGTCGCGCGGCGATCGCAAGGTCGACGCGGTGTGCTGGTACGTCGCCGACTGGTTCTCCGCGCACCCCGAGCACGCCGGACTCCTGCGCTCCCGATGAACGTTCCGTCGTGTGACGCCGTGTTACACGACCGCCCCCTGCGAGGATGAAGCCATGAGACTCGCAGAGGCACTCACCGCCAGAGCCGACCTGCAGCGCCGCATCGAGCAGCTGCGCGCCCGCATCACCGCCAACGCGCGATACCAGGAGGGCGAGGAGCCGGCCGAAGACGCCTCGGCACTCCTCGTCGAGGCCGACGAGGCGCTCGACCGGTTGCGCGACCTGATCCGTCGCATCAACGCCACGAACGCCCGGCTCGACCTCGGTGCGGACGGCACCATGACCGACGCGCTCGCCGCACGCGACGTGCTACGGCTGCAGCACTCCCTTCTCACGGATGCCGCAGCCGCGGCGTCCGGCGCATCGTCGCCGGGCTTCCGGCAGATGCGCTCCGAACTGCGCCAGCTCGCCGCACTGCCCGTCGCGACACTGCGGGTCCGTGCCGACGACACCGCGCGCGACCTGCGGGAGCTGGACAACCGGATCCAGCAGGCGAACTGGACCAGCGACCTGGAGGAGTAGAGCGGAAGTCGGTAGTCACGACGGGGCGGGCACATCCCCAGCCGGAGGGGCAAGTCCGGCACCTGTGGGCGGAGGGCAGCCCGTGCATCGCATCGCGCAGCCCCGCACGGCGCACAGGTGATCGTGCATCGCGCACCACGCATCACCGCGTGCCGACCGTCGTGACGAGGGTGGGTCAGGGGACCTTCCGCGCTCTCCACCGCGCCGGAACGGCGGTCGTTCCGCGCTGTCGGCGGCACGCCTCAGAACGAATGTCGGTGGGGGTTCGTACCGTGTGAGTATGCGCATCCTGCACACCTCCGACTGGCACATCGGCCGCACGTTCCATGGCAACTCCACCATGGACGCACTGGCCGAGGTGCTCGGAGCGCTCACAGAGCAGGTGCGCGAGCATGCTGTCGACGTCGTCGTGATCGCGGGAGACGTCTTCGACTCCGCGACCCCGGCCGGCGCGGCCTACACCCTGCTCAGCGACGCGCTCGTCGCCCTGAGTGAGACGGGCGCGCGGGTGATCGTCACGAGCGGCAACCACGACTCGGCCGCACGACTGGGTTTCCAGGCGCGGCTGCTGCGCGACGGCATCCATGTGCTCACCGACCCGCGCGCGATCGGCACGCCCATCACCGTGGAAGACGAGCACGGGCTGGTGCGGTTCTTCGGCATCCCGTACCTCGAGCCGGCGGTCGTCCGCCAGCACTGGCCGGATGTCGAGCTGCGCACGCAGGCGCAGACCGTCGCTCACGCGATGGACCTCGTCCGCAGCGGCATGCGGGACCACCCCGGCCGCTCCGTCGCGATCTCCCACTGCTTCTCCGCGGGAGTCGACGCCACCGTCGGGCTCGAGCGCGAAGTGCGCCAGGGCGGTCTCGACGTCGTTCCACTCGCGGTGTTCGACGGTCCCGACTACGTGGCGCTCGGTCACATCCACGGACGCCAGCAGGTCAGCGAGCGGGTGCGCTATTCGGGAGCACCGCTGCACTACAGCTTCGGCGAGCAGAGCAAGCCGCGCGGGTCGTGGCTCGTCGACCTCGACGCCGACGGCCTCGCCACGGTGGCATGGCTCGGCCTGCCCGTGCCTCGCCCGCTGGTGACCCTCACGGGAACGCTCGACGAGATCCTCTCGACCGCGAACGTCGAGGCGCACGCCGAGCACTGGGTGTCTGCGGTGTACACCGATGCGGTCGCTCAGACGGAGCCGATGCGTCGTCTGCGAGAGCACTTCCCGTACTGCGCCATGGTTCAGCATCAGCCGGCCGAAGCGGGCGATCAGACGCCGCGCACCTATGTCGACAGGTTGCGCGGAGCGGTATCCGACGTCGAGCGCATCGATGCCTTCCTCGAGCATGTCCGCGCGGGGCACGGACCCACGGATCGCGAGCGCGAGCTGATTCGCGAGGTCCTCGACGACCGCGTGCGCGCTGACGCGCTGATCTGAGGCGGAGAGTCCTGGTGCAGCTCCATCGGCTCGAGGTGGAAGGGTTCGGTCCCTTCCGCGAACGCCAGATCGTCGACTTCGACGCATTCGCCGACGACGGCATCTTCCTGATCGAGGGTCGGACCGGTGCCGGGAAGTCGAGCATCCTCGACGCCGTGTGCTTCGGGCTCTACGGCGGTGTGCCCCGCTACGAGAGCGGAGACAAGCGCCTGCGCAGCGACCACTGCGAACCCGACGACGTCACCGAGGTCGTCGTCGAATTCAGCACGCCCGCCGGTCGGTATCGGGTGCGGCGCTCGCCCGAGTACGAGAGGCCCAAGAAGCGCGGCGGTGGCATGACCGTTCAGGCCTCCTCCGTCCAACTCGACGCCCTCGTCGCGGGTGAGTGGATCGGTCTCGCCGCCAAAGAGCGAGAGGCGGCGTACGAGCTCGACGACATCCTGCAGTTGAGTCGCGAGCAGTTCCTTCAGGTCATCCTCCTCGCTCAGAACCGCTTCTCGGAGTTCCTTCTGGCTGGCAGTCGCGAGCGGCAGGCGCTGCTGCGGAGGTTGTTCGGCACCGAGCGCTTCGAAGACGTGCAGGCCCGGTTCGACGAGCGTCGATGGGCTGCCGAGCAGGAGCTCGCCTCGGGGCTCGCCGTCGTGGCGGCGAGACTCGACGAGGCCGAGCGGCTCGTCGAGAACGCCGGGCTCCTGACCGAGGACCGCGAAGCCGTCGAGGGCGGGTCGCCGCGCGGCGAAGGAACGCAGGCCGCCGCCGCGCTCACGACCGCGCAGCGGCTCGACGAACTGGCCCTCGCCCGAGCACGAGCGGACTATCGGGCGGAGCGTCGGGCCGCGGAGCGGGACGATGCCGCGACGTGGTCGGCTGCCGCCGATGCGACGCTGAGTACCGCCAGGGAGGAGCGCCGAGCGCAGCAGGAGCGCGACCGTGCCAGGCAGGCGCTCGCACGCCTCGAGGAAGTCGAGCCGCAGATCGTCGCAGCGCGCGAGGAGCTGTCGCGAGCGCGAGAAGCAGAGACCCTGCGGACGATGATCGTGGCGGCGACGCGCGCGGACGCGGCGCTCGTCCAGGCGGTCGAGGAGCACGCGCGGGCGCAGCGCGACTGGGACGCTCATGACGTCGACGCCGAGGATCTCGCCGCGTGGGCGTCCGAGCGGACCAGAGAGACCGGGGCCTGGAGGCGCGCAGACGAGCTCGAGCGGTCGGCGTCGGCACGCGAGTCCGAACTGCGCAAGGCGGCGGAGGCCGTCGCCGGCGCCGCTGGTCGACTCGCAGCGGTCGACGCAGAAGGCGAGACCCTCCCGGTCCGACTCGACGAGACGACCCGTGAGCGCGACGCTCTCCGTCGTATCGCGGACCGGTCGGACGACCTCGGCGCGGCCCTGCAGGCAGCGACGCGCCGTGTGGCAGCCGCGCACGACGTCGCGCGGCTGGAGGCGGAGAGCGCGGCGGCTGAGCAGGATCTGGTCGCTGCGAGCTCGGTGCTCGCGGAGAGGCAGACAGAGCTCGCGCGCCTGCGGCAGCGTCGTCTCGACGGGTTCGCGGGTGAGCTCGCGAGCGCTCTTGTCGACGGCGAGGCCTGCCCGGTGTGCGGTGCTCATGAGCATCCGGCTCCGGCCGACCACACCGATCCCGTATCCGCCGACGACATCGTCGCCGCGGAAGCACGACGCGATCACGCCGTCGACGTCGAGCGGTCGGCCGCCGAGAAGGTGGCGTCGCTGCGCGTCGAGCTGGCGGCCGCGAGCAGTCGCGCCGACGGGAGAGACGTCCGCACCGCGACTGACGAGCTGACCCGAGCGACGGACGAGCACGCTCGGAGTCTCGCCGCCGCCGAACAGGTGACCGCTCTCGACCGACGCGCCGCCGAGCTGTCTGCGCGCATCGCCGGACTGCAGAGCGACCGCGAATCGGCGGCCGCAGCGCTCGCGGCCGCACGCGAGACCCACGCGATCGTCGAGCAGAGGGAGATCGAGGCGGCGTCCGCGGTGGCGGATGCTCGTGGAGCCTTCCCCTCGGTCGCCGAGCGGATCACCGCGGCGGAGCGCGAGGTCACCGATGCGCGCACGCTTATCGAGGCGACCGACGAACGAGCGCGACGCGCTGACGCCGCGGCATCGGCCGCCCGGGAGCTGAGCACAGCGCTCGACGCCTCCGCGTTCGACGACGCGGACGCCGCGGAGGCCGCACTTCGCTCACCTCTCGTACAGGCCGAGCTCGAAGCACGCATCTCCCACCACGCCGTCGAGCGTGAGAAAGAACGGGCGATCCTCCTCGACCTCGAACTGCGGACCCTGCCCGAGGAGCCGATCGACCTCGACCCGATCGAGCAGCGTTCCGCCGAGGCGAGGTCGCTGTGGTCGACGGCTGTGGCCGACGCGGAGCGCGCCGCTGCGCTCGCCGAGCAACTGGGATCGCTCATCGGCTCCGCGTCCGCGGCTCACGCGGAGAGTGCCGCGGGCGCCGCCGACTTCGAGGTGCTGCGGGGGCTCGCCGACGCTCTCGCGGGTCGCGGCGCCAACACGCGCAAGATGACCCTCGAGACCTTCGTGCTCGCCGCAGAGCTCGAAGAGATCGTCGAGGCGGCCAATCGCCGTCTGGCCGACATGTCCACCGGACGGTATCAGCTGCGCCACTCCGACGCCCTTGCTGCACGCGGTGCCGCCTCCGGCCTCGGCATCGTCGTGTTCGACGCCTACACGGGCCAGACGCGTCCCGCGCAATCGCTGTCCGGTGGAGAGACGTTCCTCAGCTCGCTCGCGCTCGCGCTCGGACTCGCCGAGGTCGTCACGGCGCGAGCCGGCGGCATCCGTCTCGACACACTGTTCATCGACGAGGGCTTCGGATCGCTCGACGGCGACACGCTCGACGTGGCCATGCGCACCCTCGACGAGCTGCGCCAGGGCGGCCGGACGGTCGGTGTCATCAGTCACGTCGAAGCGATGAAGGAGCAGATCCCGGCTCAGCTGTCGGTGCGGGCCACGCCGAACGGTCCGAGCGTCATCGAGACGCGCTGAGCGTCAGACTCCGTACTCCTGGCGGATCGTCTCGCGCAGCATCACGCTGCAGCGCGCGATCGCCGCACGGAAGTCGACGAGTGCGCCGTCCTCAGCGCGATCTGAGATCGCTCTGAACGCGCGGATAGGCACGCCGAACTGCTGCGCGACCCAGATGTACGCGTACGTCTCCATGTCGACCAGCCCGGCACCGGACGGGCGGATGACCGCGGTGATCCCCGCATCGCCTACGAAGCTGTCTCCCGTCGCGATCAGCACACCGTCGCGGCCGGTCGACACGCGCGCGGGCAGCGACACGTGCTGTCCCGCGACGCCCTCGAGGTCGAAGACGTCATGCTGCAGCGCACTGCCCACCTCGTGCACCACCGCGTCCAGCTCCGGGTCGATGCCACCCGCGGTGCCGACGACGACGATCTCCTCGAAGTCCCTCGCGGACAGCGCCCTGGTCAGCGCATAGGTCGCCTGCATCTTGCCCTCGCCGGTGACGAGCTGATCGAAGCCCTCCAGGTCGTCGGGGAACGCTTCGAGTTCGGATGCCATCGCGGCGACGAGAAGTCTCACCCGTCCATTCTCCCATCGTGCGTCGACGCCCCGTGCTGCTCCACGCCCGGCACGTCATTCCGATGTAACACTGGGGGAGGATACTGATGTCGACAAGACCGGAGGACCGCCATGACCCTGCAGCAGCAGATCGCGGAAGCGCTCGGCGTGAAGCCCGAGATCGACCCGGAAGCCGAAGTGGAACGCCGGGTGCAGTTCCTCGTCGACTACCTGCGCACGACCGGAGCCAAGGGGTTCGTCCTCGGCATCTCCGGCGGACAGGACTCGACTCTGGCAGGCCGCCTGGCTCAGCTCGCGGTCGAGCGCGTGCGCGCCGAAGGCGGCGAGGCCGGCTTCCTCGCCGTGCGGCTCCCGTACCGCGTGCAGCACGACGCGGAGGACGCGGCGGCGGCGCTGGCGTTCATCGAACCCGACTCCTCGGTCGAGGTGAACATCCAGAACGGCGTCGACGGTGTCGAGGAGGACATCGAGTTCGCTGTGACGAGCGACATCACCGACTTCAACAGGGGGAACATCAAGGCGCGTCTGCGCATGGTGACCCAGTACGCCCTCGCAGGCCACGACGGGCTGCTCGTGATCGGCACCGACCATGCGGCGGAGGCCGTGACCGGTTTCTACACGAAGTTCGGCGACGGAGCGGCAGACATCCTGCCGCTCTCCGGCCTGACCAAGCGCCAGGGGCGGTCCCTGCTGCTGCATCTCGACGCGCCGGAACGGCTCGCCTACAAGGTGCCCACCGCTGACCTGCTCGACGGGCAGCCCGGTCGTGCCGACGAAGACGAACTGGGACTCACCTACGAGCAGATCGACGCGTTCCTCGAGGGCGAGCAGGTCGACGCCGATGTCGCCGGGCGCATCGAGTCCCGGTACCTCGCGACACAGCACAAGCGTCACCTCCCGGTCACGCCGGACGACACCTGGTGGCGCTGACCGGTCCGAGCCGATCGAACGCCCGTGTCGGATGCCGCGGCTAGTGTCGAAGCATCCGAAGGAACGGGAGCAACGTGCGGATCGACACCCTGGCGCAGCGCGTCATCTGGAGCGCGAGTGATCTCAAGGCGGCCGCCGAGTGCGAGTTCGCCTGGTGTCGAGCGATCGATGCGAAGCTGGGGCGCGTACCGGCGGTCGATGAGCCGGAGGACGCGACGCTGGCGCGGGCTGCGCGTCTCGGAGACGTGCACGAGCAGAACGTGCTCGACCGCTACATCGCCGAGCTCGGCGATGATCGGGTGCACCGGATCGAGAAGGTGTCGTCGATCGATGCCGACGCCCTCGCCGCAGCCGTCGACGAGACGATCGACGCCCTCGGGTCCGATGCGGTCGTCGTGTTCCAGGCGGCGTTCTCGACAGACGAGTTCGTCGGATTCGCCGACTTCCTGAAGCGCGATGATGACGGGCGCTGGCGGGTGCAGGATTCCAAGCTGGCCCGAACGGCGCGAGTCACGGCGCTCATGCAGCTGGCGGCATACGTCGATCAGCTCGATCGCCTCGGTGTCCCCCGCTCCGATGAGGTCGACCTGATCCTCGGCGACGGCACCCTCAGCACGCATCGCGTCGACGACCTGCTGCCTCTGTTCCAGGTCCGCCGCGCTCGGCTGCGCGCCCTGATCGCCGACCGCCGCATCGACGACCCGAGTCCCGACGCCGCGCTCGCCTGGGGAGACGATCGCGGCGATCTCGACGTCGTCGCCTGCGGCCGGTGCGCGACCTGCGAGGAGCAGGTGATCGCCCATCGCGACCTGCTCATGGTCGCGCGCATGCGGCCCGTGCAGCGAGCGCGACTCCGCGCGGCGGGGATCGAGACCATAGACGCTCTCGCCGCGGCGACGACCGCCCCCGACGGCATGAACGTCGACACGTTCGAAACGCTGCGCTCGCAGGCGCGTGTGCAACTGCGGGCGGATGCCGAGGGCGTGGCCGCCTACGACGTGCACTACGCCGCAGCGATCCACACGCTTCCCGTGCCGAGCCTCGGCGACATCTTCTTCGACTTCGAGGGCGACCCGCTGTACACCGAG
The DNA here is from genome assembly GCF_041954735.1 of Microbacterium sp. LS_15. Lineage (NCBI taxonomy): Bacteria > Bacillati > Actinomycetota > Actinomycetes > Micrococcales > Microbacteriaceae > Microbacterium > Microbacterium sp. LS_15. The sequence continues at coordinate 9,053 of NZ_JAVAYD010000009.1, read as the reverse complement.
CCCGCTGCAGACGGTCAGGCGCAGTGGGGACTCGACTACCTCTTCGGCTGGGTGGACAACCACGACCAGTACTCGGCACTGTGGGCGCACGACTTCGCGGCCGAGAAGCGGGCCTTCGAGCAGTTCCTCGACTTCGTGAACGTGCGGCGGACCGCCCATCCCGGCATGCACATCTACCATTACGCGCCGTACGAGACGTCGCACCTCATCGCGATGGCCGCTCGGTACGGCGTGCGAGAGGCCGAGGTCGACAGGTTGTTGCGCGAGGGCGTGTTCGTCGACCTCTACCCGCTCGTGCTGCGGACCGTGCGCGTCGGTTCGCGCTCGTACTCGATCAAGAAGCTCGAGCCGCTCTACATGGGCGACGATGTGCGCACGAGCGACGTGCAGAAGGGCGACGACTCGATCGTGCAGTACGTCGCAGCCCGCGAGCTCGCCGCGGCGGGGGAGCAGGCCGATGCCGACGCCGTGCTCGCCGACCTCGCCGACTACAACCGGTACGACTGCGTCTCGACCAGGCGCCTCCGCGACTGGCTGATCGAGATCGCCCGCCGCGAGGGCGTGAACCCGGCCCCGCCCGACGAAGCGGACGAGGTGATCTACGAGCCGTCCCCGCGGTCTGTCGCGCTGCTCGCCGACGCGGAGCGCGCGGTCGCCGCGGGGTCCGACGGCCAGGTGCACCGCATCGCGGCCGCGGCCATCGACTACTTCCCCCGAGAGGCGAAGAGCTTCTGGGTGTCGCACTTCCAGCGGCTGCGGGAGCCCGTCACGATGTGGGACCACACGCGTGACGTCGTCCGCGTCGATCGCCTCGCGTCCCGCGTGGTCCGTGAGTGGAGCGTCGGGGAAGGGCGCCGCGTGATGTCTCGCGACATCGAGATCCGGGGCGAGGTCTCTCCCGGCACGACCCTCGGCGAGGGCGGCCAGCCGTTCGCGCTCTACGAGGTCCCTGCTCCGTTCGACCTCGAGGTGCCGTCACGCGCCGTGCACGTGCCGCACTCCGTCTCGGTCACGGGCGTGCTCGATGACGGCTACGTCGTGACCGAGTCGGCGATCCAGGGACAGACGTGGGACGACCTGCCCCTCGCGCTGACGCCGGCCGCCCCTCCGCGGGTCGTGTCGCTGCAGGGAGCGATCGACGAGTGGGCGGATGCCGTGCACGCCGCCGCACCCGGCTATCCGCGGGACGCGGCCACCGACATCCTGCGGCGGATCCCGCCGCGCACGCGGTCGGGGCAGAGCCTTCCCGCACAGGGCGACGACACGGTCGACGCGATCGTCCGAGCCGTCCTCGATCTCGACGACAGCTACCTGGCTGTGCAGGGTCCTCCCGGCACAGGCAAGACCTACACGGGATCGCAGGTCATCGCGCGGCTCGTGAACGAGCACGGCTACCGCATCGGCGTGGTGGCCCAGTCGCACTCGATCATCGAGAACCTGCTCGAGCGCGTGGTCGCCGACGGGGTGCCGCCTGGTCAGGTGGGGAAGGCTCCGAAGGACCCGTCCGCCGAGCCGGGGTACACCGTCATCCCCAAGACCGGCATGGCGTCGTTCCTCGCCGAGAACGAGGGCCGGGGCGTCGTCGTCGGCGGTACGGCCTGGGATTTCAGCAACACGACCAGGGTCGACCGGCACGGGCTCGACCTGCTCGTCGTCGATGAGGCCGGCCAGTTCTCCCTCGCGTCGACCATCGCCGTCGCCGCGGGCGCGAAGAGCCTCCTGCTCCTCGGAGACCCGCAGCAGCTGCCGCAGGTCAGTCAGGGCGCGCACCCCGAGCCTGTCGATACCTCCGCGCTCGGCTGGGTCATGGACGGCGACGAGGTCGTGCGGCCGGAATACGGGTACTTCCTCGAACGCTCGTGGCGCATGCACCCGTTCGTCGCGGCCCCGGTCTCGCGCCTCGCGTACGCCGGACGTCTGGCGTCGGCCCCGGGGACCGAGAAGCGCTCGATCGAGGGCATCGATCCCGGGCTCCACGTGGTTCCGCTGCGTCACCGCGGCAACGCCACCCAGTCGACCGAGGAGGCCGATGCGGTCGTGGCGCTCGTGCGGGAGCTGCTGGGCCGCACCGTCACCGACCACACGGCTGAGACGCCCACACGCCCCCTGACCCAGAGCGACATCATCGTGGTCACGCCGTACAACGCGCAACGGCAGCTCGTGCACGACGCTCTGGCTGCCGCAGGGTTCCCCGACGTGCCCGTGGGCACGGTCGACAACTTCCAGGGCAAGGAGGCCGTCGTCTCGATCACGTCGCTCGCGGCGTCGAGCGGCAAGGATGCCCCGCGAGGACCGGAGTTCCTGCTCATGCAGAACCGCCTGAACGTCGCCATCTCTCGGGCGCAGGTCGCGGCCTACCTGATCCACTCACCGGCGCTTCTCGACGACCTCCCCCGCACGCCCGAGGGGGTCGCGCGGCTCAGCGCCTTCGCACGACTCGTGGGGGCGGTGGCGTGACCGCCTCCGCGTCGCGCGAGTACGCCGCGGAGCGGCCGGAGCCGACCGGCGCGGCTCTCGATCGCCGAGGACTCCACGGCGACGCGGCACCGACCGCGCACACCACCGAGCAGATCCTGCGCGCCGCCGCTGCGTGGGCGTGGTTCCCGCGCGACAGCGAACAGGAGAAGATCCACCTGCAGCTCGTCCGCTACCCCGCGCGCTTCGGCGGCGGGGTCCGCGGATCGCAGGTCGACTCGCGCGCCGACTCGAGTACCGTGATCGACCACGCACTGGAGCGGACGCAGGCGTGGGGTGAGAGCGTGTTCACGTTCTGGACGAACGAGTCCGATTCCCCCGACCTCGAAGACGAGCTCCGCCGCCGCGGCGCCGACCACATCGACACGGTCGCGGTCTTCGCACGCGCGATCGACCGCCCGGCGATCGACGTACCGCCCGGTATCACCGCCGAGATCGTGCGCACCCTCGAGCAGGTGCGCGACGTCGACAGCGTGAACGTGCCGGTGTGGGGACAGGCCGCGCTCGACGACGAGGGACTCCGCACCGAGCTCGCCGAGGTCAGCGCCGCGCTCGACGCCGGAGAGGGTCTGCGTGTGCTTGCCCGCCTCGACGGCATGCCCGTCAGTACCGGCGGCTGCACGATCGTCGACGGCTTCGCCCGACTCTGGGGAGCGGCGACTCTGGAGCACGCGCGGGGACGCGGGGCGTACCGCGCCGTGCTCGCCGAACGCCTGCGCGCGAGCGCAGAGAGAGGCGCGACCACCGCGCTCGTGAAGGGCCGGGTCTCGACGTCGGCGCCGATCCTCCGTCGTGCGGGATTCGTGCACTACGGCGACGAGCGGGCGTACCGCCTGGCCGTGTGAGGAGTGCGCGTCAGACCGTGCCGTAGAGGCGGTCACCCGCGTCGCCGAGTCCGGGAACGATGTAGCCCTTCTCGTTCAGTCGCTCGTCGAGAGCACCGAGCACGAGTGTGACATCGCGGTCGCCGGCCATCTCCTCGATCGCGGCCACGCCCTCGGGAGTGCCGAGCAGGCAGATGGCGGTGACGTCCTTGGCCCCGCGGTCGAACAGGAACTGGATCGCGGCGGCGAGCGAGCCGCCGGTGGCGAGCATCGGGTCGATCGCGAAGCACTGGCGGTCGCTGAGGTCGTCGGGAAGGCGCTCGGCGTAGGTCGTGGGCTCGAACGTCTGCTCGTCGCGCACCATGCCGAGGAAGCCGACCTCGGCGGTGGGCAGCAGCTTGACGAGGCCCTCGAGCATGCCGAGACCGGCGCGCAGGATGGGGACCACGATGGGGCGGGGCTCCGAGATCTTCACGCCCATGGTCGTGGTGACCGGGGTCGTGATCTCGATCGGGCTGACCTTGACGCTGCGGGTCGCCTCATACGCGAGGAGCGTCACGAGCTCCTCGGTGAGCTGACGGAACACCGGCGACGGCGTGCGATGGTCGCGCAGCACCGAGAGCTTGTGGGTGATGAGAGGGTGGTCGGCGACGTGGACACGCATGGATACAGGCTAATGCGCCGCGGGCCCGCGCACGACATCCGACCCCCTAGGCTCGACGCATGACCGAGGCCGACACCGCAGCCATGCAGCGCGCGCTCGAACTCGCCGCCGAGGCGGCCGCCGTCGACGAGATCCCCGTCGGCGCCGTGATCCTCGACCGGACCGGTCGTGTCATCGCCGAGGGGCGCAACACCCGCGAAGAGTCGCACGACCCGACGGGACACGCCGAGATCGAGGCGCTGCGTCGCGCTGCGGCATCCCTCGGCTCCTGGAATCTGCAGGGGTGCACCCTGGTCGTCACGCTCGAACCGTGTGTGATGTGCGCGGGCGCGATCCTGCAGGCGCGCGTCGCGCGCGTGGTGTTCGGAGCATGGGACGACAAGGCGGGGGCCGCCGGCTCCATGTACGACGTGCTGCGCGATCGGCGACTGCCCTACCGCGCCGAGGTCGTCGCCGGCATGGAGGCGGATGCCGCGACGGCGCTGCTCCGGGACTTCTTCGAGCAGCGCCGCTGACGCCGGCGATCCCTCGGCGATCCCTCGGCGATCCTCGACTCAGTCGGAGGACTTCAGCACGAAGACGTCGGTCGACGGCTCGGGGTCCAGCGACGGGCGGTACACGTCGGGCTCGATGTAGATGACTCGGGCGATCGGCACGGCCTCGCGGATGCGCGCCTCGATCACGTCGATGTCGTCGGCGGCCTCGCGCAGGGGCTTGTCGGCATTGAGGGCGATCTTCACCGCGACCATCAGCTCGTCCGGACCCAGGTACAGGGTCTTCATGTGGATGATCTTCTCGATCTCGTCGCCCGCGTTGATCGCGTCGACGATACGATCGTGGTCGGCGGCCGTGGCCCCTTCGCCGATCAGGAGGCTCTTCGTCTCGACGCCCAGCACGATCGCGATGAGCACGAGCAGTGTGCCGATCATGAGGGTTCCGAGAGCGTCGAAGACCGGGTTGCCGGTGATCACGGTGAGACCGACGCCGAGCAGCGCGAAGCTGAGACCCGTCAGAGCCCCGACGTCCTCGAGCAGCACGACGGGCAGTTCCGGCGCCTTCGCACGGCGCACGAACGACACCCACGACTGGCCCTTTTCGCGGACGAGGTTGCTCTCCTTGACGGCGGTGCGCAGCGAGAAAGACTCGAGTCCGATCGCCACGAGCAGCACCACGATCGGCAGCCACCACCACGTCTGGTCGAGCTCGTGCGGATGCGTGAGCTTCTCGACGCCCTCGTAGATGGCGAACAGACCGCCGACGGAGAAGAGGATGATCGACACGACGAACGCATACACGTAGCGCTCTCGCCCGTACCCGAACGGGTGCGCGCGGTCGGCCTCGCGCTTCGCCTTGCGCCCGCCGAGCATCAGGAGCAGCTGGTTGCCGGAGTCGGCGACGGAGTGGATGGCCTCGGCGAGCATGGACGCCGAACCCGAGAGCGCCCACGCGAGGAACTTCGCGAGGGCGATGCCCAGGTTCGCCAGGAACGCCGCGATGATCGCCTTGCTGCCGCCGGAAGCACTCATGGTCCGAGTCTAGAACCGCCTGTCGGAGGATGCCGGGTGAGCCCGCCGTAGGATGACGACATGGCTGACTCTCTTCCCTCTCTCGCGTTCGTCGGTGCCGGATCGATGGGAGGAGCCATCCTCCGCGGAGTGGTCGCCTCCGGCATCCGCGTCGACGGCGGGATCACCGCCACCAACCGCACGGCCGAGAAGGCCGCGGCCCTCGCCGACCTCGACGGCGTCACCAGCATCGCTCTCTCCGAGCAGCCGGACGGCAACGCCGCGGCGGTCGCCGACGCGCGCATCGTGCTCGTCGGCGTCAAGCCGGCCATGGTGCCCGACCTCCTCCGCGAGATCGCCCCGTCGCTCGGCGACGACACCATCGTTGTGAGCCTCGCCGCGGGAGTGACCCTCGCGACGTTCGCCGAGGGACTGGGGGCGGACGCCCGCGTCATCCGATCCATGCCGAACACCCCGGCCACGGTCGGCAAGGCGGTCACCGGCCTCGCGGCCGGCAGCGGTGCCTCCGACGACGACCTCGCCCTCGTGCGCCGGCTGTTCGAGACCGTCGGCGCCGTGGTGGAGGTCCCGGAGTCGCAGATCGATGCGCTGTCGACCATCTCGGGCTCCGGCCCGGCGTACGTCTTCCTCCTCATCGAGGAGCTCACCAAGGCGGCGGAGGGCATGGGGTTCGAGCGTGCCGACGCGCGGCTCATGGCCGAGCAGACGTTCATCGGCGCGACCGCGCTGCTCGACGCCTCGGGGGAGGAGCCCGCTGAGCTGCGTCGACGCGTCACCAGCCCGAAGGGCACGACGGAGCGGGCGGTCGCCGTGCTGCAGGATGCTCACCTCGACCGCACTTTCGCGGATGCCGCGGCGGCGGCTCTCGCCAGGGCCAAGGAGCTCGCCGCAGGCGCCTGACCGGCGGGCGCCGAGCGCGTCAGCGCTCGGATATCAGCGGTCGAGGGCGGCGAAGCGCTCGATGTCGCTGTTGGTGCCCGACACGATGATGAGGTCGTGGTTGGTGACGATCGTGTTCGCCTCCGCGTAGCGGAACGGCTTGCCGGGGCTCTTCACGCCGACCACCGTCACCTTGTACTTGCTGCGCACGCCCGATTCGTTGAGACCGACTCCGCGGATGAACTTCGGCGGGTACATCTTCGCGAGCACGAAGTCGTCGTCGAAGCGGATGAAGTCCAGCATCCGTCCCGAGACGAGGTGAGCGACGCGTTCACCCGCCTCGCGCTCCGGGTAGATCACATGGTTCGCGCCGACGCGGGCGAGGATCTTGCCGTGCGACTGCGACACGGCCTTCGCCCAGATCTGCGGCACCTTCAGGTCGACGAGGTTCGCGGTGATGAGCACCGACGCCTCGATCGACGATCCGACCGCGACCACGGCGACCTGGAAGTCCTGGGCGCCGATCTGACGCAGGGCGTCGATGTTCTTCGCATCGGCCTGCACGGTGTGGGTGACCCGGTCCGACCACTTCTGCACGAGTTCGAGGTTGTCGTCGATCGCGAGCACCTCGCGGTCGAGGCGGTCGAGCTCGCCGGCGCAGGCTGCACCGAAACGGCCGAGACCGATGACGAGGACGGGAGCGTCGCCCCGGAGGACTTCAACCAACGATCGGCCTTTCCACGGGCAGTGAGTAGTACTGCGTTCGCGATGTCGCGGCGACGGCCGCGGCGAGTGTCACTGTACCAACGCGCCCCATGAAGATGGTGGCCGCGAGCACGTAGGCGCCGGCGTCCGGCAGCTCGGCCGTGAGACCCGACGACAGGCCGACGGTCGCGAACGCGGAGATCACGTCGAACAGCACATGACTGATGTCGGCTTTCGTGATCTGCGCGATGACGATCGTCGACAGGGCCACGATCGTCGCGCCCCAGGCGACGACGCTGAGCGCCACGCGCTGCACGTCGCTCGGGATGCGGCGGCCGAACGCCTCGACCGACTGGCGGCCCTTGGCCTCCGACCACACGGCGATGGCGAGCACCGCGAGGGTGGTCACCTTGATGCCGCCGGCGGTGGATGCCGAGCCGCCGCCCACGAACATGAGCATGCTCGCGGCGAGCAGCGACGAGCCGTTCATGTCGTCGATCTCGATGACGCTGAATCCGCCCGAACGCGTCATCGCAGACAGGAAGAACGCCTGGAACGTGGTGTCCGCGGCATCCATCGATCCGAAGGTCTTCGGATTGTTGTACTCGAGCACGAGGAACACGGCGGCGCCGAGGATGAAGAGGAGCACGGTCGTGACGAGCGTGAGCTTGGTGTGCAGCGACCACTTCTGCACGTGCCACACATGCTTGGCGAGGGTGTAGATGACGGGGAAGCCGATGCTGCCGAGGAACACTCCCACCATGAGCAGCGACAGCACGAGGTAGTCGTCGGCGAACACCGCCACGCCCCCGTCGTTGGGAGCGAAGCCGGTGTTCGTGAACGCCATGGCCGAGAAGTACGGGGCCTCCCAGAGGGCGGCGATCGGGTCGACGCCCGCCATCACGAGGGCGGGGTAGAGGAGCACGGCCAGTGCGCCCTCGATGATGAGGGCCGACAGGGCGACGGTGGTGAGCAGCTGGCCGACCTCGCCGAGGCGCACGGTCTGGCTCTCGTTCACGACGCCGCCGTGTGCGCGCAGCGGGTTCGTGTCGCCTGCCGCGAGCAGTTTGGCGCGGAGCCCCAGTCGCTTCGAGATGAGCATGCCCATGAGAGAGGCCAGCGTGAGCACGCCGAGAGCGCCGATGTTGACGCCGATGAAGATCAGCACGTGACCGAACGGCGACCAGTGGGTCGCCATGTCGACGGTCGCGAGACCCGTGACGCAGATGGTCGACACGGCCGTGAACAGCGCGTCGGCGAGGGGTGTGACGGTTCGTGACGCCGACGAGATCGGCAGCGACAGCAGCACCGTGAAGACGAGGATCAGGAGGGCGAAGATCACGATCGCGAACCGCGACGGCGACGACGTGATGATGTGCTTGCCCCAGGACGCGGCGGTCTTGAGGCGATGGCCGGGGGACGACGCCGACACGATGCCCGACATCGCGTCCCCCTTCGTCCGACTCCCCACCCCAGCGGCGGCGGCACGGCGGCGTTCGCCGAGCCTTCGTCATGGTACTCCGTGCCGGGGACGACTACCCTGATCACATGACCGACATCTTCGACGTGATCGCAGACGGCACGAGGCGCGACATCCTCCAGCTCCTCCTGCGACGCACCTCGGAAGGCGATGCCGGTACCAGCGTGAGCCACATCGTCGCCGACCTCGGTATCAGTCAGCCGACCGTGTCGAAGCACCTGAAGGTCCTCCGCGAGGCGGAGCTCGTGAGCGTGCGCGAAGACGGTCAGCGCCGCTACTACAGCCTGGCCGTCGAGCCGCTCGAGGCCGTCGACGACTGGCTGGTCCCGTTCCTCGTCGACGCCTACGGCGACGGCGCCCCCGACATCGACTACCCGGGTCAGCCGCTCCCCGACGGGGCGGCGCACGCCGCCGAGGTGGTCGGCCGCGCCGCGGCATCCGCGAAGCACGTCGTCACGGCGGCGCTGAAGCGCCTCGGCACCTGAACCACCCCGACACGG
>NZ_JAVAYD010000008.1:0-149417 GCF_041954735.1 Microbacterium sp. LS_15 | reverse complement strand
ACGCTGGCCCATGCCCTGCGCCGAGGCGAAGGGGTTGTTGCCCGGGCGAGGACCGGTGGGACGCTGTCCCATGCCCTGCGCGGACGAGAACGGGTTGTTGCCGGGGCGGGGTGCGCCCGGCTTGGGCGCTCCGTCGGACGGCTTCGGTGCGGCGGGGCCGGGCTTCGCAGCCGGGGCAGGTGTCGCCGCAGGAGCGTCGGCCGGAGCCGCAGGTGCGGCGGCAGCAGGCGCTTCGGGGGCCGGAGCCGGCTTGGGACCGGGCTTCGGGCCGGGGGTCGGCGCAGCGGACTTCACTGCAGCCGGCTTGGCCGCCGGCTTGGCGGCGGGCGCTGCCTCGGCCGAGGGCTTCAGCGAGGGGTCGGCCTCGATCGCCGCGCGCAGCTTGCGCGCCACCGGCGGTTCGATGGTCGAAGAGGGGCTCTTGACGAACTCTCCGAGTTCCTTGAGCTTCGCAAGTGCGATCTTGCTGTCGACGCCGAATTCAGCGGCGATCTCATGTACGCGTGGTTTACCAGCCACAATTCTCCTGTCTGGGGTCGGTCTGCCCAGACAGGGCAGACCACTAGTCGCGGACGGGTCTCATTTCGAGCCGTTCACTTTGTTTCCATAGCTGTTCAGCCTTTGTTTCTCGATGGTCTGCGTGTCCAGGTGGCCGGACACGCGCAGTGCTCGTCCGAAAGCACGTCGCCGCAGTGCGGCATCCATGCATTCCTGCGTCGGATGCACCCACGCGCCTCGCCCCGGCAGCACAGCACGCTCATCGATGACGAGTGTGTCGTTCTGGGACACCACCCTGAGAAGGGCGGAGCGGGGAGCACGCGTGCGGCAACCGACGCACGTTCGTACGGGTTCCATCTTACACCTGTGTTCCCGCCCTCATCGCGCCGCAGGCGCGAGTCGGGCGTGCGGCCGGGGTCAATCCAGGACGCTGTCCGGCTGGATGTCGATCTTCGCGCCGGTGAGCTTGGCAGCCAGGCGGGCGTTCTGCCCCTCCTTGCCGATCGCGAGCGACAGCTGGTAGTCCGGGACGAGCGCGCGGACGGCCTTCGTGCCGGCGTCGAGGATGAACGAGCTCGTCACCTTGGCGGGCGACAGCGCGTTCGCCACGAAGGCGGCAAGCTCCGGGTTGTAGTCGACGATGTCGATCTTCTCCCCCGCCAGCTCCTCGGTCACGGCACGGACACGCCGTCCCAGCTCGCCGATGCACGCGCCCTTCGCGTTGATGGACGGGTCGTTCGCCTTGACCGCGATCTTCGTGCGGTGGCCGGCCTCGCGGGCGAGCGAGACGATCTCGACCAGACCTGCGGCGATCTCGGGCACCTCGAGTGCGAACAGCTTGCGCACGAGACCGGGGTGGGTGCGCGAGACGGTGATCTGCGGTCCCTTGAGCCCCTTCGCGACGCTCGTGACGTACACGCGCAGACGCGAGCCGTGGGTGTACTCCTCGCCGGGCACCTGCTCCTCGGGCGGAAGGATGGCCTCGACCGAGCCAAGGTCGACGTGGATCATGCGGGGGTTCGGCCCCTGCTGGATCACGCCGGCGACGATGTCGCCCTCCTTGCCTCGGAACTCGCCGAGCACGGCGTCGTCGGCGATGTCACGGAGGCGCTGGCTGATGACCTGCTTGGCGGCGAAGGCGGCGATGCGGCCGAAGTCGTCCGGCGTGGCCTCCTCCTCGCCGATGACCGCGCCCTCGTCGTCCTTGACGACCTGCAGCACGGCGACGTGGCCCGTGCGGCGGTCGAGTTCGACCCGCACGCCCTCGGGCGTCGCCCCGTCAGCGGAGACATGCTTGGCGTAGGCGGTCAGGATGGCCTGTTCGATGATCGCGACGAGTTCGTCGAAGGGGATCGCCTTCTCCTTCTCGATCCCACGCAGCAGGCTCAGTTCGATATCCATGACGACTCCCTATTCAGCTCTCGTCGCGCCGGTTCGCACGCGCGACATCCGTACCACGATACCCTGACCCCACCGCCCCATGCCACGGCGGCGACCGCGCCGGCGCGGTGCACGATGCGCAGGAGGATCAGTGAGCACGTACGACACCATCGTGATCGGGGCCGGGATGTCCGGCGTGACGGCGGCGCGCATGCTCGTCGACGCCGGGCGCAGTGTGCTGGTGCTCGAGGGACGCGACCGGATCGGCGGTCGCATGAACACCGACCGCACGGCAGGGTTCCCCGTCGACCTCGGCGCCTCCTGGGTTCACGGGATCGACGACTCGCCCCTCTGGGACCTGGTCCGAGCGCTCGACATCCCCACCATCGAGTACACCGTGGGGAGCTTCCAGGTCGGCGGGCGGCCGATCGAGAACTTCGCCGACGACGGGACTCCGATGGATGCCGCGGCCTCGGCGCAGTGGGTCGACGACGTCGAGCTGGCCGATCGCCTGCTGGCCGAGGAGATCGCCTCCTCGGCATCCGGCGACACCTACCTCGATGTCACGGAGCGCGCACTCGATCGCTCGGGACTCTCCCCTCAGCGCATCGACGAGGTGCGCGAGTTCTTCCGCCATCGCGTCGAGGAGCAGTGCGGCGCCTGGATCGGCGACCTCGACGCGCACGGTCTCGACGAGGACGCGATCGACGGAGACGAGGTCATCTTCCCCCGCGGGTACGACGAACTCCCCCGCCGCATCGCCGCCGGTCTCGACGTGCGGCTCGGCTCGACCGTGACAGAGGTCTCCCGCACGGCCGACGGGGTCGTGGTGACGACCGCCGACGGCGAGCAGCACGGCGCCCGCACGGCCGTCGTCACCGTCCCCCTCGGAGTGCTCAAGGCGGACTCGATCGCGTTCACCCCTCCCCTGCCCGATGAGATCGCCGGACCGGTCGACCGCCTCGGCATGGGCGTCTTCAACAAGATCTTCCTGCAGTTCCCCGCGAGGTTCTGGGGAGCGGACAGCTACGTGCTGCGCGCGCTGGGCGAAGCCGGAGAGCACTGGCACTCCTGGTACGACGTCTCCGCGGTGAGCGGCATCCCGACGCTGCTCACGTTCGCGGCTGGCCCCTTCGGCAGACGGATGCAGCAGCTCTCCGACGACGAGATCGCGGCCGACGCCCTCGGCGCCCTGCGACGCCTGTACCCGGACGCCGCGGAGCCCACCGCGCAGTGGATCACCCGGTGGGGTCAGGACGCCTACTCGGTCGGCTCGTACTCGCATCTCGCCGTCGGATCGACTCACCATGACCACGATCAGCTCGCAGGCCCCGTGGACGGCGTGCTGCACTTCGCCGGTGAGGCGACCTGGGGCGACGAGCCGGCGACGGTCGGTGCGGCGTTCTACTCAGGGCACCGGGCGGCGGAGCGGATCCTCGGAACGCCGGTCGACCTCTCCGTCTTCGCGGAGCGGATCAGACAGCGGGAGCGGTCTGCAGCGAGTTGATCGCTCCGATCAGCCGGAACAGGTTGCCGACCTGGCGCTGATCGAGGTGCAGTGCGAGGCGCGGCAGCTCGAGCACGTCGTCGTCGGTCACCTCCGGCGACCGCGGCGAGGTCCGTTCGATCCGCCCGCTCGTCAGCATCCCCGAGAAGCGCTCGTTGAGGTCGTCGATCTCGGCATCCGTCGGCTCGGCCCTCAGCCGGAGGATCAGCGTGTCGCCGACCCACCGCAGCGAGTCGTAGTTCCGCCAGAAACCGGCGATCTCCCTGACCGCCGCGTCGACGGAGTCGGTGACCACCACCCGGTCGAAGTCGCCGGGAGAGATGACCCCCGTCGGTGCGAGGTGCTCGTCGACGAACTTCTGGAGCCCGCTCCAGAAGTCTCCGCCCTGCTCGTCGAGAAGCACGATCGGGGTGGGCTCTGCCTTGCCCGTCTGCTGCAGAGTGAGCAGCTCGAACATCTCGTCGAGGGTGCCGAAGCCGCCGGGGAGGCAGATGAACCCGCTCGACTCCTTGATGAGCATGAGCTTGCGGGTGAAGAAGTACTTCATCGCGACCACGTGATCGCTGCCCGCGACGAGGCTGTTCGCCTTCTCCTCGAACGGCAGGCGGATCGAGACGCCGAGGGAGAGCGCGGGACCCGCTCCCTCCGCGGCTGCCTGCATGATGCCCGGCCCCGCCCCGGTGACCACCATCCACCCGTCGGACGCGAGCGAGGCGGCGACGTCTCGGGCCTGGAGATAGAGCGGATCGTCCTGCAGCGTGCGCGCGGATCCGAACACCGTCACCTTCGGAACTCCCCGGTACGGCGCGAACAGCCGGAACGCGTCGCGCATCTCCGCGAGCGCCGCCGAGGCGATCTTGAGATCGAGCCGCTCCGTGTCGTCCTCGCCGAGCTGGATCGCCGTGCGCATCATGCGCATCACGAGCCGACGGTCGGTCAGCACGCCCGCCTCGTCGAGCACGGCGTTGATCTCGGCGCTCAGCGCGTCCGGCAGCTGTCCGTCGGTCATGGCATCGGCTCTCACCGTGTCGTGAGGCTGCTCACCGCCTCCGCGATCGAGACCGTGTCGCGGTCGCCCGTGCGGCGGTCCCAGAGTTCGACCTGCCCGTCGGCGGCGCCGCGCCCCACGATGACGATCCTGGGGACGCCGACGAGCTCCGCGTCGCCGAACTTCACTCCGGGCGAGACCTTGGGGCGGTCGTCGTAGAGCACGTCGAGGCCCGCGGACTCGAGCTGGCCCGCGATGTCGGCGGCGACGTCGAACGCGACCTGGTCCCGGCCCGCCGCGACGACCTGCACGTCGAACGGGGCGACGGATGCAGGCCAGATGAGGCCCTTGTCGTCGTTGTTCAGCTCGGCGATGATCGCGAGGATGCGGGTGACGCCGATGCCGTACGACCCCATGGTGACCGTGACGAGCTTGCCGTTCTCGTCGAGCACCTTGAGGCCCAGCGCCTCGGCGTACTTGCGACCGAGCTGGAAGACGTGACCGATCTCCATGCCCCGCGCGAGCTCGACGGGGCCCGAGCCGTCGGGCGCGGGGTCGCCGGCGCGCACGTTCGCGATCTCGACGATGCCGTCGGCCTCGAAGTCGCGCCCGGCGACCACCGAGTGCGCGTGCTTCTGATCGATGTTCGCGCCGGTGATCCAGCTCGTGCCCTCGCTCACGCGCGGGTCGACGAGGTAGCGGATGCCCGTGGCCGATTCCTCACCCAGCACGGCGCCGGTCTCAGACCAGGGCCCGATGTATCCCTTGACGAGCAGCGGGTTGTTCTCGAAGTCGTCCGCCGTCGCCGTCTCGACCTCGGCCGGGGCGAACGCCACCTCGGCGCGCTTCTCGTCGACCTCGCGGTCGCCGGGGATGCCGACGACGACGAGCTCGCGGGTGCCGTCGAGGTGGGTGAGCGCGAGCACGACGTTCTTGAGCGTGTCCGCCGCGGTGTACTCGCCGTCGAGATGGGCGTTCGCGTGCGCCACGAGGGTCTCGATGGTCGGCGTGTCGGGCGAATCGAAGACCACGGGAGCCGCGTCGGCGTCGAACGGGACGGCTGCGGGGACGGGCGTCGTGAACGCCTCGACGTTGGCGGCGTAGCCACCGGCACTGCGCACGAACGTGTCCTCGCCGACCGGCGTCGGGTGCAGGAACTCCTCGCTGCGCGAACCGCCCATGGCTCCGGCATCCGCCTGCACGATCGCATACTCGAGACCGAGGCGCTGGAAGATGCGCTCGTAGGCGTCGCGCTGGGCCTGGTAGCTGGCGTCCAGCCCGGCATCCGAGGAGTCGAAGGAGTAGGCGTCCTTCATCGTGAACTCGCGTCCGCGCAGCAGCCCGGCGCGGGGCCGGGCCTCATCGCGGTACTTGTCCTGGATCTGGTAGATCGTGAGGGGCAGGTCCTTGTACGACGAGTACAGGTCCTTCACCAGCAACGTGAAGGCCTCTTCGTGCGTCGGCGCGAGCAGGTAGTCGCCGCCCTTGCGGTCCTGGAGGCGGAAGAGCAGGTCGCCGTACTCCTCCCAGCGACCGGTCGCCTCGTACGCCTCCCGCGGCATGAGCGCCGGGAAGTGGACCTCCTGCGCACCGGCAGCGGCCATCTCCTCGCGGACGACCTTCTCGATCCGAGCCTTCACCCGGAGGCCGAGCGGCAGCCAGGCGAAGATCCCGGCCGCCTGCGGGCGGATGTACCCGGCGCGGATCAGGAGCTTGTGGCTCGCGACCTCTGCACCGGCAGGGTCTTCGCGGAGCGTACGGAGGAAGAAGTTCGAGAGACGAGTGACCACGGGCCAAGTCTAGTGACCGGTGGCCACCCGTCCTCACGAGGTCAGTTGAGCGCGGGCAGTCCCTGCGGGATGACGCCGCCCGCGTAGAGGCTCGCTGCGAGTTCCTGCACCGCAGTCAGCGCGACGCGCTGCGGGAGGGGGCCGTACGAGATGCGCGTGACGCCGAGCTTCTCGTACTCGGATGCGGCGAGCGCGCCGGGCAGCCCGATCACGCTGACCTTGCCCTCCCCGATGCCCTCCACGAGCTGGCGCGTGACGGCCGCGTCGAGCATTCCGGGAACGAAGACAGCGGTGGCACCCGCGTCCAGGAATGCCTTCCCGCGCTGGATGGCGTCGGCGACGCTCTCGGCGACGGGACGGTGGCCTGCGCGCACGAAGGCGTCGGTGCGGGCGTTGAGCGCGAACGGCACGCCCTCGGCCTCCGCCGCCTTGACGATGGACTCGACGACCGCGACGGACTCGTCGAACGGCTTGAGGCGGTCCTCGACGTTCGCGCCGACGACGCCGGCCTGGATCGCGAGGCGGGTGGTCTCCCCCGCATCCTCGTAGCCGTCGTCGAGGTCGGCCGTGACGGGAACGGAGACGGATGCGGCGATGCGCCCGACCATGTCGATCATCACCTCGCGCGGAGTGGTGCCGTCTTCATAGCCGAAGGAGGCGGCGACGCCGTGGCCGGCCGTCGCGATCGCCGTGGTCTCGGGCAGGGCGGCGACGGCGCGCGCGGAGACGACGTCCCACACGTTCACGACGCGGAGGATCTCGGGGGCTTCGTAGAGTCCGATGAGGGTCTTGGCCTTGTCAGCAGTGGTCATGTCCCCACGCTAACGCGCCACGCGTCCGCGGGGGCCGATACGACGCACGTCATGCCGCGGATCACATGTCCTCGCCTCCGCCTAGGGTGGGGTCATGCCTCAGCGCCGCTCTCATGTCGCCCCCTCCGCCGCGCAGACCGAACTCGCTTCGGCGCTGGCGGCCCTGCGGGAATCCCTCGACGCGCCAGTGGAGTTCCCCGAGGAGGTCATCGCCGAGGCGGAAGCGGCGACCGCGCCGACGCCGGCACTCGATCTGCGCGACATCCCCTTCGCGACGCTCGATCCCGAGGGATCTCGCGACCTCGATCAGGCCTTCCATCTCGAGCGTCGAGGCTCCGGCTACGGGGTGCGGTACGCGATCGCCGACGTCCCGGGGTTCGTGAAGCCGGGCGGCGCAGTCGACGCAGAGGCACGCCGCCGAGGTCAGACCCTGTACGCCGCGGACGGGTCGATACCGCTGCACCCGCGGGTGCTCAGCGAGGATCGCGCGTCGCTCCTGCCCGACCTGGATCGTCCCGCACTCGTCTGGACCTTCGACCTCGACTCGGAGGGACTCGTCGAGGGGTTCCGACTGGAGCGCGCGCTCATCCGCTCGCACGTCCAGCTCGACTACCCCACGACTCAGGCAGCGATCGACCGCGGCGATGGCGGGCCCGCCGAGCTCCTGCCCGAGATCGGCGGTCTGCGCATCGAGCAGGAGCGACTTCGCGGGGGTGCCAGCCTCAACCTCCCCGACGAGGAGGTCGTGCGCACACCCGACGGCGGCTACGCCATCGAACGGCGTCATCCGCTCCCCGTCGAGGAGTGGAACGCGCAGCTCTCCCTCATGACGGGCATGGCCGCGGCATCCCTCATGCTCGACGCGAAGATCGGCATCCTGCGCACGATGCCGCAGCCCGACGAGCAGGCGTTCGCGACCTTTCGCCGGCAGACGGAGGCACTCGGACGACCGTGGATGACGGGGCGCTACGGCGACTATCTGCGCGACCTGGATCGCGCCGATCCGCTCACGCTGCCCGTCCTCCAGGCGGCGGCGACGCTGTTCCGGGGCGCAGGCTACGTGACGTTCGACGGAGCCGTACCGGCCGAGACCGAGCAGGCCGCGATCGCCGCCCCCTACGCGCACGCCACCGCTCCGCTTCGGCGGCTGGTCGACCGCTGGTCGCTCGCCATCTGTCTGGCCGTCTCCGAGGGATCGGAGGTCCCGGAATGGGTGCGGGAGTCGTTGGCCGGGATCCCGGACCTCATGCAGGAGTCAGGGCAGCGTGCGTCGAAGCTCGACTCCCAGACGGTCAACTGCGTCGAAGCGGCGCTGCTGACACCGCTCGTCGGCTCGACGATCGGCGCGACGGTGGTGGAGGCCCGGGGCGAGCGCGGCACGGTGCAGATCGCCGCTCCGGCCGTCACCGCATCCTCACCGATCCCGCCCGGCACGGTGGCCGGCGCCGTCGTCCGGCTCCGCGTGATCAGCGCCGACATCGCGACCGGCTCCGTCGAGTTCGCGCTCTGACGTACGCTCGGCGGATGGACCGCCTCGCCGCAGCAGAGCGCTTCGTCGCCGAGCGCTTCCCACGAGCGACGACAGCGATCGTGGCGGGCAGCACCGCTCGCGGCGAGCGGACGACGACGAGCGACATCGATCTCCTCCTTCTCGGCGACGATCTCTTCCCGGGCGATGCCACGAGCCAGGCATCGACGCACGTCGTCGACGGGGAGATCTTCGAGGTCTTCGCCTACACCGGCGACGGTTTCGCCGAATGGGCCGGACGAGGGATGGCGCAGCATCGCCCCGTCATCGTGCACATGTTGCTGGAAGGGACGCCGATCCGGCGAGATCGTCTTCTCGAGGAGCTGCGCGCGCACTGGGCTCCGCTCATCGAGGCCGGACCGACGCTGACCGATGCCGAGTCGCGGTTCCGCCGCTACGTCATCACCGATGTGCTCGACGACCTCCGCGACGCTCAGGACCCCCTGGAACAGCGGGTCGAGGCATCGCTTCTCTTCGAGCGGACGGCCGAACTCATGCTGCTCGCGGCCGGACGATGGATCGCGACCGGCAAATGGCTGCCCCGACGACTCCGGGCGCTCGACGATGTCCGCGCCGAGCTCCTCAGCGCCCCCTTGCTCGCCGGCGACTTCGACCTCTTCGCCGCCCGCGTCGAAGCGGAGCTGGCGCGAGCGGGTGGCCGCGTGCAGGACGGGTTCGTGCGCTGAGACTCAGGCGGCGATGACCGTGGTCGTCATCACGAGCTGCTGCGGGTCGGCGAGGTCGAGCGACACGGTGATCTGCGCGAACTCGTCGAGAGACCCCGCGTGCGTGCCTCCGCAGAGGATGTCGGCGGTCCCCTCGGGGAGCTCGCAATGCCAGGTGCGCCGGTCGACGATCGTCGGTCCGTCGGGGACGACGCGGCTCACGGCTCCCGACGCGACCCACTCGGCGAGGCGAACGTTGATCGCGTCTTCCCGCTCTGCGATGGTCGCGGCAAAGGTCTCGGTGTCGAAACCTGCGCGACGCAGGCTCTTGCCGAGGCGGTACTCGTCGACGGCTCCGTCTTCGCGGATGCGACTCGTCTGATTTGCTCTGCCTTCGAAATCCGGGCTGCCGAGAGCATCCTCCCCCGGATCTTTCCGCCAGAGGTCTGCGAGCGCGACGTCGAGCGCGAGAGACGCGAGGTGGCAGGCCGTGTGACCACGGCTCAGCCCCGCGCGGCGCGCCTCGTCGACCACGAGCTCGACGCGCGCTCCTTCGACGAGCCAGTCAGGGACATCACCCTCGATGGGGTGTGCGACAAGCCACGTCCAGCCCTCCACGCCGCGCTTGACCGGGATATCGGTACCGAGGGCGAACACACCCTCGTCGGAGACCGCGGCCATCACCGCTTCGGTGACACGCACGGCTCGGCCGTCGAACCTGATCTCGCCGCTGTCGCCCGGCTGATCGGGCCACGTGTGGTCGACCGGGTGGAACGGCGTCTCGTCGACGATCACCACAGCGCCAGCGGAGGAGGCTTCGATGCGCAGAACCGTTCCGGCTCCCTCGACCGCACCGCCCGCGAATGCGACTCGCGTGGCGGGGACGGCCGCTGTCACGCGGTCACGACCTGCGCGGTGCCGAGCGGTGCCTCGGGACCCATCTCGGCGGCGATGCGGTTCGCCTCCTCGATGAGCGTCGCGACGATGTCGGCCTCCGGCACGGTCTTGATGACCTCGCCCTTGACGAAGATCTGTCCCTTGCCGTTGCCGGAGGCGACGCCGAGGTCGGCCTCTCGCGCCTCACCAGGCCCGTTGACGACGCAGCCCATCACGGCGACGCGCAGCGGCACGGTCATGTCCTTGAGTCCCTCGGTCACGTCTTCCGCGAGCGTGTAGACGTCGACCTGGGCACGGCCGCACGACGGGCACGACACGATCTCGAGCTTGCGCTCCCGCAGATTCAGCGACTGCAGGATCTGGTGACCCACCTTGACCTCTTCCGCGGGCGGCGCAGACAGGGAGACGCGGATGGTGTCTCCGATGCCCTCGCCCAGCAGGATACCGAAGGCCGTGGCGCTCTTGATCGTGCCCTGGAACGCGGGCCCCGCCTCGGTGACACCGAGGTGGAGCGGCCAGTCGCCCCGTTCGGCGAGCTGGCGGTAGGCCTTCACCATGACGATCGGGTCGTTGTGCTTCACGGAGATCTTGAAGTCGTGGAAGTCGTGCTCCTCGAACAGCGATGCCTCCCAGACGGCGCTCTCGACGAGCGCTTCGGGGGTGGCCTTGCCGTACTTCTCGAGCAGACGCCGGTCGAGCGATCCGGCGTTGACGCCGATGCGCAGCGAGACACCGGCATCCTTCGCGGCCTTGGCGATCTCGCCGACCTGGTCGTCGAACTTCCGGATGTTGCCGGGGTTGACGCGCACGGCGGCGCATCCGGCGTCGATGGCCTGGAAGACGTACTTCGGCTGGAAGTGGATGTCGGCGATGACCGGGATCTGACTCTTCTTCGCGATGATGTGCAGCACGTCGGCGTCGTCCTGAGACGGCACGGCCACACGCACGATCTCGCAACCGGATGCCGTGAGCTCGGCGATCTGCTGCAGAGTTCCGTTGATGTCCGTGGTCTTCGTGGTGGTCATCGACTGGACGCTCACCGGGGCGTCGCCGCCGACGAGCACCTTGCCCACCTTGATCTGGCGCGACTTGCGACGAGGGGCGAGGACTTCAGGGACCTTCGGCATCCCGAGATTGACTGCTGGCACGCTTCCAGCCTACGCCGCCTGGATGCACGGGGGCTGGATGCCGCACGGGCGTCATCCAGCCCGGCACGGTCGCACCGGTGTGGTAGTTTCGCCCCTATGCTCGCGAACGTCACCTGGTGGCCCGCCTCCTAGGCGGTGTGTTCGCGTTCCCACGAATCCAGACCGCCTCCGGGGCGGTCTTTTCGTTGAGCCGAGCCGGAGCCACGCACAGGAGACCCCGATGACCCTCACCCGCCTCGCCGAGCTCACCGCCGACCCGGAGGCGTCGTTCGTGCTGATCGCGCGCGACGGTGCTGACACCGTCGAGCTGCTCACCGGCCAGGTCGTCGACGTCGACCTGCTGGCCGACATCCCGCTCACGATCGACGGCACCCCCCGCGAGATCTTCGCCCTCGTCCCCTACCGACAGGTGCGGGAGCGCGGCTTCGTGGCGCAGGACGACGGAGCCCCGCTGCGGTGCATCGTCGTCGACGAGCACGTGCACCTGCCCACGGCCGAGGTGCTGTCGGCCCTGCCGAGTGCGGCCGTGCCGCTGCGCGACGGCGGCTTCGACATCAGCGACGAACACTATGCCGAGATCGTGAAGACCGTGATCGCCGAGGAGATCGGCCGCGGCGAGGGCGCCAACTTCGTCATCCGCCGTGACTACACCGCCGAGATCGACGTCGACGATCGCACCGCTGCGCTCACATGGTTCCGCGCCCTCCTCGCCCACGAGCGCGGCGCGTACTGGACGTTCGCCGTCGTGACACCCGGCCGCATCGCGGTCGGCGCCAGCCCCGAGGCGCACGTGGTCGCGCGGGAGGGCGTGGTCACCATGAACCCGATCTCGGGCACGTTCCGCCACCCCGCAGGTGGCGCCACCCGTGAGACGCTCACCGACTTCCTCTCCTCGACGAAGGAGACGGAGGAGCTGTTCATGGTGGTGGACGAGGAGCTCAAGATGATGAG
This sequence comes from Microbacterium sp. LS_15, assembly GCF_041954735.1. NCBI lineage: Bacteria > Bacillati > Actinomycetota > Actinomycetes > Micrococcales > Microbacteriaceae > Microbacterium > Microbacterium sp. LS_15. Next base: position 137,253 of record NZ_JAVAYD010000008.1, on the reverse strand, counting down.
CGCCGTCTGTTCTGACGGCGGACGCATCACCGGCCCGCACCTCAAGGAGATGTCGCGGCTCACGCACACCGAGTACATGCTGCGGGGGCGCAGCCGCCTCGACCCCCGCGACATCCTGCGCGAGACGATGTTCGCGCCGACGGTGACCGGTTCGCCGATGCAGAACGCCTGCGCCGTGATCCGTCGCCACGAGGTGAAACCACGCGGATACTACTCGGGGGTCGCAGCTCTCTTCACCCCGAACGGCGACGGCGGTCACGACCTCGACGCCCCCATCCTCATCCGCACCGTGTACGTGCAGGACGGAGCGCTGAGCGTGCCGGTCGGCGCGACCCTCGTGCGGCACTCCGACCCGCACGGCGAGGTCTCGGAGACGCACGGGAAGGCCGCGGGCGTGCTCGGCGCGATCGGGGCGATCGATCGCGACGCGGCCGCCGAGGCACGCGAGGATGCGGACGAGCCGGGCGAGAGACGCGCACTCGCCGACGATCCGACGATCGCCGCCCTGCTGTCGTCTCGCAACGCGCGGCTCGCGGACTTCTGGATGAACCCGCAGGGCGAGGACTTCACCGGTCCGTTCAGCGGACGCAACGCCCTGGTCGTCGACGCCGAGGACCGCTTCACGACCATGCTCGCGCACCAGCTCCGGCACCTCGGGCTCGACGTGTCGATCGCGCCGTGGAGCTCTGTCGACGATGCTGCCGTCGACGCCGCCGACCTCGTCGTCGCCGGCCCGGGACCGGGCGACCCCCGCGACGGCGACAGCCCGCGTATCGGCCGGATGCGCGAGGTGGTCGCGCGCCGCCTCGACGCGCACCGTCCGCTGCTGGCGGTGTGCCTGAGCCACCAGATCCTCGCCGATCGCCTGGGCATCGACCTCGCCCCGCTGGCTGCACCGCACCAGGGGTTGCAGAAGTCCGTCCCCGTGTTCGGAGAGGATGCGTCGATCGGGTTCTACAACACCTTCACGGCGCGCGTGCAGCCCGCGACGACCTCCGTAGCGGGTGCCGAGGTCTCGGCCGATCCGCAGAGCGGCGACGTCTACGCGCTGCGCGGCGACGGCTTCGCGTCGGTGCAGGGGCACCTCGAGTCGATCCTGTCGCGTGACGGTATCCGCACGCTGCACCGCCTGGTCGAGCACGCCGTCGCCTGACGACGGCGCGTCTGCGCTCAGCCGCCGAGCAGCTTGACCGGGTTGAAGAGGTCGGCCACGAGCAGCAGCGCGCCCATGGCGATCAGGAGTGTCGCGACGACCACCGTGAGCGGCACGAGCCGTGTCGCGTCCACGGGGGCGGGCGGGGGTCGGCGGAAGAGGCGGGCCCAGGCCCGACGGATGCCGTCCCACAGCGCGACCACGATGTGACCGCCGTCGAGCGGGAGCAGCGGGATCAGGTTGAAGACGAACAGGGCGACGTTCAGCGAGCCCAGCAGGCCGAGCAGCACCGAGAAGCGGTTCAGGATCGGTGCGTCCGTCGCAGCCACCTCTCCGGCCAGCCGCCCGACGCCGACCACGCTCAGCGGGCCGTTGGGGTCGCGTTCGCCACCGGTCACGAGCGAGACGCCCACGTCCCACAGCCGCACCGGAAGGGTGAGGATCAGCGAACCGACGCGCGCGACCGTGTCGCCGGCCATCTCGGGGCCGGCGATGAGCGGCTGCTGCACGAACCCCATCTGGGCGGCCATTCCGACGTAGCCGACCTCCTTGATCACGGGCTGCCCGTCGCCGTCGAGCAGGGGCTGACCGCTGGCGTCGGTCAGTGTGCGCTCCGCCTCGACGGGTGTGATGCTGAGCGTCTTGTCCGCACCGTCGCGGCGCACGACGAGCTCGAGGGTCTCCCCGGGAGCGCCCTGCACGATCGCGGTCGCCTCAGCGAACGTCGAGACGGCTCGGCCGTCGATCGAGACGAGCACATCGCCCGGCTTGACGCCCGCCTCGGCGGCCGGGGTCGCCGGGTCACCGGGCGCGCACTCGGTCGCGGTGGATCCCGCGGGCAGGACGCACTGGTTGACCGACGCGATGGTCGTCGTGCCCTGCTGCACGCCGATGCCGGCGACGAGGACCGTGAAGATGACGACCGCGAGCAGGAGGTTCATGAGCGGACCGCCGAGCATGACGATCACGCGCTTCCACACCGGCAGCCGGTAGAAGACGCGGTCCTCGGCTCCCTCGGCGATGGTCTCGTCGTTGGCAGAGCGGGCGTCCTGCACCAGTGCGCGGAAGACGCCCTTGGCGGGGCCGGCGGTGCTGGATGCCGGATACATGCCGGACATCGAGATGAACCCGCCGAGCGGGAGCAGCTTGAAGCCGTACTCCGTCTCGCCGATCCGCTTGGACCACAGACGGGGGCCGAAGCCGATCATGTACTGGCCCACGCGCACGCCGAACAGCTTCGCCGGAACGAGGTGTCCGATCTCGTGCAGGCCGATCGACAGCCCGAGGCCGATCAGCATGAACACGATGCCGGCCAGATAGAGCAGTGCTTCCACTCCCCCACGCTACTGCCGCCCGCCTAGGAATCCGCCCACATACCTCCTGACCGTGCCGAGGGCGCAGGCACGGTATCCGGTTAGGGTTGTTGCGTGACCACCCGGCAGCTCCGACTCCTGCGCGCTGCCTCCGCGACCTCGGTCGCCACGCTCCTGGCGGCCGTCTCGCACACGGTGGCCGGCGGTGCGGCACCGCATCCGCTACTCATCCTCGCCGTCGCCGCGTTGCTCGTGCCCGCCGCGGCGCTGGTGGTCGGCATCCGTCCCTCGCTGACGCGACTCACCGCGACGGTCGTCGTGAGCCAGGTGGTGTTCCATTCCGTCTTCCAGGCGCTCGGTGCACCGACCGCCGACGCGGCCGTGCTGGGCCATGCACACCATCTGGATCTCGCGTCGCTGGGTCCTGTCGCCGCGGTCGGTGCACCCGATGCACTGATGATCGCCGCGCACGTGGTCGCGGCGGCGCTCACCACCGCTTTGCTCTGGCGCGGTGAGGCCGTCGTGCGCCGTGTGGCGTCGTGGATGCTCGCGCGTCTTCGGCTCGCCGCGATGTCGGCCCCGGCAGCCCACCGCTCGCCCGCGCGTCCGATCGTGACCGCGCGGTTCGTTCTCGCCGATGCCGTACTGCGGCCCCTCTCCCGCCGTGGCCCACCGCTGAACGCCTGACCTCCCCTCCCTTCGTCTCGCTCGCGCCGAGGCGTCTTCTTCCGCGGGTCGGCGCGCATCCATCGCGCCCCGCATTCGAGCAATCAGGAGTACCACCATGCGTTCATCCCTCTTCACCTCCGCCAACCGTTCGTCCGCCGGTCGTTCATCCGTGCCCCGTCGCCGGTTGCCACGGCGCGCGCTCGCCGCCGGTGCCGTCACCGGGGCGCTTCTCGCGATCGCCGTGCCCGCCATGGCGAGCGCGCACGTCACCGTCAGTCCCGACGAGCTGGCCGCGGGAGACCACGGCGTGCTCACTTTCGCGTTCTCCCACGGCTGCGAGGAGTCGCCCACGACGTCACTGCGGATCACGATGCCCGACGGGCTCGCCTCGGTCGCTCCGACCGTCGACAGCGACTGGTCCATCGACGTCGAACGCGGAGACGACGGCCTCGTGAGCGCCGTCACGTACACGGCGGTCACGCCCGTGCCGAACGGTCTCCGCGGAGCCGTGAGCATGGGGATCGGCCTCGACGAGGACACCCCGGAGACGCTCGCCTTCCCTGTGGTGCAGACCTGCGAGACGGGCAGCACGGAGTGGACGCAGCTCGCGGAGGACGGCGAGGACCCGCACAGCCTGGACGCGCCTGCACCTGTTGTGCACGTGGGGGCGGCGAGCGGCGATCACGCCGAGCACGGCACGGCGACCGGCGCAGAGAACGCCGAGACGGATTCCGACGACGACGCCGCAGCCGACCCGACCCCCGTCGTGCTCGGATCTGCCGGACTCGTGGCGGGGCTCGCCGCCCTCGTCGTGTCGGTGATGGCATACCGCCGCAAGGCCTGATCGTCCGATGCGATCCCTCCGGATGCGTCCGGAGGGGTCGCACCGCGACGTCGGCCACCGCGCCGCACCCGGGCTCGGCGTGCGAGCCGTGAGATCATGGACGCGACATGTCGATTGAACAACAACCGAGCCTGCCTCCCGTGCTCCGCCCCGCGAACCCGCCCCGGCGCGAGCTGTCCGAACTCGCCTCTCGTTTCGCCGAGGAGGTGCACGGCGACACCGACGGCGTGACGCTGACCGGGATCACCCTGGCCACCGCCGACCTCCGCGCCGGCGAAGCCTTCGTCGCGATCCGAGGTGTGAACCGTCACGGCGCCGAGTTCGCCGAGACCGCTGCCGAGAAGGGCGCTGTCGCGATCATCACCGACGCGGCCGGCGCCGAGATCTCGGCATCCGCCGGTCTGCCCGTGCTCGTGGTCTCGGACCCGCGCGGCATCCTCGGCGATCTCAGCGCCTGGGTCTACGGCACCGGCGCCGGCGACCCACTGCCCCTCCTCTTCGGCACCACGGGCACCAACGGCAAGACGAGCGTCTCCCACCTGCTCGAAGGCATCCTCGACCAGCTCGGTGTGGTCACGGGCCTGTCGTCGACCGCTGAGCGGCACATCGCCGGCGAGGTCATCGTGTCGCGCCTCACCACGCCCGAGGCATCCGAGATGCACGCTCTCCTGGCGCTCATGCGCGAACGCGACGTCGAGGCTGTCGCCGTCGAGGTCAGCGCCCAGGCGCTGTCGCGGCATCGCGTCGACGGCATCCGCTTCGACGTCGCCGGGTTCACCAATCTCAGCCACGACCACCTCGACGACTACGCCGACATGGAGGAGTACTTCGAGGCGAAGCTGCCGCTCTTCCGTCCCGACCGGGCTGTGCGCGGGGTCGTCTGCGTCGACTCCCCGTCGGGAGCCACGGTCGTCGAGCGTGCGGAGATCCCCGTCGTCACGGTCGGAACCCCGGCGATCGCCGCGGACCCCTCCTCGTCGGCCCGCGCCGACTGGGTCGTCTCCGTCGACGATGAGCGCGCCTCCGGCACGACGTTCACGATGACGGGCCCGGCGGGCACCCTCACGACGACGGTGCCGGTCATCGGTCCGCACATGGCGGCGAACGCCGCCCTGGCGATCGTGATGCTGTTCGAGGGCGGATACGCCTGGGATCGCATCATCGCCGCTCTCGATCGCGACGGAGGCATCCGGGCGCATCTTCCCGGACGCACCCAGCTCGTCTCCGGCGAACGCGGTCCAGCCGTGTTCGTCGACTTCGGACACTCGCCTGACGCGTTCGAGAAGACGCTCGCCGCCGTGCGACGTGTCACTCCGGGCACGGTGCTGATGCTGTTCGGCGCCGACGGCGACCGCGACGCGAGCAAGCGCTACGACATGGCCCGCACCGCCGTCGAAGGCAGCGACATCCTCGTCGTGACCGATCACCATCCGCGTTTCGAGGACCCCGACTCCATCCGGGCGACCCTCGTCGCAGGAGCGCGTGCGGCACGACCGGATGCCGAGATCCACGAGTACTCGCCGCCCGAGCGCGCGATCGAAGCCGCCGTGGCGATGGTCGGCGAGGGCGACGCGATCCTCTGGGCAGGACCGGGGCACCAGGACTACCGCGACATCCGCGGGGTCCGAACCCCGTACTCCGCCCGTGAGCTCGCACGGCGCGCCCTCAAGGCCGCCGGCTGGCCCGTGCCGGATTCCGCGTGGCCGGTGCCGTACCCCGTTGAGGACTGACCTCGCGGGGAGGCCGGACGGTCAGGCGCGGGCGATCAGCGCGTCGGCGGTGCGGCGCGCCCAAGACTCCGCCTCGGCCAGCGACTCGACGGTGAGCGACGACGGCGGCTCGTGAGCGTCGACGACGCGGGCGATCGTGTCGACGATGCCCAGGAACGTCGATCGTCCCTCGTGGAACGCCGTGACCGCCTGCTCGTTCGCCGCGTTGTAGACGGCGGGGAAGGTCGCGCCGGCGCGACCCACCGCCTTCGCCAGATCGACCGAGGGGAAGGCGGCGTCGTCGAGGGGCTCGAAGGTCCAGGACGCTGCCTTCGTCCAGTCGAGAGGTCGGCCGACGCCGCCGACCCGATTCGGCCAGTCGAGACCCAGCGAGATCGGCAGCCGCATGTCGGGCGGCGACGCCTGGGCGATGGTCGACCCGTCGACGAACTCGACCATGGAGTGCACGATCGACTGCGGGTGCACGACGACCTCGATGTCGTCGTACGCGACGTCGAAGAGGAGATGCGCCTCGATGACCTCGAGGCCCTTGTTCACGAGCGTGGCGGAGTTCGTCGTCACCATCCGGCCCATGTCCCACGTGGGGTGCGCCAGGGCCTCTTGCGGCGTGACCTCCGTCATCTCGGCGCGCGAGCGTCCGCGGAAGGGACCGCCGGATGCCGTGACGACGAGTCGCCGCACCTCGTCGTGCGTACCGCTGCGAAGTGCCTGCGCGATCGCGGAATGCTCGGAGTCGACCGGGACGATCTGGTCGCGCTCGGCGGCGGCGAGCACGAGTTCCCCGCCCACGATCAGCGACTCCTTGTTCGCGAGAGCCAACGTGCGCCCGGCTTCGAGCGCCGCGAGGGTGGAGCCGAGTCCGATCGAGCCCGTGATCGCGTTGAGGACCACGTCTGCCTCGACGTCGCGTACGAGCTGCTCGGCCTCCACAGCTCCGAGAGCCGTGTCCTCGACCTGGAAACTCGCCGCCTGCTCGGCCATCAACTCGGCGTTCGACCCCGCGGCCAGACCGACCAGCTCGAAGCGTCGCGGATTGGCTCGGATGACGTCGAGCGCCTGCGTGCCGATGGAGCCGGTGGAGCCGAGGACGATGATACGACGCATGGAGCCAGCCTATGGCACCTCTTCGGCCTGCCCCGGGGTTACGGAGCCTGCTCGAGCGGGGTCGTCGCGAGGATGTCGACGACGAAGACGAGAGTCTCGTTCTGCAGCGCGTTGCCCTCGGACGCGCCGTAGCCGTCCTTCGGAGGCATGGCCACGACGACCTGGGAACCGACCGTCTGGCCCTCCAGAGCCATTTTGAAGCCCGTCACGACGCCGGTCGTCGGGAACTGGGCAGGCTCCGCGTCACGGCTCCAGCTGGAGTCGAACTCGCTGCCGTCCGACCACTTCACGCCGCGGTACTGGACGGTGACGAGGTCGCCCTCGGCGACGACAGCACCGTCGCCCTTCTTCAGCACGGCGACCTCCGTCTCGGTCGGCGCATCGCCGTCGGGGATCGTGATGCTGGGTGCACCGGAATCGTCGAGCTCGACGGTCGGGAAGCCCTCGGTGGGCTCCTGGTCGGCGCCGGACGCCACGGTCGGGAGCTCGTCGATCGTCTCGACGTAGAGGACGCTCGGGTTTCCGCCCTGCTGAGTCGCAGGCAGGGTCAGCACCACGCTCGACCCGACAGGCAAGCACTCCGCTGCGACCGTGAAGACGGTCGACTGCGTGGGGTCGACCATCTGCTGCGGCTGCTGCACGGCCAGAAGAGCGCCGAGGACGCCGTCGGGGCCGCGCTCGGAGGTGCTGAGCACCTCGTTTGTCGTGGCGTCGACGAGCTGGTACCGCAGCGACACGAGGTCGCCGGGGTGCACCTCATCGCCGTCGCCCTCGGAGATGACCGTCCGCTCGGCTTTCGTGAAATCCGTGCCGGAGGGCACGGTGACCTTCGCGTCGGCGCCCGACCCTTCGACCGTGATCGCATCGGAGCCTGCGCCGGAGGCGAGGTCTGCGAGACACGAGCTGTCAGGTGCGGACGTCGGGTCCGCGGTGGAGTCGGGCTCCGCGTTGCCGGCGCAGCCTGCGAGGAGCAGGGTCGCCGCGGCGACGGTGGACAGGACGATGAGCGGACGCTTGCGCACAGTGAGACCTCGAGATCGCGGGCGGGACACCTCATCATGCCCCATGGCCCTTTGTCCGCGCTGGGAGGCGCGCGTCGCAGGCTTCATTCCCACCGGGGCATGGATCCGGAGGTAACCTGCTCTGATGACGTCAGAGCAGTCCGTCGAGCCCGATTCCTCGCCCGCGGAGTCGGAGCAACCCCGCCGCGCGGGCTTGACCTACGCTCTCGGACGCAGCCTGATCAGTCCCCTCGCCCGCGTCGTCTACCGTCCTCGCATCGAGGGCCGCGAGAACGTGCCGCGCACGGGTGCCGTCATCTTCGCGAGCAACCATCTGTCGTTCATCGACTCGATCGCGATCCCCGTCGCCGCACCGCGCCCCGTGCACTTCCTCGCGAAGTCCAGCTACTTCGAGGGGACGGGCCTGAAGGGGTGGCTCAGCAAGACCTTCTTCGAGTCGATCGGCGCGATCCCCGTCCGACGCGGCGCCGGACAGGCCGCCCTCGACGCACTCGATCTGCAGCGCCAGCTGCTCGACGACGGCCTCGCCGTCGCGCTGTACCCCGAGGGCACCCGCTCGACGGACGGCCGCCTGTACAAGGGACGGACGGGCGTCGCGTTCCTCGCCCTGCAGACCGGCGCTCCCGTCGTCCCCGTCGGGTTGATCGGCACGGACAAGGTCATGCCCGTCGGCGCCAAGCTGCCCACTCTCAAGGAGCGGATCACCGTGCGCTTCGGCGCTCCGCTCGACCTCTCGCCGCACGGTCCCGCCTCCAGCGGCCGGGCTCGTCGCCTCGCGACCGACGAGATCATGGCCGCGATCCACGCGCTCTCCGGTCAGGAACTCGCCGGTGCCTACAACGAGGCTCCGGCCCAGAACACGATCGAGAAGATCAAGCAGGTGCTCCCCCACGAGCGTCGCTGACGTCGGCGCCCGCGGTCAGCACACCATCGGTGCGTCTCAGGATGCTGCGGCGGTGACGACGGCCTCGTGCCGGACGGGGAAGTTCATCGAGTTCGCGATGAAGCACCACTCCCTGGCCTGAGCGTGCGCCCGCTCGGCTGCTTCGATCATCGACGCATCGGCCACGACCACCTCGGGGCGCAGCATCACCTCGACGAATGCACCGCCTCCCGCGCCGTTCTCCCGCATCAGGCCCGATGCCGTATCGCGATACGACACGACGACGACTCCCGCAGTGACGCACGCGTGCAGGTAGGACAGCAGATGGCACTCGGACAGCGAGGCGAGCAGGAGATCCTCGGGATTCCATCGCGACGTGTCGCCCCGGAACGGCTTGTCCGAGGACGCGAGGATGTCCGGCTTGCCCGCGACCTCGAGCGTGACGTCGCGTCGGTAGTCGCGATAGCCGCTGGTCCCTGTCCCCGTGTTCCCGGTCCAGGTGGAGGTGAGTGCGTAGCGGTGCTCGCCGAGAGCCGCGGATCGTTCTGCCATGGCCTCAGTCTGCCAGGAGCCGCGGACACCGGGCTCCGCCGGGTGACGGGGCGGGCGATCGGGTGATGGCACGGGCGATCGGGTGACGGGACCGGCGATGCGGCGACGATATCCTTGACTGGTGCCCGAGACTCTCACCGTTCAGGATTCCGTGGAACTAGCCGTCGTCGAGCGCAGTGGATTCGTCGAGTCCCGCCATGCGGGGGCGGCGGTCGTGCTCTCCCCCGACGGCGAGGTCGTCGCCCGGTACGGCGACGCGGACGCGCTGATCCTCCCCCGATCGAGCCTCAAGCCGCTGCAGGCCGTCGCATGCATCACGGCGGGCGCCGTCCTCGAGGGCGAGCAGCTCGCCCTGTCGACGGCGAGCCACGTCGGCACAGACCGTCATGCGGCAGTGGTGCGAGACATCCTCACCGAGGGCGGTCTCACCGAGGACGACCTGGAATGCCCCGTCGCCTGGCCGACGGACACGGCCACGCATGATGCGATGGTGCGCGAGCACGACCAGCAGGCGCGCATCCGCATGAACTGTTCGGGCAAGCACGCGGCCATGCTGCGGGCCTGCGTCGCCACGGGGTGGCCCACGAAGGGGTACCTCGACCCGTCGCACCCGCTGCAGATGCACATCCGCGAGGTGGTCGAACGTCTCACGGGCGAGAAGATCGCGCACACCTCGATCGACGGATGCGGTGCGCCGGTGCACGCGCTCACCCTCACGGGCCTGGCTCGCGCCATCCACCGCATCGGGAGCGCCTCGGATCGCTCCCCGTTCGCGCTGCACCGCGTCGCGGGATCGCTCGTGCGCGCGGTGCGTGAGCACCCCTGGACGATCGAGGGTCCGGGACGACCGGACACGATCGCGATCGAGACGCTCGGCGTCTTCACGAAGGGCGGCGCGGAGGGCGTCATGGTGATGGTCGCGCCGGACAACACCACGGTCGCTGTGAAGATGCTCGACGGGTCGGCGCGCGCATCGACTCTCGTGGCAGCCACGCTGCTGCAGCGAGCCGGCGCCCTGACGGACGAGGATCTGACCAGACTCACCGCCGCACTGTCGTTGGGCGTCCTCGGTGGCGGCGTCGAGGTGGGCGCGATCCGCGTGGCCGCCGGGCTCTGACAGCAGAGCCAGCCCCAGCACTCCGGTCACGTCCACCCGCAGCGCTGTCACGAGACGAGACCATCGAGAACGAACCGCCTCGGTCGCTCGGCCCCGATGACCGACCACACGCGCCCGGCATGGAGCCGAGCGTAGGGCGGCAGGTCACGCACACCGACGAGATGGCGCAGCTCGGGCGCGTTCTCCGCCCGCACGAGCACTTCTCCGTCCTCGCGCACCCGTTGCCAGAGCATCCGCTGACGCTGCCAGACGTCTGGTTCGTCGACCAGGATCCGCGGAACGGACTCGACCCCGGGTGTCGTGATGGAAGGACTGTCGTCGGCTCTCGTGACCGTCCAGGCGGGGTGCGCCCGCTGGAGGGCGTCGATGACCGATGCCGCGCCGCCGGTGACGATCGCGGTCAGCGACCGGGACGGCGCCCAAGCGCGCGCGCCCCGCGCCGCGCGTCGCGACGGCGCAGGGACGGCCTGTTCGGGGGTCCAGGCCAGCTGCACCTCTCGACCGTCGATACGAGCGCGCCCGGGAGGAGCATCGCGCACGAATGTCGACGGATCGCCGCCCGCCGCCGCGTGCTCGGCGCGACTCGGCAGCGGGAGCACCGCGCGGCGCGGCAGCAGTTCCAGGAGGCGGGTCGCCGGGCCTCCCCATCGTGCGGCGCTCATCACGACGGTCGCTGCGGCCTCACCGCGGAGCAGGCGCTCCCAGGCCTGGACGAACGCGACCGCGTACTCGGACGGCAGTGCACCGAGCAGCGCATCGATGTCGTCGCAGAGGATCAACGACGGACGCGGAGACGGATGCTCGACCAGGCCGATCACGGCGTCCCACGCCGACTCGGGATCGGCGGGTATCCGGAACGCGTCCTCCCGTTGCCGGGCGAGTGTGCGCAGCGCTGTCGTCCGCCCCGAGCCGCTCTGCCCGACGACGGCGATCCCCCGCTCCTCTCCGGGGCGCAGCAGTTCCAGGGGCTGACGCTGGTTCGCAGGGTCGTCCGCACGGCCCAGCACGATCGCACCCGCCTCTGCATCCGCGTCGATATCGGCCAGCGGGAGCATCGCCGGAAGCTCAGGGAGCCACGGGCTGACGGGAGCCGGCGCGGTCCGCCACACGCCCGCCGCGTGCGCGATGTCCTCCCGCGACGTCAGCGCGATGCGCAGAGCGGCCGGGGTATCGTCGCTCGGTCGCCGCACGAAGGCGAGCCCGCGCGATTCGGGCCCTCCCGTGATGCGGGCCGCGTCATCGGTTCCGATCACGGCTCGGCTGTCGGCCGCGTCGCCGACGCGCAGGCACACCCGCAGCGGGCAGTTCGCCGCCAGCGCGTCGCGGACGACCCCCGTGGCGCGCTGGGTGCCCAGGATGAGGTGCATCCCCAGAGCGCGGCCCCGAGCGGCGATATCGGTGAAGACGGCGCCGAGTTCGGGATGCTCCTGCAGCAGCGCGGCGAACTCGTCGATCACGATGACGAGCCGAGGCATCTCCGCTTCGCGGATGTCCCGTACGCCGGCGCGAGCCAGCACCTCCTCGCGTCGACGGAGCTCGGCAGTGAGGCTGGTGACGCCGCGCACCGCGCCCGCCCCGTCGAGATCGGTGATCACTGCGGCAACCTGACGCAGCGGGCGCAATGCGTCGAACGCGGTACCTCCCTTGAAGTCGGCGAGGACGAAGACGACGTCGTCCGGTCCGTGGTGCGCGGCGATCGCCGTCACCCACGTGGCAAGGAGCTCGCTCTTGCCCGCCCCGGTCGTTCCGGTGACGATCGCGTGCGGGCCGTGCTCGACGATGTCGACGACCACGTCGCCGCGTCCGTCGCGCCCCACCGTCGCCGGGAGGCCGTGAGACCCGCGCCCCTGCACGAGATCGGCGAACCGCACTGACTGCGGCACCTCATCGTCCGGCGCGTCGTCGACCGGGAGCGAGACGCCGATCGCCGCGGCCTGCTCTGCCGACAGGTACTCCGGATCCACCTCGACGACGCCCTCCGACGTGCGCACGGACGCCGTACCCGCGACCGCGAGGTCGATGATCGCTCCCACTCCCTCCGGCACCGGTGCGTCGGGAGCGAGCATCCACACCGCGGCATCCGCGTCCGGGCGTCCGTGCTCCGGCGCACTGACCCCGAGGCGGAAGGCGCTGCGCCTCGCCGTCGTCGCCTGCGGCAACGTCGCGAGACCCGCCGAGGCGGCGCCGTCGCCGACCACCGCGAGCTGCGCGGTGCCGAATCGCAGGCAGAGCTGCACCACGAGCGCACGGACCACGGCGGCACCGGAGACCTGATCGCCGCGCACCGCGAGGCCCCCGCCGAGCGGCACGGAGACCGGTACGCGATCGATCACGGCGCACCGGCGGCGGAACTCCCTGGCACGCTCCCCGTCGTCGCCCGTGGCTCGGAGCGGGCTGGGGCGAGCGCCGGCGCCCACGACGATCATGGTGCCCGCGTCGACCGTCGTCGAGGAACGGAGGGGCGGCGTGAGCAGTGCCATGGCGACGTCCGGCTCCCGATGCCACCGCCCTGAGCGCTCCTCGGCCTGCCGTGCGGCGAGCTCTGTCTCCGCGCGCTCCCACGCGGCCTCCGATTCCGCCTCGGCCAGCGCGATCGCCTTGCGCCGCGACCGTCGACCGTCGATGAGCGAGGCGCCGATCATGAGCGGGCCCAGGGCCGCGAAGCAGAGGGAGTAGACCGATCCGGTCACGAGCCACAGCACGACACCGGCCGCGACGGGGATCAGCGCGGCCAGGAAAGGGATCGGCTGCGGGGGCGGGGGCGTCGGCGACGCGGGAAGCGTGATGGGCAGTGAGTCCATCACCCCAGTGGACACCCTGCGGTGCGCGGATCCGGCGCTGTCCACAGGGGCCAGCGGGTTATTCGGCGATATCCGATTCCGTGGAGGAGGAGTCGTCGTCGACCTGGACGATGACGAGCGTCACGTTGTCCCGCCCGCCGTTCTCGAGTGCGGCGTTCAGCATCGCGTCGACCGCGGCGGCCGGGTCGGCGTTCTCCCGGAGGAAGTGCTGGATGCCGTAGTCGGTGAGCTCCTTGGTGAGGCCGTCGGAGCAGATCACGAAGCGGTCGCCGGCTCGGACGTCGAGCGTGACGTAGTCGGGCGGCGTCAACTCGCTCGCACCCACGGCACGCGTGATGACGTTGCTGTACGGGTGGCCCTCAGCCTCTTCGGGGCTGATCTTGCCGGAGGCGATCAGCTCCTGCACGACGGAGTGATCGGTCGTCACCTGGATCAGGCAGTCGTCGCGCAGCAGGTACACGCGCGAGTCGCCGATGTTCAGCGCGACCCAGCGCGGCTCGTCCTCGTCGAGCTCGAGGAAGACCCCGGTCAATGTCGTTCCGGTCCCCTCGTCCGTGGCCTCGGGGTGGTCGGCGATGTCGCCGACGGCGAGCTCCAACGCGCGCTCGATCTCTCCGCGCTGCACGGGTCCTTCGGTCACCATCGCCTCGAGGCGCTTGACCGTGCTCTGGCTGGCGATCTCGCCGCCCGCGTGTCCGCCCATGCCGTCCGCGACGATGAACAGCGGATACTCCGCGAAGAAGGCGTCCTGGTTCGTCTCGCGGCGGCGTCCGACATCGGTGACGCCGGCCCACGACACCACCAGAGGGTGCCGCGAAACCGTGACGCTGTGCGTCTTCGTCGTCGTCTCAGCCACTCGTCGCCTCCGAAATGCCTCTGGGTCGGGCCGCCCCAGGGTTCTCACACATCGTAGTGGACTCCGGCCCGCTCACACGCGCGCCCCGGGGTCCTCGGGAAGCGGGAAGAGCGCGTCGATCTCAGCCAGTTCTTCCTCGTTCGGACGCCAAGCATCCCCGGCCTGCGCATTCGCTTCGACCTGCTCCACCGACGTCGCGCCCGCGATCACGCTCGAGATGCGCCGATCGGCGAGGAGCCAGCCGAAAGCGGCCTGCAGCATCGTGATGCCGCGGTCATCGCAGAAGGAGCGCAACGCATCGAGCGCGTCCCAGGGAGCCCGTTCCCACACGTGGCGGCGCGTCGACATGATCCGGCTCGACTCCGGACCCCCGTCACGGGAGAACTTGCCGGAGAGCAGGCCGTTGTGCAGCGGGAAGTAAGGGAAGAACCCGAGCCCGTAGCGTTCCACGGCGGGAAGGACCTCGCGCTCCCCCGCGCGTGCGAGGAGCGAGTAGTGGTTCTGCGCCGAGACGAACCGGCCGCCGCGGCGGTCGCGCGAGACGAACTCGGCCTCGGCGATCTGCCATCCGCTGAAGTTCGAGTGCCCGTAATATCGGATCTTGCCCTCATGCACGAGCTCGTCAAGGGCGTCGAGCGTCTCGGCGATCGGGGTCTCCGGATCCGGCAGATGCAGCTGGTACAGGTCGATCCAGTCGGTCCGCAGCCGGCGGAGCGATTCCTCGACCGCTCGTCGCACGTAGCGACGGGAACCCCGTCCCGCAGGGAAGTCATAGCCCATGTCGCGCTCGTGCCCGAACTTGGTGGCGAGGACGACGCGATCGCGGCGGCCGTCGAGCGCCTCCCCCATCAGCGACTCGCTGGAACCGGGCACCGCCCCGTACATGTCGGCGGTGTCGAGGAAGGTGATGCCGTTGTCGATCGCGGCATCGATGACGTGGCGGGTTCCGTCGAGCGTCTCGGTAGCGGTGCCTGCTCGGCCGAAGTTGTTGCATCCGAGGCCGGTCGACGACACGAGGAGTCCGGAAGCGCCGACACGGCGCTGCGACGTGAGCATGCCTCCACGCTATCGTCTTCTACCGACCCGCATGCCACTCCTGGAACGCGGAAGAGCCTCCGACCGGGGTCGGAGGCTCTTCGTGCACTGCGGCGCCGGGTCAGGCCGGCGGCTGAGTGGGGTTGGTCGGCGGAGCCGGGGGCGCAGCTGGCGGAGCGGTCGGCGGAGCCGGCGGCACCTGCGGCGCAGCGGGCGGAGCGGACGGCGGTGCCGGCGGCACGTCGGGGTTCGACGGCGCTGCGGGAGGGGCGTAGCCGGGCTGCGCGGGCGGGGTGTAACCCGGCTGCTGCGGCGGAGCGTAGCCGGGCTGGGCCGGCGGGGCGTAACCCTGCTGCGGCTGACCGTAACCCTGCTGCGGCTGGCCGTAGCCCTGCTGCGGCTGGCCGTAGCCGGGACCTGCCACCGCGCTCGGCTGCGTGGGCACACCGTCCCACACCGTCTTGTCGGCGAAGAAGCCGTTGCCCGCCCACGGAGCCGGAGCGATGTTCGGGTTCCAGCGCGACTTGTCGAACGCGTTGATGCCGAGCCACACGATGCCGAGGAGCACCCAGAGGATCACCCAGACGGCGTCCTTCTGCAGCTTGAGGCCGACGCGCCAGGCCGCGAGTGCGAGGACCACGGCGAGTGCGATACCCGTGAGGAAGTTGAGGTACGGGATGAGCGAGAGGCCGATCGCGATGAGGACGACCCACGGCGACAGGTCTCCGAGCTTCGCGAAGACCATGTAGTTGTACACCGGCACCCAGGCGCGCCACTTGCCCTGCACGCCGGCCTTGTCGAAGATCTTCATCAGGAAGAAGGCGACGAGGACGTAGCCCACGATCGCGATGAGGAAGCCTACGAGCGCCACGATGCCGAAGACGGCAGCGGCACCTGGCCCGTAATAGTAATCGTCGTACATGATCCCCTCCGAAATGGGACTGATGGGGGCGCTGGCCGCGCCGCGTCACCCACCATATCGGTGCGCCGATATCGCGGGCAACGACACACGCGGGGAGAAATCCCCACGCGTCCGTGCGCGTCATTCCGCGACGACGAGCTCCAGTGTCGCCCGCTCCGACGAGTCGCGCAGAACGACACCCCGCGACTCCGCCCAGGTGCGGAGCGCGCGCAACGACGCGATGCGCGGACGATCCTCCGCGAGGGCGCGCACGAGCATCCCCTTCGACTTCTTGTTGAAGTGGTTCAGAGCCTTGCCGTGCTCCGTCACGACCCGCACATACGATGAGTCGACGTCCGCCGGGATCGGACCGAGGGCGACGTACGCCTCACTGCGCAGGTCGAGCACGAAGTCCGGCTCCTCGCTCGCGATCGCCGCGCTGGTCGCCTCCGCCCAGTGCCGCCGCAGCGGCGGGATGCCGGGCAGCGAGGTCCCGGCCGCGAGACGATAGGCCGGGATGCCGTCGAGGGCGCCGACAGGTCCGAGCGGCGCCGAGTGGATCCACACGTGGCCGGCGAGCCAGCGCCGCGACGCGGACGACAGCGAGGTCGCGTCGAGCGCGTCGTACAGCACTCCTGTGTAGCGGTCGACGGCCGGCATCGTCGGAGCGGTCAGCAGCTCGCGATTGTGAGCGATGTCTCCCGCCTGCTTGTCGCTGAGCTTGAGGACGCGCTGTGCGAGGGTCGGGTCGCCCGCGAGCTCGACGAGGGCGTCGGCCACCGCCCGACGCCGGTCGCGCAGTGCAGGGAGGACGAGACGGTCGAGGTCGAGTGGCGCACCGGCACCACCCGGGCGCTTGGTCTCCGAGGGCGGGAGCAGGATCTTCATGGCGCCTCCGCGGGCACAGACGCGTCCGCCTCGGCACCGAAGACGGTGCCGAGGCGGACGCGATGATTGTTGCTGGTCAGGAGATCAGGGCGGCGTTGCCTGCCACGATCGTCAGGTCGTTGCCCTCCATCGAGAGGAATCCGTCCTGCGCGTTGGCGAGCACCTTCGACCCGTCGGTCTGGGTGATCCGGACCTGGCCTTCGGCGAGGATGGCCAGCACCGGCTCGTGGCCGGACATGAAGCCGATCTCGCCCTCGACGGTCTTCGCGACCACGAGGCTCGCTTCTCCCGTCCAGACCTCCGCGTCGGCGGAGACGAGGCTGACGTGCAGGGCCATGGTCAGCCGTTCTCCTTCTGGATCTTCGCCCACTGCTCTTCGACGTCAGAGATGCCGCCGACGTTGAAGAAGGCCTGCTCGGCCACGTGGTCGAAGTCACCGCGGGTGATCGCGTCGAACGACTCGATCGTGTCCTTCAGCGGCACGGTCGAACCCTCGACACCCGTGAACTTCTTCGCCATGTAGGTGTTCTGCGAGAGGAACTGCTGGATGCGACGTGCACGCGACACGACGATCTTGTCTTCCTCGGAGAGCTCGTCGACACCGAGGATGGCGATGATCTCCTGCAGCTCCTTGTTCTTCTGGAGGATCTGCTTGACCGTGGTGGCGACGCGGTAGTGGTCCTCGCCCAAGTAGCGGGGGTCCATGATGCGCGACGTCGAGGTCAGCGGGTCGATGGCCGGGTACAGCCCCTTGGACGCGATCTCACGGGAGAGCTCGGTCGTCGCGTCGAGGTGCGCGAAGGTCGTGGCCGGAGCCGGGTCGGTGTAGTCGTCGGCCGGCACGTAGATCGCCTGCAGCGAGGTGATCGAGTGACCGCGCGTCGAGGTGATGCGCTCCTGCAGGAGGCCCATCTCGTCGGCGAGGTTCGGCTGGTAGCCCACGGCGGAAGGCATGCGGCCCAGAAGAGTCGACACCTCGGAACCGGCCTGCGTGAAGCGGAAGATGTTGTCGATGAAGAGCAGCACGTCCTGCTTCTGCACGTCGCGGAAGTACTCCGCCATCGTCAGGGCCGACAGAGCGACGCGCAGACGCGTCCCCGGCGGCTCGTCCATCTGACCGAAGACGAGGGCCGTCTTGTCGAAGACACCCGCCTCCTCCATCTCGTGGATGAGGTCGTTGCCCTCACGGGTGCGCTCACCGACACCGGCAAACACCGACACACCACCGTGGTCCTGCGCGACGCGCTGGATCATCTCCTGGATGAGGACGGTCTTGCCGACACCGGCACCACCGAAGAGACCGATCTTTCCACCCTGCACATACGGGGTGAGGAGGTCGATCGACTTGATGCCGGTCTCGAACATGGTGGTCTTCGACTCGAGCTGGTCGAAGTTCGGCGCCTTGCGGTGGATCGGCCAGCGCTCCGTGACCTCGATGGTCTCACCGGGCTCGCCGTTGAGGACCTCGCCGATCACGTTGAAGACCTTGCCCTTGGTGATGTCACCGACGGGCACCGAGATCGCCTCGCCCGTGTCGCGGACCTCCTGGCCGCGGACGATGCCGTCCGTCGGCTTCAGGGCGATGGCGCGCACCAGGTCGTCGCCGAGGTGCTGGGCGACCTCGAGGGTGATCTCGGTCGACTCGTCGCCGATGGCGATCGTGGTCTTCAGAGCGTTGTAGATGTCGGGGATCGAGTCGTGCGGGAACTCGATGTCGACAACCGGACCGTTGACGCGTGCGACGCGCCCGACGACCGCGGTCGCCGGCTGGTCAGCCGTGGCGATGGAAGTCATTATCGTCTCTTTCCTGATGGTCTATTTGCTCGACGAGAGGGCGTCGGCGCCGCCGACGATCTCCGCGATCTGCTGCGTGATCTCCGCCTGGCGAGCGTTGTTGCGCAGGCGGGTGTAGTCGGTGATGAGCTTGTCGGCGTTGTCGCTGGCCGACTTCATCGCCTTCTGCGTCGCGGCCTGCTTGGCGGCGGACGACTGCAGAAGCGCGTTGAAGACGCGGCTCTGGATGTACACCGGCAGGATCGCGTCGAGAACGGTCTCGGCATCCGGCTCGAACTCGTACAGCGGGTAGACGGTGCTGCCCGCTTCCGAGTCGTCGGCTTCCGTGATCTCCAGCGGCAGCAGGCGCACGGACTCCGGCGACTGCGTCATCATGCTGACGAAGCGGTTGTAGACGAGGTGGATCTCGTCGACGCCGCCCTCGTCCGCACCGCGCGAGAACGCCTCGAGCAGCGTGGCCGAGATCTCCTCCGCGGTGTGGAACGACGGGGTGTCGGTGTCGCCCGTCCACTCCGCAGCCGACTCGATACGACGGAACTGGAAGTACCCGACGGCCTTGCGACCGATGAGGTAGAACACCGGCTCCTTGCCCTGCTCCCGCAGGAGCGATGCCACCTCGAGACCCTCACGGAGGATCTGCGAGTTGAAGGCTCCGGCGAGACCGCGGTCCGACGAGAAGATCACGACCGCGGAGCGGCGGATGTTCTCGGGCTCACGGGTGAGCGGGTGATCGACGTTCGAGTGCGTCGCGACGGCCGACACGGCCCTCGTCACGGCCCGCGCGAAGGGGCTGGACGCCTTGACGCGTGCCATCGCCTTCTGGATGCGCGAAGCCGCGATGAGTTCCATCGCCTTCGTGATCTTCTTGGTCGTCTGAGCAGAAGAGATCTTCTGCTTGTAGACCCTGAGTTGAGCGCCCATGAATCAGTTCCTCACGCGATTACGCGCGACGACCCTTGACGATCTTCTCCTGGTTGACGTCCTCGGCCTCGGCCGCAGCGTGCTCCTCGTGACCAGGGGCGCCGATGGCGTGACCCTTGCCGCCCTGGAACTCCAGGATGAAGGCATCCGTCTGCTTCTCGAGCTCTGCGACCGTGGCGTCGTCGAGGACGTTGGTCTCGCGCAGAGTGTCGAGCACCGAGGTGTTGCGACGCAGGTAGTCCAGGAGCTCGCGCTCGAACCGCAGCACGTCCTCGACCTCGATCGAGTCGAGCTTGCCGTTGGTACCGGCCCAGATCGACACGACCTGCTCCTCGACGGGGTACGGCGAGTACTGCGGCTGCTTGAGCAGCTCGGTCAGACGCGCACCACGCGAGAGCTGACGACGCGAGGCGGCGTCGAGGTCGGAGGCGAACATCGCGAAGGCCTCGAGCGAGCGGTACTGGGCCAGCTCGAGCTTGAGCGTTCCGGAGACCTTCTTGATCGACTTGACCTGCGCGTCACCGCCGACTCGCGACACCGAGATACCCACGTCGACCGCCGGACGCTGGTTGGCGTTGAACAGGTCGGACTGGAGGAAGATCTGGCCGTCGGTGATCGAGATCACGTTGGTCGGGATGTACGCCGAGACGTCGTTGGCCTTGGTCTCGATGATGGGCAGACCCGTCATCGATCCCGCACCGAGCTCGTCGGAGAGCTTCGCGCACCGCTCGAGCAGACGCGAGTGCAGGTAGAAGACGTCGCCGGGGTACGCCTCGCGACCCGGCGGGCGACGCAGGAGGAGCGACACGGCGCGGTACGCCTCGGCCTGCTTCGACAGGTCGTCGAAGATGATCAGGACGTGCTTGCCGCCGTACATCCAGTGCTGACCGATGGCCGAACCGGTGTAGGGAGCGAGGTACTTGAAACCGGCGGGGTCGGATGCCGGAGCCGCCACGATCGTGGTGTACTCCAGTGCGCCGGCCTCTTCGAGCGCGCCCTTCACCGAAGCGATGGTCGAGCCCTTCTGGCCGATGGCGACGTAGATGCAGCGGACCTGTTTGCTGACGTCGCCCGACTCCCAGTTGGCCTTCTGGTTGATGATCGTGTCGATCGCGATGGCCGTCTTGCCGGTCTGGCGGTCGCCGATGATCAGCTGACGCTGGCCGCGGCCGACGGGGATCATCGCGTCGATGGCCTTGATGCCGGTCTGCATGGGCTCGTGCACCGACTTGCGCTGCATCACGCCGGGCGCCTGGAGCTCGAGTTCGCGGACACCCTCGGTCGCGATCGCGCCGAGGCCGTCGATCGGGTTGCCGAGCGGGTCGACCACGCGGCCCAGGTAGCCGTCGCCGACGGGGACCGAGAGGACCTCGCCCGTGCGGGTGACTTCCTGACCCGCCTCGATGCCGGTGAAGTCGCCGAGGACGACGACGCCGATCTCGTGCTCGTCGAGGTTCAGCGCGAGACCCTTGGTGCCGTCGGCGAAGGTCACGAGCTCGTTCGCCATGACGCCGGGCAGTCCCTCGACGTGGGCGATGCCGTCGGCCGCGTCGATGACGGTGCCGACCTCGGTCGCCGCAGCCCCGGTGGGCTCGTATGCCGCGGCGAAGTCCTTCAGCGCGTCACGGATGACGTCGGGGCTGATCGATAGTTCTGCCATTGTCTTCCCTTTGTATCTGGGTGCGCGGTTCCCCGCGCGAAGTCGTGTTAGCCGGCGAGCTTCTGGCGAAGATCGGCGAGACGGGCGGAGATGCTTCCGTCGATGACGTCATCGGCGATCTGCACGCGCAGACCTCCGACCACGGCGGGGTCGATGACCTCGTTGAGCGCGACCGTCCCTTCGTAGCGACGCGAGAGCGTGTCGCTCAGACGGGTGCGCTGAGCCTCGGTGAGCGACTTCGCGGTGTAGACCGTGGCGACGACGCGGTCGCCCTGGCTGGCCACGATGCGCATCGCGCGCGACAGCAGCTGGCGCACGCGGCGCTCGCGGGGCTGGCGCACCAGCGACGAGACGATCAGCGCGGTCGGGGCGCTGGTCGCTCCGCCTGCGAGCAGACGGTCGATCAGCGAGCCCTTGGCGTCTTCTCCCCCGAGCCGGCTGCCGAGCGCGAGCTCGAGTTCCGGGTTCGCGGCCACCACGCGAGTGAAGCCGAAGAGCTCTCCCTCGATGTCGGCCTTCGGGTCGGCGAGTGCCGCGGCGCGGATGGCGAGCTCCT
Organism: Microbacterium sp. LS_15; assembly: GCF_041954735.1. Lineage (NCBI taxonomy): Bacteria > Bacillati > Actinomycetota > Actinomycetes > Micrococcales > Microbacteriaceae > Microbacterium > Microbacterium sp. LS_15. The sequence goes on along the minus strand of NZ_JAVAYD010000008.1, from coordinate 115,454 downwards.
CGATGCCGTCCGTCAGCTCGGAGGCCGACGACCAGCGCTCCGCGACAGCCGCCTTCAGAACGCTCTGCGTGTTCTGCGAGAACCCGCCGAACACCGCTGCGACGACGTTCTGTCGCGCCACGGCCGCGGCCGCGGGGTCGGCGAGCGCGCCGCTCAGCTGGGACGACTCGGCCACGGCGCGGGCGGCTGCGAACAGCTCCTGCGCCGTGTCGAGGGTGACGTCCGTCGCTGCGGCAAGCGCCTGAGTGGATGCCGCGAGTGCCTGAGTGGTCGCGCTGCCCATTACTGAGCCGCCTTCTCGGATGCTTCGAGGTCGGCGAGGAAGCGGTCGACGACGGCCGTCGCGCGCGCATCGTCGGAGAGGGTCTCTCCGACCACGCCGCCGGCGAGGTCGATCGCGAGCGTGCCCACCTCGCTGCGGAGCGAGACGAGAGCGGTCTGACGCTCGGCCTCGATCTGCGAGTGCGCTGCCGCGGTGAGGCGAGCGGCCTCGGCCGTCGCGGTCTCCTTGGCCTCGGCGACGATCTTCTTGCCGTCCTCACGGGCGGCCTCGCGGATCTCGCCGGCCTCGGTGCGAGCCTCGGCCAGCTGACGCGTGTACTCCTCGAGCGCGGCCTCGGCCTGCTTCTGAGCCTCGTCGGCCTTGGCGATGTTGCCCTCGATCGCGGCGGAGCGCTTGTCGAGCATCGCCGTGAACTTCGGAAGGGCGACCTTCCACACGACGAGGAGGATGATGAGGAACCACAGGCCCGACCAGATGATGTCGTACCACGCGGGGATCAGCGGGTTGTGCGCCGCCTCACCCTCAGCCGCGAGGTTCGTGACAAGAGCGTTCAGCATCCTGTCTCCTTCAGAAGTCGGTTCGGATTACGGGAAGGGGATGAATCCGACGGCGATGCCGACGAATGCAAGCGCCTCGGTGAAGGCGATACCGATCCACATGAGGACCTGGAGACGACCGGCCAGCTCGGGCTGACGGGCGACGCCCTCGATGGTCTTGCCGACGACGATGCCCACACCGATGGCCGGGCCGATGGCTGCGAGGCCGTAGCCGACCGCCGCGATGTGACCGTTGATTTCAGCGAGAACCGTAGTAGCGTCCACGGGTTTTTCCTTTCGTTGGGTGGGAAGGCAGTTTTGCCGACCCGCTCAGTGCTCTTCTGCGACCGCGAGCTGGATGTAGACCGCGGTGAGGACGGTGAAGACGTATGCCTGCAGGACGGCCACCAGGATCTCGAAGAGAGTGAAGGCGCCGCCGAAGGCGAGGGTTCCGATACCGAGGGCGGCCCAGCCGCCGCCAGCGGTGAAGAAGAAGAACTGGGTGGCCGCGAAGCACAGCACCAGCAGCATGTGACCGACGACCATGTTCATCAGGAGTCGGAGCATCAGCGTGACCGGACGGATGATGAACGTCGAGAGGAACTCGATGGGGGTCACGATGAAGTAGACCGGCCACGGCACACCCGAGGGGAACAGCGCGTTCTTGAAGAACCCGCCGGGGCTCTTCTTGATGCCGGCGTAGATGAAGGTCACGTAGCTCACCAGGGCGAGCGTCAGCGGCACGGCGGCGATGCTCGTACCGGCGATATTCAGGAACGGGATGATGCCCGTGATGTTCATGAACAGCGTCATGAAGAAGATCGTCGTGAGGATCGGCAGGAACCGGTTGCCGTCCTTGCGGCCGAGCAGGTCGTGCGCGATACCGCCGCGGACGAAGTCGAGGCCCATCTCGACGACGCTCTGGAAGCGGCCGGGGACCACCTTCATGCGGCGCGTGCCGAGGACGAGCAGCAGGACGACGACGATCACGGAGAGCAGCTGCACCAGGTGGATCCGGTGCACGGGGATCCCCGCGACGGTGAAGAGGATCTCCGGGAAGAACTCGTCGATCGAAGGTCCGTGGAACTCGCCGTCGGAGGCAAGTCGGGGCATCAGGGTCGCAGCAAGATTAAACAGCGCGGGCTCCAGCTTCGGGGCACCGGATCGGACCGGGGCGACGATGGTCGGTGTGCTTCTGCGCAAGCGCTCGCGGGCGAGCGGCGGGCACGACTCAACACTATCAGAATAAAGGGTGTCCTAAGACCGCGGGGAGTCCTCTGCAGGCCCGTCCTCGGTGCTCTCGTCCCGCACGAGGTGGTGGCGGCCGGGGGCACGGTCCTCGGGCACGACGGTCGGCAGCTCGACCCCGGGGGCTCGGTCGGCGGGCGCCTCGGTGGGGAGCGACGCGTCACTGACGTTCGGAAGCCGCATACGGGTCAGGACCACGACATCGATGCCCAGCGACACGATGACCCCGGCGACGATCGACAGGAAGAACACCATCGGGTGGATCCAGGGCTGGCCGCTCAGCACGATCATGATCACGACGAACAGCCCGAGCTTGAGCAGCCACCCTCCGAGCACGATCGCGAAGAAGAACTGCACGTACAGAGGGTCGCCGAACCAGCGGTTCGCGATCAGGATGCTGAGAGCCGTGATGCCGAGGAACAGCATCGCCAGCACGACGCCGAGGAGTCCGCTGGCGAGCCCCTCTCCCCCGCCGACGAGGAGCCCGACGAGACCGGCGACGACCGCGAGCACCACCATCGCGACGGCGGACCAGATGAGAGTCCTGCGCAGGATCGGGTTGCTGGATACGGGGTTCGGGCTCATCAGGACTCCAGGGAGGTCGGGTCGGGCTCGGGGGCTGTCGCCGGCTTCTTGCGACGGGTGGGCATCAGGGTGATCACGAGGCAGGCGACGATGCCGACCACGCCGAAGGCGACGCCGGGGAGGTACTGCCCCGGCCAGTCCTCGCGGGCGCCCACGTACATGAGCAGCACGGCGAACGAGATGATGGCCGTCCACGCATAGAAGATGAGCACGGCGTCGCGGTCGCGGTGGCCGAGGTCCAGCATCCGGTGGTGCAGGTGCTTGCGATCGGGTGAGAACGGGCTCTTCCCCGCGTTCATGCGCCGCAGCACGGCGAGGCCGAAGTCGAGCAGCGGCAGCAGCACCACGAGCAGCGGCAGCAGGATCGGGATGAACGCACCGAGCAGCTGCGAGCGGCCGAGTCTCTCGAGATCGAGCGCCGAGGGCTCCAGCTGACCCGTCACGGCGACGGCCGACGTCGCCATGAGCAGACCGAGGACGAGCGCGCCCGAGTCGCCCATGAAGATCTTCGCGGGGCTCCAGTTGAACGGCAGGAAGCCGATGCACGCGCCGATCAGCACCGCGGCGAGGAACGATGCGAGGTTGAAGTAGCTCGACGCGCCCGTGTCGCGGGTGAGGATGTAGGAGTAGGCGAAGAAGACGCCGTTCGCGATCAGGCACACGCCGGCCACCAGACCGTCGAGTCCGTCGATGAAGTTGACGGCGTTCATGACGATCACGATCGCGAACATCGTGATCGTGATGCTCAGCCAGCTCGAGAACACGATCAGGTCGCCGAAGGGCAGGGACAGGATCTGCAGACCGCCGCCGACCGTGATGATCCCCGCGGCGAGGAACTGGGCGCCGAGCTTGATCATCCAGTCGAGGTCCCAGAGGTCGTCGACGACGCCGATGATCGCGATGAGGAGAGCAGCGGCGAGCACAGACCACATGGTCTGCGGCGGCGTCCAGATCGTCGCGAAGAACGGGTTGAACGCCGAGATGCCCATGGCGACGGCGATGCCGAGGAAGATGGCGACCCCGCCGAGTCGCGGCTTCGGCGTCGTGTGCACGTCGCGCTCGCGGATGGCCGGGTACAGCTTGAACCGCAGGCTCACCTTCAGGACCACCCACGTGAGCGCGAACGTGATCGCGGCGGTGATGAGGACCGTGAAGAGGTACTGCTTCACGAATCCCCGTCCGCTTCGTCGCTCGGCTCGGGCTCGAGAAGATCGCCGAGCACCTCTTCGAGCCGCTCCCGGCTGACCGCACCCTGGCGCAGGATGCGCGCGCGGCCGGTCGCCTGCTCCATGCCGCGGGGCACGAGCGAGGTGGCGTCGACGATCGTCGAGGCGATGCCCTCCCGGCTGATGCCGTCGGCGAGGTACACCGCGACGCTGTCGCCCAGCATCCGCTCGGCGTCATACGCCGAGATCGCCGCATCGCGTCCGGTGAGGTTCGCGCTCGACACAGCGAGCGGCCCCGTCTCGGCCAGCAGCTCGAGTGCGACGCGACCCTCCGGCATCCGCACGGCGACGGTGCCCTCGGTCTCGCCGAGATCCCAGACGAGAGAAGGCTGCGCGGGGAGGACGATCGTGAGACCGCCCGGCCAGAACTCGTCGACGAGGCGCTGGACCGGCTCCGGCACCGACTCGGCGAGGGCGACCAGGGTGTCCTTCGAGCCGATCAGCACGGGCGGCGGCTGGTTGCGGCCCCGCCCCTTGGCGTCGAGGAGCCGCTGCACGGCAGCGGGCGAGAACGCGTCGGCGGCGACGCCGTAGACGGTGTCGGTGGGCATGACGATGAGCTCGCCCCTGGCGATGGCCTGGCGCGCGTGACGCATGCCGGCGAGGAGCTCGGACTCGTCGCCGCAGTCGAAGATGGTGGACATGACCTTCCGATTCTAGACGGCGGGTGCCTGTGCGACCGGTGACGACGCCGTCACGGCCGCAGGGCGGTGGTCGCCCTGTCGCGCAGCGTGAGATCGCGGTGGGTGGCCGCCGCGCGCCATCCGTCGCGGGTGAGGATGCTGCGGATCTCCTCGCCCTGCAGCTCGCCGTGCTCGATCACCAGCAGACCGCCCGGGCGCAGCAGCTCGAGTGCGCGGATGCTGAGCACGCGCACGATCTCGAGACCGTCCTCCCCGCCGTACAGCGCCATGGCCGGATCGAACAGGCGCACCTCGGGGTCGCGGGGCACCGCGGCGTCCGGCACGTACGGCGGATTCGAGATCACGACGGATGCCGTGCCGTCGAGGTCGCGGAACGCCTCGCCCAGGTCCTCGTTCACGAGCGTCAGATTCGCCGCCCCGCTCGTGTTGCGCTCGGCCCAGGGGAAGGCGTCCGGCGAGAGCTCGGTCGCGAAGATCCGCGAGTGCGGCACCTCCGTGGCCATGGCGAGGGCGATCGCGCCGGACCCGGTGCCGAGATCGATGCCGATGGGTTCCGGCTCCGGGGCCGCGAGCAACGCATCGATCGCGAACTGCACCACGGTCTCGGTCTCCGGACGCGGCACGAAGACCCCGGGACCGACGGCCAGCTCAAGATGACGGAAGGGCGCGGTGCCGGTGATGTGCTGCAGCGGCTCACGACCCTCGCGGCGCGTCACGAGAGCGTCGAGCGCCGCGGCGTCCGCGTCCGACACGGCGTCGCCCCGGACGGTCGCCGCCTGCACCTCCCCCCGACGGATGCCGAGGATGTGACCGGCCAGGAGCTCGGCGTCGACCAGCGGATCCGGGACGCCGGCGGCGGCGAGCCGCGCCGCGGCAGCGCGCACGAGTGCGGCGAGAGAGGTGTCGGGCATGCCCTCCAGCGTAGAGCGCCGCACCCGTCACATTGCCTCCCCGCACCGGTCGCTCGCCTAGGCTGGAGCCCAGTCACCCCGCACAGGAAGGCGCTCTCATGCCCGGCATCCACTCCGACATCACCACGGCGTTCGGCAACACCCCGCTGGTCCGCCTCAACCGGGTGACCGAGGGCGTCGACGCCACGGTGCTCGCCAAGCTCGAGTTCTACAACCCGGCGTCGAGCGTCAAGGACCGCCTCGGCATCGCGATCGTCGACGCCGCCGAGGCATCGGGCGAGCTGAAGCCCGGCGGGACGATCGTCGAGGCCACGAGCGGCAACACCGGCATCGCCCTGGCGATGGTCGGCGCCGCACGCGGCTACAAGGTGATCCTTACGATGCCCGCCTCCATGTCGAAGGAGCGCCGCATGCTGCTGAAGGCGTTCGGCGCAGAGCTCGTGCTCACCGACCCCACCAAGGGCATGACCCACGCGGTCGCCGAGGCCGAGGCCATCGCGGCGAAGACCCCGGGCGCCGTGCTCGCCAAGCAGTTCGCGAATGAGGCGAACCCGGCCATCCACCGCAAGACCACTGCGGAGGAGATCCTGCGCGACACCGACGGGAACGTCGACTACTTCGTGGCGGGCATCGGCACCGGCGGCACCATCACCGGCGTCGGTCAGGTGCTCAAGGAGCGCATCCCCGGGGTCACGGTCGTCGCCGTCGAGCCGAAGGACTCCCCCATCCTCACCGAGGGCCACCCCGGGCCCCACAAGATCCAGGGCATCGGCCCGAACTTCGTTCCGCCGATCCTCGACCGCGAGGTGCTCGACGAGGTCATCGACGTCACCTTCGACGACGCGATCCGCGTGGCCCGCGAGACCGCCGCCGGAGAGGGCATCCTCGTCGGCATGTCGAGCGGCGCCGCGATCTGGGCGGCTCTGGAGATCGCGAAGCGCCCGGAGGCCGCCGGCAAGACGATCGTCGTGATCATCCCCTCGTTCGGCGAGCGGTACCTGTCTACCGCTCTCTACGAGCACCTGCGCGAGGCCTGACCCGCCCGATGAACGTCATCGGTCGACTGCGCGAGGACGTCGCCGCCGCGCGTCTCCGCGATCCCGCGGCCCGGAGTTCCATCGAGGTCGCGCTGCTCTATCCAGGACTGCACGCGATCTGGGCACACCGCGTCTGGCATGCGCTGTGGCGCCGTCGACTGCGGCTGCTCGCCCGCGCCGGCTCGCAGATCTCCCGGTGGCTCACGGGCATCGAGATCCACCCCGGTGCACGCATCGGACGACGGTTCTTCATCGACCACGGCATGGGTGTCGTGGTCGGCGAGACGGCCGAGATCGGCGACGACGTCATGCTGTACCACGGCGTCACGCTCGGCGGACGGACGCGCGACTCGGGCAAGCGGCATCCGACCCTCGGCGACGGCGTCGCCGTCGGAGCGGGCGCGAAGATCCTCGGCCCGGTGACGATCGGGGCGCACTCGGTGGTGGGCGCGAACGCCGTCGTCACCCGCGACGCACCGGCCGACAGCATCCTCGTGGGCGTCCCGGCGAAGCCCCGAGGCCGCACTGTCGGAGAGGACACGAGAGCACTGCTCACCGCACCCGAGTACTCGATCTGAATCGGGCCGAGTCAGCGGCGGCGGCGGCGCTCCTCGTCTGGCTTCTTCAGGAACAGCCTGGGCAGCAGCACGCTGCCCAGGGCGGTGATGATCCACACGATCAGCGCGCCGAGCAGCCAGCCGGACGCGTCGACGATGCGGAGTCCGCCGACAGGCAGCAGCACGACCACGACGAGGGCGACGAGCGTCGAGATGATCCCGATACCGCCCATCAGCACGGGCGCGTAGCGGTCGGCGAGTCGGCTCGCGATCGGAGCGAGGATGCTCTGCACGATCGCGAAGACCACGATGCAGACGACGAATCCCCACCACCGGTCCCACTGGATGCGGAACCCGTCGAGCAGGAGGTCGGCGACGATCAGCCCCAGGGCGGCGGACGCGAGGTACATCACTGCGCGGAGCAGGAAGGTGATCACGGCCCGAGCTTAGCGCTCGGTCCGCGCGGGGTCAGCCCTCCGAGCCGACGGCGGCGAGCCGGGCCTCTTCGTCGGCCTGGATCGCGCTCTCGATGAGGGGCTCGAGCGCGCCGTCCATGACCTGGTCGAGGTTGTACGCCTTGAATCCGGTGCGGTGGTCGGCGATCCGGTTCTCGGGGAAGTTGTAGGTGCGGATGCGCTCCGAGCGGTCCATGCCCCGGATCTGCGACTTGCGTGCGTCGGATGCCGCGGCGTCCAGCTCCTCCTGCTGCTTCGCGAGGAGCCGCGCACGGAGCACGCGCATGGCGGCCTCGCGGTTCTGCAGCTGCGACTTCTCGTTCTGCATGGACACGACGATCCCCGTCGGCACGTGGGTGATGCGCACCGCCGAGTCGGTCGTGTTCACCGACTGACCCCCGGGCCCCGACGAGCGGAACACGTCGATCTTGAGGTCGTTCTGGTTGATCTCGATCTCGTCGGGCTCGTCGACCTCGGGGAACACGAGCACGCCGGTGGTCGAGGTGTGGATGCGGCCCTGCGACTCGGTCGCCGGCACACGCTGCACGCGGTGCACTCCACCCTCGTACTTGAGGTGGGCCCACACGCCCTGCGCGGGGTCGGACGACGACCCCTTGATCGCGACCTGCACGTCTTTGTAGCCGCCGAGGTCGGACTCGTTGCGCTCCAGGAGCTCGGTCTTCCACCCCTTCGATGCGGCGTACTGGACGTACATGCGCAGCAGATCGGCGGCGAACAGCGCCGACTCGGCGCCACCCTCCCCCGCCTTGATCTCCATGATCACGTCGCGCGCGTCGTCGGGATCGCGCGGGATCAGCAGACGACGCAGCTTCTCCTGCGCGGCCTGCAGCCCCTGCTCGAGCACCGGCACCTCGTCGGCGAACGCCTCGTCCTCCCGCGCGAGCTCGCGCGCGGCCTCCAGATCGTCGGATGCCGCGACCCACGCCTCATGCGCCGCGACGATGCGCGACAGCTCGGCGTAGCGCCGGTTCACGCGCTTGGCGCGTGCGGCGTCGGCGTGCACCTCCGGGTCGGAGAGTTCCTCCTGCACCCGGCGGTGCTCGTCGATCAGAGTCTGGACGGACTCGAACACGGCGGATCCGCTCAGCGGATGTTGTTGTCGTGCCCGTGGCCGCCTGCGGGCAGCGTCGGGATCGACTTCTGCATCTGCACGAGGAACTCCACGTTCGAGTGGGTCTCCTTCAGCTTGCCGAGCACGACCTCGAGGGCCTGCTGCTGGTCGAGGCCGGCGAGGGCGCGACGCAGCTTCCAGGTGATCTTGACCTCGTCGGCCGAGAGCAGCATCTCCTCGCGGCGGGTGCTCGACGCGTTGACGTCGACCGCCGGGAAGATCCGCTTGTCGGCCAGCTGGCGCGACAGGCGCAGCTCGCTGTTGCCGGTGCCCTTGAACTCCTCGAAGATGACCTCGTCCATCTTGGATCCGGTCTCGACGAGGGCGGTGGCGAGGATCGTGAGCGATCCGCCGTTCTCGATGTTGCGCGCAGCGCCGAAGAAGCGCTTGGGCGGGTACAGCGCCGACGCGTCGACGCCACCCGTGAGCACGCGGCCTGATGCCGGAGCCGCGAGGTTGTAGGCGCGGCCGAGACGCGTGATCGAGTCGAGCAGCACGACGACGTCGCGGCCCAGCTCGACGAGGCGCTTGGCGCGCTCGATCGCGAGCTCCGCGACCGTCGTGTGGTCCTCTGCCGGGCGGTCGAAGGTCGAAGCGATGACCTCGCCCTTGACCGAGCGCTCCATGTCGGTGACCTCTTCGGGCCGCTCGTCGACGAGCACGACCATGAGGTGCACCTCGGGGTTGTTCTGCGCGATCGCGTTGGCGATCTGCTGCAGCACGATGGTCTTGCCTGCCTTGGGCGGTGCGACGATGAGGCCGCGCTGGCCCTTGCCGATCGGTGCGACGAGGTCGATGATCCGCTGCGTGAGCTTCTCGGGCGCGGTCTCGAGGCGCAGGCGCTCCTGCGGGTACAGCGGCGTGAGCTTGCCGAACTCGACGCGCGTGGCGGCGTCGTCGACCGACAGGCCGTTGATCGAGTCGACCTTCACGAGCGCGTTGTACTTCTGGCGGCCCTGCTGCTCGCCCTCGCGCGGCTGCTTGATCGATCCGACGATCGCGTCGCCCTTGCGCAGGTTGTACTTCTTCACCTGGCCGAGCGAGACGTAGACGTCGCTCGGACCCGCGAGGTACCCCGTGGTGCGCACGAAAGCATAGTTGTCGAGCACGTCGAGGATGCCGGCGATCGGGATCAGGACGTCGTCCTCGCCGATCTCGGTCTCGAACTCGTCGGTCGGAGCTCCGCCGCGACGCTTGTTGCGCTGGCGGTTGCGGCCGTTGCCGCCCTGCTCGTCGTCGGCCGGAGCGCTCTGCTGCTGCTCCTGCTGACCGTTGCCGTTCTGGCCGCGTCCGCGGTTGCGGCTGCGGTTGCGGTTACGGCTGCGGCCGCCCTGCTCCTCGCCGCCCTCGGCGTTGTCGGAGCCGGAGTCGCCGGACGGCTGAGCGTCGGCCGGAGCGGACTCCGCGGGCTTCTCGTCGGCCGGGACCGACTCGGCGTCGGCGGCGGGCTTCTTGGCGGTGCGACGACCGCGGCCCTTCTTCGGCTCGTCGGTCTGCTCCGGCGCGTCGGCGGCGGCAGCGGGGGCTGCGGCCTCGGCGGGCTTGTCGTCGGTCGCCGGCGCTGCGGGGGCCTCGGCGGACTCGGCCGCGGGCTCGGCGTCGGCCTTCTTCGCGCGGCTGCGGCGCGGAGCCTTCGCCTTCGGCGCCTCGGCGTCGGCAGCGGGAGCCGCATCGGCGGCAGCGGCCGCAGGGGCCTCGGATGCCGGAGCCTCGGATGCCGGAGCCGCGTCCGCGGTCTCGGCGGCCTTCTCGGCCTTCGCCGCCGCGCTGGCGGTGGTCGCCCGTCGCGGGGCGCGCTTGCGGGCCGGCGCCGCCGGGGCCTCGGTCGCGGTGTCGGATGCCGCGGCGGACGCCGGGGCTTCGGCAGCCGGAGCCGCCTGGTCGTTCTGGGTCTCGGAGAAGTTCTCCACGAGTGCTCCCTCTTTGGTCTCGAAGACATGAGCGGTACACGCGCAACGGGTGCTGCGCGCGATCGCACGGGCTGACGCTCGGCGCCGGCCGACCTCAGCACTGTGCTCCCGGGCCGACGACCTCTCGGAAGAGACGGCGTACTGGGAAGATCAGTGCATCAGGGGTTCACGTGCGGGTCTTGCAGAGTTGCAATGGGGCCAGATTCACGAAACTCCGTGGAGCCCTCCGCTCGGTTCCCCACTGTACCACCACGGACGTCGACCGCGAGCAGCAGCGCCTCCCACGGGGTGTCGGTCGTCGAGGCGGCGAGTTCGGCGGCATCCTGGCGGCTTCCCGGGCCATCCGCGAGGACGAGCACGCTCGGCCCCGCGCCCGACACGACGGCGGCGAAGCCCGCAGCCCGCAGCGCCTGCACGAGCCGCTGCGTCTCGGGCATCGCCTCGGCACGGTAGTCCTGGTGCAGGCGGTCGGCCGTGGCGTCGAGGAGCAGCTCGGGACTCTGCATGAGAGCCGCGATCAGCAGCGCCGAACGCGACACGTTGAACACGGCATCCGCCGTCGACACCTGCGGCGGCTGCAGCGAACGGGCCTTCGACGTCGACATCGTGTACGACGGGACGAGCACGAGCGGGGAGACGCCGCGGTGCACGAGCAGCTTCTTGTGCTGCGGTCCCCGTTCGCCCATCCAGGCGATCGTGAGGCCGCCGAACAGAGCGGGCGCGACGTTGTCGGGGTGCCCCTCGATCTCGGTGGCCAGGCGCAGCATGTCGGCGTCCTCGAGCTCGACGTCTCCCTCGAGCAGCCCCTTGGCGGCGAGGATGCCGGCGGTCACCGCGGCTCCGGACGAGCCGAGGCCGCGCCCGTGCGGCACGCCGTTCTCGGCGACGATGCGGAGGCCGGGCATGTCGCGCGCGACGTCGGCGTAGACGTGGGCGATCGTTCGCACGATGAGGTTGGACGCGTCGCGCGGGATCTCCTCCGCCCCGGATCCCGACACCTCGATCTCGAGCTCGCCCGCGGGCAGCTCGGTCACCAGCAGGGTGTCGTAGATACTGAGAGCGAGACCGAGGGTGTCGAAGCCCGGGCCGAGGTTCGCGCTCGTCGCGGGGACCGTCACCTCGACGGTGCGCCCGAGGCCCACCGTCACTCGCCCTCGACGCGCAGCACCGACACCACGCGCTCGACCACGGCGCTCTCGGCGAGGGCGTCGACGGTCGCGCTGAGCGCCTGCTCGGTCGCGCGGTGGGTGCCGATGACGAGGCGGGCCGTGGGCTCTGCCTCCCCCTCGACCGTCTGCACGACCGTGGCCACGGAGACGCCGCCGTCGCTGAGGATCCCGGCGACCGTGGCGAGCACGCCCGGTGCGTCGGAGACCTCGAGCGTGATCTGGTAGCGGGTGGTGACGTGACCGATCGGGACGATCGGGAGGTTCGCGCGCGTCGACTCCCCCACGCCGACACCGCCGGCGATGTGGCGGCGGGCGGCGGACACCACGTCGCCCAGCACGGCCGAGGCCGTCTGCACGCCGCCGGCGCCCGCGCCGTAGAACATGAGCGACCCGGCTGCCTCCGCCTCGACGAAAACGGCGTTGTTCGCGCCGTGCACCGAGGCGAGCGGGTGCGACTGCGGGACGAGGGCCGGGTACACGCGGACGGAGATCGACTCGGAGCCCTCGGCCTCGAGGCGCTCGCACACCGCGAGGAGCTTGATGACGAAGCCGGCGGAGCGGGCCTCCTCGATCATCGACGCGGTGATCGAGGTGATGCCCTCGCGGTGCACCGCGTCGAGCGGGACGGCGGTGTGGAAGGCGAGGCTCGCGAGGATCGCCGCCTTCTGCGCGGCGTCGTACCCCTCGACGTCGGCCGTCGGGTCTGCCTCGGCGTATCCGAGGCGCTGCGCGTCGGCGAGGACGTCCGCGAAGTCGGCGCCCTCGGTCTCCATGCGGTCGAGGATGTAGTTGGTCGTGCCGTTGACGATGCCCATGATGCGCACCACGCGATCGCCGGCGAGCGAATCGCGCAGCGGGCGGATGATCGGGATGGCGCCGGCGGCGGCGGCCTCGTAGTAGACCGACGCGCCGACGCGGTCGGCCGCCTCGAACAGTTCGGGGCCGTGCGTGGCGAGCAGCGCCTTGTTCGCCGTGACGACGTCTGCTCCGGAGCCGATCGCCTGGAGGATGCTCGTGCGCGCCGGCTCGATGCCGCCGATCAGCTCGATCACGATGTCCGCGCCGACGACCAGCGACTCTGCGTCGGTCGTGAACAGCTCCTTGGGCAGCTCGACATCCCGCGGGGCGTCGACGTCGCGCACCGCGATGCCCGCCAGTTCGAGCGCGGCGCCCGCGCGGTCGGCGAGCTCGTCGCCGTGCCGCAGCAGAAGGGCGGCGACCTGGGAGCCGACCGCGCCGGCGCCCAGCAGCGCCACCCGAAGTCGTCGGTACTCAGTCGTCATTGCTTCTCCTTCGGAGGGTGGATCGATGGTGCTCTGCGTGAAGTCCGGCGCGAGGGCCGGTCACGGACGCTCGGCGTCCGCCGAGGGGATCCCGGCGTCGCGGGACAGGATGTCGGCGATGGTCTCGCCGCGGACGATGACCGTCGACCGTCCGCCGCGCACGGCGACGATCGGCGGGCGGGGGACGTGGTTGTAGTTGCTCGCGAGCGACGCGCAGTACGCGCCCGTGGAGGGCACGGCGAGAAGGTCGCCCGGTGCGACGTCGTCCGGAAGGTATTCGTGCTCGACGACGATGTCGCCGGACTCGCAGTGCTTGCCGACCACGCGGCTGAGCTGCGGGACGCCGATGCCCGCACGAGAGGCCAGTCGCGCGGAGAACTGGGCGCCGTAGAGTGCGGGGCGGGCGTTGTCGCTCATCCCGCCGTCGACGCTGAGGTAGCGCCGGACGACGCCCGCGCCGAGCTCGACGTCCTTCGTGGTGCCGACCTCGTAGAGAGTCACCCCCGCCGTGCCGAGGATCGCGCGACCGGGCTCGAACGACAGGGCGGGCATCGGGATGCCGCGCGCGGCGCACCCCTCCGCCACGGCCGAGACGATCTCGGCGGCCAGGGTCTCGATGGGTGTCGGGTCGTCGACACGGGTGTAGGCGATCCCGAATCCGCCCCCGAGGTTGAGCAGGGGCACCGGACCGCCCTCGAGCAGCGACGCGTGTAGTTCGAGGACGCGCGAGGCGGATTCGCGGAAACCGGCGACGCCGAAGATCTGCGAGCCGATGTGGCAGTGCAGTCCGGCGAAGTCGAGGCCCTCGATCTCGCGGATGCGCGCGACGGCCTCCTCGGCCTCGGCGAGGGGGAAGCCGAACTTCTGGTCCTCGTGCGCGGTCGCGAGGAACTCGTGCGTCTCGGCGTGCACGCCGCTGATGACGCGCACCAGCACGCGCTGCGTGGAACCGGTGCGGGCGACGATCGCTGCGAGACGCTCGATCTCGATCGCGCTGTCGACGATGATCGTGCCGATCCCGACCTCGACGGCGCGCTCGAGCTCCGCCACCGACTTGTTGTTGCCGTGGAACCCGAGGGATGCCGGGGCGACGCCCGCCGCGAGGGCGACCTCGAGCTCCCCGCCCGTGCAGACGTCGATGCGGAGTCCCTCGTCGACCACCCAGCGGGCCACCGAGGTGCAGAGGAAGGCCTTGCCGGCGTAGTAGACCTGCGCGGTCGTGCCGTTGTCGGCCGCCGCTCGATCGAACGCGGTGCGGAACGTGCGGGCGCGGTCGCGAACCTCGTCCTCGTCGATCACGAGCAGCGGCGTGCCGTACGTCTGCGCGAGAGAGGTGGCCGGGATGCCGGCGAGCGTCAGGACGCCGTCCCCGTCGCGCGCAGCGGACGCCGGCCAGACAGCCGTCGCGAGGTCGTTGACGTCGTCGGGGGCGACGAGCCATTCCGGGGCGGGCGAGTCGGCAGGGGAAAGCAAGGATCACCAATCGTGGGGCGGGTCTCGGGCCGGAGCGGGCACGGCGAGTTGACCCCGATTCTAGGGCACCGCCCATGCCGCATCCGTCATGGTGACCCTCCGCGTCAACCCCTTGGGAGGCCCGCGCCGTGCCTCGTAGGGTGAAGGCGTGATGAGTTCAGAGACCTCCGCCACCGACGACGCCCGACCGGGGTTCATCCAGCGCGTGAGCTCGGCCGCCATCCGGTGGGCGCTGCAGCGCCGCGCGGTGCGGTCGTTCCTCCTCTACTCCGAACGGCGGGGCCCGATGCTCGCCGACAGCGTGACCTACCGCGCCCTATTCAGCGTCTTCGCCGCCGTACTGCTCGGATTCTCGATCGCAGCGCTGTGGCTGGCGGGGAACCCCGACGCCTGGCGCGCCATCATCGATGCGGTGCAGTCGGTCGTGCCCGGTCTCATCGGCGAGGGCGGTGTGATCAACCCCGCCGATCTCCGTGAGCCGATCTCGCTGTCCGTCGCCGGCATCATCTCCTCCGTCGCCCTGCTGGGGTCGGCGCTGGCCGCGGTCGGGTCGCTGCGCACGGCGATCCGCGTGGTCGCCGGCACGGCGCACGACGACGTCCTCTTCATCTGGGTGATGCTGCGCAACCTGCTGCTCGCGATCGGCATCGGCGGGCTCTTCGCCACGGCGGCCGCCGTCACGTTCGTGAGCCGGATCGGCATCTCGTGGATCAGCGGACTGCTCGGGATCGCGGAGGACTCCGCGGCGGCGACCTGGAGCATCCGCATCGCATCGCTCGTGATCGTGTTCGCGCTCGACACGGTGCTCGTCGCCGGGGTGTTCCGCATCCTGTCCGGCGTCCGCGCATCGGCGAAGTCGCTCTGGACCGGCGCGCTCATCGGCGGATTCGGCCTGGTGGTGCTGCAGGAGCTCTCGAGCCTGTTCGTGGGCGGCGCGACGAGCAACCCGCTGCTGGCCTCGTTCGCCTCGCTGCTCGCCCTGTTGATCTGGCTCAATCTCTCGACGCAGGTGATCCTCGTCGCGAGCGCGTTCATCGTCACCTCCGAGGAGGAGCGGCACGATCGGGTGCGCGCCCGCTTCGCCGCGACGACCTTCCCGCAGCGCCGAGTGCAGCGCGCCGAGGTCGACGTGGCGATCGCCACGGCCGAGCTGCGCCGGGCCCAGGAGGCGGAGCGCGAAGCGCGCTGAGCCCGCCGATCGGTCGGCGGGCGGCGTCAGTTCTGCGGGCAGACGCCCTTGTCGAGCAGGGCGGAGTCGGTGGCTATCGCCCCGTCGACGTCCACATCGATCACCGCCTCGCTGCCCTCGATCTCGAGGCCGGTGATCGTGATCCCCGCGGGGAGCTGATCCGCGATGCACACACGCTGCGTCTTCGTGATCTCCTCGCCGAGCGACCCCAGCGACGAGCCGACCTGATCGGCGTCGACCTGGAGACCGCCGATCGTGAGTCCCACCGGAGTGAGCTCCAGGTCGCCCTCCGCAACGCCGGGCGTGACGGTGAGCGAGACTGGGATCGGGATGCCGAGGACCGTGACGGATCCGGAGACCGTCGCGTTCGGGGCGTCGAGGGCGACCGTCTCGATGGGCAGGTCGGTGCGCCCGATGAGCGTCGTGAACTGCGACTCGTCGATGCGGATCGTCCCCTCGGCACCGGCGACGTCGCCGCCGCGCAGCGGGACGCCGGATGCCGTGACGTCGACTGCGCCGGTGATGCCCTCGAGCGTGACGGAGTCGGTCGACAGGTGCAGGGTGTCGAGGCGTCCGCCGATGAGCTGCGGGAGCAGGATGCCGTCGGCCTGCACGTCGAGCTGCTGGTCGGCGGGGAGGTCGAGCTGCTCGATCACGATGGATCGGACGACGCCGGGCAGCATCGACCGCACGACGAGTTCCGCCGCGACGGCGAGCAGAGCGAGCACCACGACGACGATCAGCAGCACCCACGGCCAGCGGCGACGCCGACGGCGCGGTGCGGCCACCGCATCCGTCCCGTCCGTGCCACCGGGGATCACGAGCGTCGGATGCTCGGCGTCGGCGTCCGGGTACGGCAGGGTGCGGTTGTCGTCGCTCATGCTGCCATCCTGCCGTATATCGGTGGGGCGCCGAGCGGCGTCACATGCGCTCTGGCGCCGACACCCCGAGCAGGTGGAGACCGTTGCGGAGCACCTGTCCCGTGGCGTCATTGAGCCACAGACGCGTGCGGTGAACGCTCTCGATCGGCGCGTCGCCGAGCGGGATCACGCGGCAGTTGTCGTACCAGCGGTGGTAGAGGCCGGCGAGCTCCTCGAGGTAGCGCGCGACGCGGTGCGGTTCGCGTACCTCGGCGGCGAACGCCACGATGCGGGGGAACTCCTGCAGCGCGCCGAGCAGGGCCGCCTCGGTCTCGTGCGTGAGGGTCTCGGGGGCGAACTCCGACCGGTCGACGCCCGAGTCGGCGGCATTGCGCCCGACGTTGTGGGTGCGCGCATGCGCGTACTGCACGTAGAACACCGGATTGTCGTTGCTGCGCTTCTGCAGCAGCTCGGGGTCGAGGGCGAGCGGCGAGTCGGCGGGTGAGCGCTCGAGCGAATAGCGCAGGGCATCCGTTCCGAGCCATTCGCGCAGGTCGTCCATCTCGATGATGTTGCCGGCGCGCTTGCTGAGGCGGGCGCCGCCGATCGAGACGAGCTGGCCGATGAGCACCTCGACGTTCTTCTCGGGGTCCTCCCCCGCTGCGCCGGCGATCGCCTTGAGGCGGTGCACGTACCCGTGGTGGTCGGCGCCGAGGAGATACAGCTTGTACTCGAACCCGCGGTCGCCCTTGTCGAGGTAGTAGGCGGCGTCGGCCGCGAAGTAGGTGTACTCGCCGTTGGAGCGGCGGATCACGCGATCCTTGTCGTCGCCGAAGTCGGTGGTGCGCACCCAGACGGCGCCGTCCTGGTCGAACACGTGCCCCTGCTCGCGCAGACGGTCGACGGCCCGGTCGACGAGGCTGACGCCGCTCGCGTCCTTCGCGTGCAGGCGGCGCTCGGAGAACCAGACATCGAACTCGACGTTGAACTTCGCGAGCGACTCCTTCTGCTCCGCGAGCTGGAACTCGTACGCCAGCTCACGCGTCACGAGCACCTGCTCGTCGTCCGGCAGGTCGAGCAGGTCGGGGCGCGCCGCCCGCACACGCTCGGCGAGATCGCCGATGTAGCTGCCGGCGTATCCGCCCTCGGGGGCGGGCTCGCCCTTCGCGGCGGCGAGCACGGAGTGCGCGAACCGCTCCATCTGCACGCCGGCGTCGTTGATGTAGTACTCACGGGCGACCGTCGCGCCGGAGGCCTCCAGCACGCGCGCGATCGCGTCGCCGAGCGCCGCCCAGCGCGTGTGCCCGATGTGGAGGGGGCCGGTGGGGTTCGCGCTGACGAACTCGATGTTGATGCTCTGCCCCGCCTGCGAGTCGTTCGAACCGTAGGCGTCGCCCGCCTCGACGATGACCTTCGCGAGAGCGCCGGCCGCAGCGGCTCCGAGGCGGATGTTGATGAACCCGGGTCCGGCGACCCCCGCGCTGTCGACGCCCTCGACGCCGCCGAGCCCATCGGCGATCTGCTGAGCGAGCTCGCGCGGGTTCGTCCCCAGCTGCTTCGCGAGGCGCATCGCGATGTTGGAGGCCCAGTCGCCGTGCTCGCGGTTGCGCGGGCGCTCGAACACGATGTCGGCGGCGGAGACCGGGAGCGGCTCGCCCGGGCGTCGTTCCTCGGCGATCGGTGCGAGGACGGCGAGGAGGGCTTGGGCGAGCATTTCAGGAGTCATAGACCTCCCAGTTTACGGCGCGTCGCAGCGTCGAATTTGCGCTGGCGGGAACGTGATCTACAGTCATGCCATGCAACCCGCCTCCGCCCGTCGCCGCCTGCCCGTCGCAGGGGTCGTCATCGCCGTGATCCTGGCGGTCGCGGCGGTCGCTCTCGGCGTGTGGCGGCCGTGGACAGGGACTCCCTCGACGGAGCCCGTCGGCGCCGCCGCAGCGGGCGACGACGTCGTCGCGATCGCCCCCGCTCCGCTCGCGCTGCCCGAGCACCCGACCGTGCTCGTGTTCGGGGACTCCTGGACGTACGGATCCGCCGCGAACGTCCCCACCGAGGGCTACGCGTACGTGCTCGCCGAGCTTCTCGACGGCGAGACCATCGTCGACGGCGTGCGCGGGAGCGGCTACCTCAAGCCCGGGATCGACGGACCCGCCTTCGGCGAGCGCATCGCCGCCCTCGATCCCGCGCTCGACCCCGACCTCGTCATCCTGCAGGGGTCGATCAACGACCGCGAGCAGGGCGCCGCCGGATACCGGGATGCCGTGAACGCGGCCTGGGACGCGATGGCGGCGAAGTACCCGGCGGCGACCATCGTGATCCTCGGCCCCGCTCCGCACGAGCTGCCCGTCGGCGCCGGGACCGCACGCATCGACGCCGACCTGTCGGAGCTCGCCGCCGCACGCGGCTGGTGGTACATCTCCCCCGTCGCCCAGAACTGGATCACCGACCAGAACTACCTCTCGGTCATCGACGTCGAGGTCGGGCGCAAGCATCCGTCCACCGACGGGCACCGCTACCTCGCCGAGAAGGTGGCTGCGGCGCTGGCCGAACTCGGCGACGCGCCCGTGACGGAGGCCGGGTCGGAGCCCACCGCCGACCAGTGATATCGTCGTTCGGTACGCCTCCGTAGCTCAGTGGATAGAGCGCCGGTTTCCGGTACCGTAGGTCGCAGGTTCGACTCCTGTCGGGGGCACACAGGGTTGTACGCGGATGATATGTGAACACGTACGCGTAACCCCCAAGTACGAGAAAAGCCGCCTGGTTTCAGGCGGCTTTTCTCGTTGAAGACGCTTTTCGGGGGCAGTTCAACTCCGGAGTGACCGACGGGGGCACAGAAACGGCTCGAAGGCCGGCACCGGTGCCCACGTCTGGGCATGCTGGCGCCGACCTTCGAGCCGGTGGTGTGTGACGTGTTGAACTGTGGGGTTATGTGCGGACGGGATTTCGCCGCGCTCGACCGCGCTGGTGGGTGACTCGCTGAAGTGCCGAGCTGCGACGTGGCTTGCGCTGCTTGGCGCGCGGCGCCTCGATGCTGGCTTCGTAGTCGTCGCCGTCCTCGGTCTTCTGGGCGGCGAAGTCGATGATCTTGTCGAGGTTGGCCGCGACAACAGTCATCGTGGCGAAAAAATACTGTGCCACTGAGCCGCGCAGACGCCGGCGGGAGCCGTCCTCGAGCGCGTGGGTGCCGCCGTCCTTGAGGTAGGCGTTGAAGGACTCGACGCTGTTGCGCCCGTGGCCGTACATCTCGCGCCACTCCTTGGATCCGTACTGGTACTCCTGCGCGAACTTCCCTCCCGCTTCCGCGGGGAAGGTCGTGCTCGTCTTGTTGTCGCAGACCTTCGCGGGCCCTTCGACAGGTCGTCTGATGATGGTCAGCGGAACTTTGCCGGATGCCAGGTTGGTGGGCTTACGCGGGCAGGAAGCGGTTGGTGAGTTTGGTTAAGCGAGTGGGTGCCGTAGTCCGACTCTGACGAGATCGGTTACAGATTCGACCAGTCAGCGAACGAACAGCCACAGCGCCGCGACGATGACGACGGCGCTTCCCGCGACGAGCGCCCACCCTGCACTACCGATACGGGGCGGTCGCCCAGGCGCCGGTGCCCGCCCCAGCTGCAGGCGGATCATGTCAGCTTCGGCTTCGAGCTCGTCCGACTTCTCGCGCAACAGGTCGAACACGTTCGCGGTGAAGCTAAGGCGGCGTTTGGCCACCTCGACGAGTTCGGCTTGCACCTCGGCAAGCCGACGTTCCAGCGCTGCGCGCCTCGTCAGACAGCTCCCTCATCGCACCCTCGCTCACGCCTCGAGGCTAGTACCGCAACGGTCGGCGCGACCACGGACTCAGCGCTACGTAGACGGCTGGCTTGCGCCGAGCCTGCCGTAGACGAACTTATGCCTGACGTCTCCTCACCCGTGGCGGGCGACGGCAAGGCGGTGTTCAAGCAAGAGTTCGGCACCTGGCCAAGTCAGGTCCTCGCTCAGCGGAGTCATCGGCTTTCGAGGGCGAGGCGTCCCGCGAGGAGCACGTACGTCGCCGCGAATGTCCGTCGCAGCCAAGCCATGACCTTGGGTCGAGTGATGACTTGGTTGCGCATGGCGGCCGCGAAGACGCCGTAGAGGGCGAACACGACGAAGGTCATCGCCATGAACACCAGGCTCAGCATGACCATGTGCCACGTCGCGTTCGACTGGCCCTGGGGGACGAACTGAGGAAGGAAGGCGAAGAAGAAGATCGTCAGCTTGGGGTTGAGGACGTTGATGAGTACCGCGGTGCGGATGACCTTCCAGAAGGAGACCGGGGTGGTTGTTGCCTCGACGTCGATGAGGGACTTGTCGCGTAAGGTCTGCCAGGCGAGAAACAGGAGGTAGGCGACGCCGAGCCACTTGATGGTCTGGAATGCGACTGCCGAAGCGTTGAGGAGAGCCGCGAGGCCGGTGATCGCGGCCACCATGTGCGGGATCACACCCACGGTGCAGCCCAGCGCGGCGACGATTCCCGCTTTCGTGCCTCGGGTCAGGCCGGCGGCGATGGAGAACACGGCACCCGTGCCGGGGGTGATGACCACCACGAGCGTGGTCAGGAAGAATGCGAGGCTCATCGTCGCCTTTCGAGATCGGTAAGCACCGAACACTACCGCAGGTCGAGGTGACGAAAGAGGCTGGGTAGCATCAGTGCATGGCTCAGGTGATTGTGTACGGCCAACGAACGTCCCTCGACGCTCACCGCGACGCCCTATCCGAGGCGATCCACGCGTCCGTCGTCGCGGCCCTCGACTACCCGGAGGAGAAGCGCTTCCACCGCTTCATCGGTCTCGATGAACGTGACTTCATCTACCCGGAGGACAGGGGCGCTTGGTACACGGTCATCGAGATCTCCATATTCGAGGGCCGCAGTGTCGCGGCAAAGCGAACCCTCATCGACGAGATCTTCGCCCGGGTGGAAGCGGCGACCGGGATACCCCCTCACAGTGTCGAGATCACCATCACCGAAACGCCCAGAGTCAACTGGGGCATCCGCGGGGTGAACGCCGAGGACCTCGCTTTGAACTACAACGTCAGAGTCTGACGACTATCAGCTCCGCATCTCGATATCGCGGTAGACCTGAATCTATGGCGAGATGCCATCCACGCCATAAAGCCTCAGCCACGACGAGCTGCAGGCGGTGATGCGGGAACCGCGGTACGCGTCCTGGCGCACTGCCCTCGGCGCAGTGAAAGGCGTCTACCTCATCACCGGCACGGAGGACAGACGCCAGTACGTCGGGAAGGCCCACGGCGCCGACAGTATCAGCGGCCGGTGGGCGGCGTACGCGGCGAACGGGCACGGCAGCAACCGCGACCTCATCGGCCTCGACCCGTCATCGTTCCGCTTCTCCGTGCTCCGGGTGTTCGACCCGGCGACACCGAAGACAGTCATCAACGCCGCCGAAAGCCACTACAAGCGTGCGCTCGACACGCGGGCGCACGGGCTGAACGCGAACTAGGAAGCGTCCATCCAGCCGGACGCGGCAACGACCTCTTAGCTGCCTAATGGCCCTGCAGCGCGCGCGTGGCCATGTACTCTTCCGGGGCGGGTTCGAGCTTGGAGTCGAGCAGTTCAACGGAGTGCGCCTTCAACACCTCGCGAACCTCAGTCGGTGTCGTGCGGAAGTACATTATTGCCTGATGCGCACGGCTCCTCATCACCCTCCTGCCGCGATATGGATGGTCGACGACATCCCGGCCCGGATGATGTTCGCGGGCCGGCGCTGGCGAGTCTCAGACACCCCCACGCGCCTGCGTGATTCGATCTGGTCCGCTCCGCATGAGCCGTATCGCGGTCTATACGGGTGGCGGTTCCAAGCCACGGACGATGACGGACATTCTCTTGTCTTCGACGTGTTCCGCGCCGAAGACGGGTGGCACGTACACAGGAGTTACGACTAGCCAGAGGCGGACGCTCAGCGTGCCGGGGTCCGCATCGGAAGTACCTGTCGCTCCCAAGACTGAGTAGCCATCTGTACCGCATCCCACGGCGATCCAAGGGGCGGAGTGTAGGAGAGGTCAAGGTCACTCATCTGCGCGACGGTCATCTCGTGATGCAGCGCGGCGGCATAGGTGTCGACACGCTTGGCGATCTCTGCCGTGCGCTGGCCGACCAGCTGTGCGCCGAGGAGGCGACCGTCTTCGTCGCCGGTAATCCGGATGTTGATGGAGGTCGCACCCGGGTAGTAGGCCTTGTGGTCGTCGGGGGTGGAGGTGACGGAGACCGGCGTGAATCCGGCGGCGATGGCCTCGTGGTCGCGGAGGCCGGTACGTGCGGCGACGAGGTCGAAGATTTTGACGACCTGGGTGCCGAGGCTGCCGGCGAAGCGGGCGTTGCCGCCGATGGCGTTCTCTCCGGCGACGCGGCCTTGCTTATGAGCCGTGGTGCCGAGCGGGAGGTAGGTGGTTCCGAGGAGGCGGTGGTGGGTGACGACGCCGTCGCCGGCAGCCCAGACGTTCGGGAGTCCGGTGCGCATCTGCTCGTCGACCGAGACGGCTCCACCGGGGCCGGTCGTGGCACCGGCGGCGGTGAGGAGGCTGGTGTTCGGGCGCACACCGACCACGACGAGGACGACGTCAGCCGTGCGGCTGAACGCCTCACCGGCATGGGCTCCGGTGACGACGATCCCGTGGTCATCGCGACTGATGGCTTCGACGCGGGTGTCGGTGATGACATCGACACCGTGTCGAGTGAGCTCGTCGTGAACGAGGGTGCCGAGTTCGGGGTCGACGGTGGAGAGGACTTCGGAGCTGCGCTGCAGTTGGGTGACGTGCAGGCCGCGGATCGTGAGGGCTTCGGCCATCTCGAGGCCGACATAGCCGGCGCCGACGATGATGGCGGTCTCCGGCTGGTGGGTGTCGAGGTACTGCTCGAGTGCGAAGGTGTCGCCCATGGAGTGCAGCAGGTGGACACCATCGTCGGGTCCGAGCTGGTCGAGCCCCGCGATGCCGGCGGTCGATGGTGACGCGCCCGTTCCGACCATCAGCTCGTCATACGCGATGGTCGATTCGGTGCCGTATTCGTCGCGCACGTGGAGCAGGCGTCCAGCGACGTCGATGTCGGTGGCAAGGGTGTTCAGGCGGAGGTTCATGCCGGTGGCTTCGAGGTCGGCGTGCGTGCGGTGTGCAAGCGACTGCCAGGGCTGAACTTCTCGGGAGAAGTAGTACGGGATCCCGCAGATCGAGAAGTTCGGGAAGGCGTCGGCGACCACGACGGTGACGTCGACGGACGGGTCGAGCTCGCGGGCACGGAGGGCGGTCGAGATGCCGGCGTCGCTTCCGCCGATGGCTACGAGGTGCATGGTGGTGGACCTTTCAGGAGAGAGCGGGGATGACGACGTCGCCGGCGACCCGAGCGACTCGTGGGTAGAGGTAAGAGACGAGGGCGAGCCCGAGGGCGCCGCCGAGGAGCTGGGCTCCGATGAAGGGCAGCACCGCAATGGGGGCAATGCCAGCAAAGGTGTCGGTGAACAGTCGGGCGATGGTGACCGCCGGATTGGCGAAAGAGGTGGAACTGGTGAACCAGTACGCAGCGCCGATGTACGCACCGACAGCGATGGCGATGACCGCAGGCGTGGTGGTCCGCGCGAGAGCGAAGATGAGGATGACGAGCCCTGCGGTGGCGACGACTTCCCCGACGAGGTGACCGGCGGTGGCTCGATTGTTCGAGGAGAACGCTGGCGCCACGTCGAACATGACGCTCGCGAGCACCGTTCCCCCGATCCCACCGGTGATCTGCGCCGCGAGGTACGGAGCAACATCGCGAGGCGCGACGCCGTCGCCGTGGCGGCCGCCGAGCATGAAGTCGGCGAGCGTGACGACCGGGTTGAAGTGGGCCCCGGACACCGGGCCGAAAATCAGGATGAACACTGCGAGCCCCAGCGTGGTGGCCAAGCTGTTCTCGAGGAGCTGCAGGCCCGTGTCGTCGGGAGAGAGGCGCTGGGCGGCAATGCCGGATCCGACGACCGTGGTGACGAGCAAACCGGTGCCCAGGAATTCGGCGAGCAGCCGGCGACTTAGGGCTGGGCGGGTGGGTGTGTTTTCGTTCATGGCTGGCCCATCTTGACTCACGGAGGATAGTTCAGTCAATATTGAGTCAATGAACAGTGAACGAAGCCTCCTTCAGATGCGGGCAGCCAAGCACGCGGCGCTCGGCGACCCGTCACGACTGCGCATCATCGACCTGCTCACCCTGGGCGACCTCTCCCCGAAAGAGATCGCCGTATCCCTCGACATGCCGTCGAACCTCGTGGCCCATCACCTCGGAGTCCTCGAATCCGTCGGTATGGTCGGCCGGTCGCGGTCAGAGGCAGATAGACGACGCAGCTATGTCCAGCTGACGCCGAGTGCGCTCGAAGGACTCGTGCCCTCCCCGGTCGATGAGGCAGCACGCGTGCTGTTCGTGTGCACCGCGAACTCCGCGCGCTCACAACTGGCCGCGGCCCTGTGGGCCCAGCACAGCGCCATCCCCGCAGTCTCGGGCGGAACGCAACCGGCGGAGCAGATCGCCCCGGGTGCGCGCGACGCCGCACAGCGCCACGACCTGACCTTGACCGACGAGACGCCCCGCCATCTCGATGACGTCGCAACGGAATCGGACTTCATAGTGACGGTCTGCGACAGCGCACACGAGACGCTGAGCCCTCGCGGCCACCTGCACTGGTCCATCCCTGACCCGGTGCGAGTCGGCGACGACGCCGCGTTCGATACCACTTACGACGAGCTCGAGCGCCGCATCAGCGAGCTCGCACCACGCCTGACCCTGACACACTGAGAGAGATCATCTGATGACCACCGCACCCACCGTCCTGTTCGTCTGCCAGCACAACGCCGGTCGCTCTCAGCTCGGCGCCGCACTTCTCGAGCACCTCGCCGGTGACCGCTTCACCGCAACATCCGCGGGCCTCACGCCTGCAGAGACCGTGAACTCGGCTGTCGCAGCAACCGTCGCCGAGCTGGGACTGGACATCACCGACCGGATCCCACGCTCGATCACCGAGGGCGACCTTCAGACTGCGGACGTGATCGTACTGATGAAGCCCGGACTGCAGCTGCCCGGCACGCCCCGAGGTGAGGTTCTCCAGTGGGAGTTCCCCAACCCCGAGGCGTGGGATGCCGAGGCCGTCCGCCCTCTGCGCGAAGCGGTGTCCGCGAAGATCAGCGAGACTCTGCTCGCGCGCTGACTCAGACAGATGCCGGGGCTCGCCCGATCTGCACCACCTGAGCGGGCGGCGCACAGCACGCCCCACCGAGCGACGCACCCGATGCGCCGAACAGGCCAGCCCCTCCACACACGCCCGTATCCGGCATCACCAGCTCGACCCGACGGGCAGCTTCGTGGTCACCTGCAAGCTCGGCGACAACGCTACGGACCTGCTCGTAACCGGTGAGCGCAAGGAACGTCGGTGCTCGCCCGTATGACTTCGCCCCGACCATGTAGAAGCCCGGCTCGGGGTGCGCAAGGTCTGCGGCCCCGGTCGCGGCGACCGAGCCGCAGGAGTGAACGTTCGGATCGACCTCCGCCGCGATGCGCGTCGGGGCCTGCAAGGTCGAGTCGAGCTCGAGGCGCAGCTCTGACAGGAACGACAGGTCGGGACGGAATCCGGTCAGCACGACGACACGGTCTGCGGTCAGCGTCCGCCCATCCTCGGCGACAATGGTGGCAACGTCAGTGTCTGTGGAGATGCTGTCGACCCGGAAGCCGGTGACCAGGTCGACGAGACCCGCATCGACGAGCTCCTTCGCCCTGATCCCCAGCGCGCCACGTGCCGGCAGTTCGTCCGCGTCGCCGCCGCCGAAGGTGTTCGCTGTGGTCGCCCGTCGGAGCGCCCAGGTGACCGTAGTTGCGGGGTCGCGTCGCGCCATTCGCGCCAAAGCGAGGACGGCCGTTATGGCGGAGTGCCCCGAGCCGATGACGATGGTGTGCTTGCCGGCGAACTCAGCGGTGTTACGGAAGTCCGGGATCCGGTAGGTCAGCGCGCCGGAGGCGGCGCGCTCTCCGAGAGCAGGCAGGCCGTCAGCACCCGCAGGGTTCGGAAGGCCCCAGGTTCCCGATGCGTCGATGACCGCGCGCGCCTGCAGCCGATACTCACCGCCTGCCGAATCGACGTGCACCGTGAACGGATGTTCGCCCCGGTCTGAGTCGACAAGACGGTCCCGGCCCCGACGAGAGACGCCCACCACCCGCGCTCCATAGCGCATGCGGTCGCCCAGAAGGTCGGCGAGCGGCTTCAAGTACGCCGCGATCCACTGATTCCCCGTCGGGTACCCGGACCGCGGCGCCGCCCACCCCGTCGGTGCGAGGAGTCGGGCGGAGGCAGCATCAACGAGCTCCCTCCACTCGGAGAAGAGGCTTACGTGCCCCCACTCCGCGACTGCGGACGCGACGCCGTCCCCTGCTTCGAGGATCACGACCTCCTCACCGCGCTCCACGAGATGGGCGGCGGCTGCCAGGCCCTGCGGACCGGCACCGATAACGACTACGGGCAACGACTCATCCATCACCAGCTCCTCACTCTCTCTGACGTATCGAGACTCATCGATGCATCGACAGATGTCAATACGTGTGGCAAACTCGGAACATGACGACCCAGCTGCCGCTCCTTGCGACCGACGCGAACGCGTGCTGCTCACGTGTGACAGACGGCGTGCTCGACGTCGCCGAGGCGGAGCGCATCTCAGGCACCTTCAAGGCACTCGGAGACCCCACACGTCTCCGCCTGCTGTCGCTCATCGCAGCATCCGAAGGCGGGGAAGCCTGCATCTGCGACCTCACCGAACCGGTCGGACTGTCACAGCCCACGGTCTCCCATCACATGCGTCTTCTCGTCGACGCCGGACTCGCTACCCGCGAACAGCGCGGGCGCTGGGCGTACTACCGCGTCGTCCCTGACGCTCTTGAAGGCGCCGCCCGAGCATTGCAACCAGACCGCGCAGTGCCTGAGCTCGGAACGCATGTCTGACTAGACATCGCGGTTCAAACCAACGATTCCCGCACCCAGGGGTCGTCTCCCTCCGGGCTCATGGACGGCTAGTTCCCCTGGAGCGCGCGGGTGGCCACGTATTCCTCGGCCGCGGGTTCTAGCTTGAAATCGAGCAACTCCACAGAGTGTGCCTTCAGCACCTCGCGCACTTCGGTAGGTGTGGCGCGGAAGTACTCGCGGCGCAGGTTGATCTGGTTGATGCGGCGGTCGGCGAAGTGCTGGTGGAGCATCGCTTCGATGCTCACGGCGTCGTCTGCGAAGAACAGGGCGTGGACGTCGAACCGGAACGGCACGGACGCGTCGCCGAGCTCGTTGACACGGTCCATGGGTTCGAGGCGGCGGGTGAGCCCGATCTTGACCACGTCGGGTCCGAACGATCCGATGTTGCTGATGACGTACACGTATCCGGCGCGGATGTTCGCCGCACGGTAGTCGACGTTCTCGATGGCATGCTCGACATCGGCGAGGCGCGCTCGCATGCGCTCGGCGCCTTCGTGGTCGCCGTTGGCTTCGAGCGCGGCGATTGTGTTGGCGTAGTGACCGCGCTCCTTCTCCAGACGGGCCTTCTCAGCTGCGAGCTCCTTCTCCGCCTTACGCTGCTCACGGAGCTCTTCGCGATGAGCCCGCTCGGCTTCCTTCTCCTCCTGAACCGCACGGAGGTGTCGGTTGGCGAGTTCAAGCTCACGCAGTCGGAGCTGATGAAAGTACGACGTGATGCGCAGGTCGATCATGGTGCCGAGACGAGCGATCTGCTCCATCGCGGTCGTGAGGCGCTTCTGGGCGGTGGCCAGGTTCCCGGCGCGGACCGCCTTGACGCAGTTCTCGGCCTCGGCGTTGTAGGAGCGGAGCATGAGCTTCGACATGTCGCGAACGAACTTCGCGCCCTTAGCCGTGCTGTTGTTGAAGGTGAAGTTGCTCGTCGCCTGCGTCGCGCGACCGGTGCGGACAGCCGTCTTGATGTCTGCACGCAGCGCTTCGAGCTGCGTGGCCAGGGCGACAGAGTCTTCGGCGGGATGCTCATAGTCGTAGAGGCCAAGTTCCTGGACCTCGACGGCACCACGCAGGTCGAGGAGTGATGCCTCCGTCGCCGCGATGTCGGCCTGACGAGACGAGAGCTCTGCCGAAGCGGCGGCGACCTGCCCCCGCACGCCATCGACTTCCTGGCTCAGGTGACGCTTCAGGTCATCGAGGGCGGCCACGTCCTGGAGCCCGTATTGGTCGATGAGTCCTTGGAGTCGCGCGACCTCGGAGCGCAGCTTCTCGGCATGCTTACGGGCGCCGACCAACGGGATGTTCTCCACGACCAGCGAATTCTGAGTTCCCGCGGGCGCTGATGCGTTCGTTGCTGCTTCTGCGGCCGCATCATTCTTCGGACGAGTCTCGACTTCGACCTGCGCCGCGAGCGCGCGAGCTTCTGCGCGGCTGCGAGCCACCGGGGCGACCGTCTGTGCACCATCGGCGAAGACGTGCTCCGTCCAAGAGGCGCCGTCCCAGTAACGCTGTTCGAACTGCTGAGAGGGGTCGGCATACCAACCGGGCTGCGCGGTTTCGCTAGTCACTCGCTCAAGCTATCGCAGTTCAGCAGGCGTCAAACCTCCCAGATCTCGAGCGTCAAAGTCACTCCAACGATGGAGCGTCTCCCCCGGGTAAAACCGAACCTTGCAATATATTCAGTGAAATACACAGTTGAGTGTCGGTCGCTCATGCGTGGCCGCTGGACCGTTTTTGAAAGGCGATATGACTGCCAGTCCTTCGACAGTCGGCGCGTCCCTCTCGCGCCTTCGTATTGAGAAGTTTCGAGCGATTGCTGCAGCCGATATCGAGTTGGGCGACACCGTCGCGCTCGTCGGGCAGAACGGCGCTGGGAAGACGTCCATCTTGCGGGCTCTGAACGCCTTCTTCAACTTTGAGGCAGAGCAGGACGCATTCGAGTCCGGGCACCACCGGTACCTTTCCACGACACAGTCCGTTATCGACGTCACCATTAGCGGTCTGAAGAGCTCCGGGATTCGCGGAGTGAACTCCACAGGCGAACTCCGTGCTCGGTTGAAGTACCGACGACAGGCAGTCTGGGAGGTACTGGAACCCACGACCTGGGTGAGGTTCACGACCGCGACAGAGCTTCAGAGATTCCGTGACGCTCTTCGTTCCCATATCACTTACGCGCTCGTTCCTACTCGTCGTGACCACGAGATTGCGCATGCGCCCACCAGTGGCCTGCTCGAAACTGCGGTGCGGGCATGGTTGTCCGGGCACAGTCAACGGGATAACAAGAGTCCGAAGATCGCCTCGCTGGCCGAGCAACTTCGCACGCAGTCACTCTCCGGACTGCAGAAGGAACTGCGCAAGATCGCGCCTTTGGAAGGGCCTTTCACCTTCGAACTCGGTCACGCGAGCCTTCCCGACTTTCGTGTGCTGCTTCAGAATCTCGAGCTCACAGTCCGGGAAGGCGGCCAACAGATCTCGCTCGCTGAGGCGGGCAGCGGCACGCAAAGTATGGCGGTGTTCGCGTTGTACTCCTATCTGGCGCAGCTGGAAGGGAAAAACTACATCCTCGGACTTGAAGAGCCCGAGCAGAATCTCCACCCACAGGCCCAGCAACAGCTGGTGCGTCGACTGCGCGATCTAGGACTCCAGGTTGTGTTCACGACACATTCCCCCACCATCGTCGACATGCTCGACCATGAGCACGTCGTGCTATGTAAACGAACAGTCAGCAAGAAGCGGGATCTCGAAGTCCGGGTGTCTCAGATCAGCCGAACATTTTTCACTGACCACGGGCTAGACCGAGACAACTACTACACCTTCCACCGCCGACGTAACTCTGACTTCCTGTTCGCCGACTACGTGGTGGTCACCGAAGGACCCGTAGACGCCGCCGTCGTGCGCAGGCTTCTCGAGGATGCCGGGAGTCCCGCAGAGGAGATTGGCACCAGCATCGTCGCGCTCGATGGTGTAAAAGGTCGCAGCATCGACTTCATGTTCCACCTCCTGCGAGGGCTGGGCATCGAGGCTGGATTCGTCATCGACCGCGACTACTTCTTGCACTACCGAGCAGGCGAAAGAAGACCAAGTCAAGACGCTCGCGGCTTCCCTCAGTTCTCGAGAACCCTTCATTCGGATTGCCTACTCGACGAGATCGTACCTACGGCTCACGAGCGCGAGGAACTGTCGAAGCTCTTACTCGAACAACCGATGAAGGCAATGTCCCGGCTTGCCGATCACGGGTTCTTCACCTTCATGTGGGCGCTTGAGGTTGATCCCGTGAACGCGACGACGACGCGCGAACGCATGTATGACCACTTCCATCTGCGCGGAGCGCAGCGTCATCACGCAGAACTATTGATCGCTCGAGCAAAGAAGATCAAGAAGGCTGAAGTGCTTCTAGACGCCATCGCGAACGTGCCCCCTCGCCTTCTGCCGACGTCGTACAAGACTCTTCGTCGAGAACTACCCGCACGTGCGCTCCGGGCGCGCAGTCAGTAACGCCACCGCCAGCGATCACCGCATGCGGCCGGGAGCCTAACGGCGCGACTGCGCTCGCCACAGCCGCTCGCCGTGGGCGACCATCGCGGTCAAGGCGTCGCCGGATTGACGGATTTGGGCGACCGATGTAGAAGGCTGACCGCACAGCAGCGCCAAAACTGCCCCGGAATCACGCGGCAAGACACGATCCGCGTACGACCCACGGAAAGTACGAGAAAAGCCGCCTGGTTTCAGGCGGCTTTTCTCGTTGACGGTCGCTGACCGCATTTCAGGAAACTCTCCCGAACTCGGGTGCAGCGAGCACGTTACTCGGCTTGATCGAGGGGATGAGGACGGCCGGTTGTGGGGTATAACCGGAAATTCGCCACACCAGAGTCAGGTGGAGGAAGAGAGCCTCCGCAGCTTTACTAAGACTCCCGGTCGCACGCGACCAGGTCCGCGGCGAGGTCAATCTTCTCACCGTCGGATGCGGCGTAGGTGTCGAGCACGACCTGGCGACACTGGACGATCCGGTCGGCTCGCTGCTGCTCGGCCTCGCGTGCCGTCGACATTCCGAACAGCACGACGCCGGTGAGACAGACAGCGCCGACGATGGCGAGGGGGACGTAGGCGGGGGTCGGCTTCGATGTCATGAGTGCCTTTCGGGTATCGGACCCTTACGCCCCAGCGGGAATGAGGGTCCAGTCGACGAGTGTGAAAGTGGCGACGACACCGAGCACGGCGCCAACAATCGTGATGATCCGGCCGACAACGCGCCGTTTGCGCCAGGCACGGCCAGCGGAGACTACCCAGAGGAATCCTGCGGACGCAGCGACGACGACGAGCGCCGAGACGAAGATCAGCGCCGGCGAGTTCGGCGCGAAGGGCGCGAAGGTCTGCGCGTCGAGCAGCGGTAGAAGCGGCAGGGCGACAGAGCCTACTGCAGCGAGGGCGGCGAGCCCCGCCCAGATGCCGGCCAACAGCCGCGAGGGTGCGGAGGCGTTCTCTTCTCCCCTGCGACCGCGAACCGCCGCACGGATGCCGGCACCGAGGACGACAGCTCCAAGCACCGGGATACTGGCCAAGGAGACAAGGACGAGGCTGGCGTCACGCCACCACGGGACGGGATCGAGGGTCTGCTCAAGCATCCCCCGGTCACCGCGGAGAAGCTGCACCTCGCCGGCCTCGGTGCGAACGGCTGTGACGCACCCGTCCGGTGAACACCACCGGTTCGTCGAGTCCGCTGTGTACTCGCGTCCGCCGATGCGCAACACGTCCCCGTCGAGGCTGACCGCGACCTGTCCGAGGAGCGCGCGCAGGCCCCGCTCGAAGGGCTGGTCGAGGAACAGCCGCTCCGCGAACAGTCCCGACGGATCCGCGGACGATGCATCGGGAACCCACGACGGCTGGACCGGCTCGCGAGGCGTCTCAATGGGCTGCCCAGCGAAGCCGTTCTCCGAGACCCAGCGAGCGACGTCGTCGATGACGGCATCCGTCATCTCCGCTGCCGCGGCCTGCTCCGAAGTTGTCGACACGTACACGCCGATGTCGGCGTCCGGCATGTAGGCGATTCGAGCGACACCGTTCGCACCGGTGTGCTCCAACACGCGCACGCCCTCCCGCACCTCGTCGAAGAACACGCCAGTGTGCCCCGTGCCTCCGTGCGCCGGAATGACGGCCGTCGACAACGCTGCGGCCCGCACATCAGAGGCGAGCGCGTCGGATTCCGGCGACAGCGCGCGGAGGACCGCCTCGGCATCGTTCGCGCTCCACACCAACGCGGATGCGGGGCGCTCGGGCGCGAACGGCCACGGCGTCGGAGTCCACCCGTCAGCGGTCGGTGCGCTGAGTTCCGCATCAGCTGGACCCTCGCGGTAGGACGCGGTGTCTGCGCCGACGCGTGCGAATACGGTCTCCGTGACGATGTCGTCGAAGGTCTGGCCGGTCGCGGACTCCATCACCGACCCGAGGAGGGTGTGTCCCTGCAGCGCCGAATAGTGCATACCCGAAGAGGCGTACCTCAATACGGGCGGGTGCTCGCTCACCCAGGCCGCGAGCGGTTGATCTTCTGTGACACCGGAGGCGTCGGGGAAGAGCAGGATCGACTCTGCAAGACCAGCGTGATGGGTGAGGATGTTCCAGCCGGTCACCGGCGCACGGTCACCCTCGGCGCGCTCGTCGACGAGATCGACGCTGTCCGCGCGACGAAGATCCGCGGAAAGATCGATGGCGCCCTCCGCGTCCAGTGTGATGGCGCTGAGCGCCGTGACCATCTTCGACACGGATGCGACCGGCGTGCGCGTCTGAAGAGTGAACGGCTCGGTGAGTTTCGCGTCTGAGTACCCGTCCGTGATGGCCAGGAGCTGTCGGTCCCCCTGAGTCACCACGACGGCTGCGCCCGTGGCGGCAGTGCCGACGACGTCGCCGACACGCTCGGCCAGTGTGTGCTCGAGGTCATCGGCAGGCCCCGCGGCAACCGCTGGCGTTAGGGGAAGGAGCGAGAGAGCGAGAGCTGCGAGCCCGACGACTGCGGCCACCGCCGCTCTGGATCCTCGGCGGGGCAGACGGGACGAAACGTGCAGTATGGCAGTCATGGGGAGCTTCGGTGTAGGGCGCGGACGTTCAGCATGGCTGTCGGGCAGAACTACCGACCCTAGCAGCGAGACCCCCGTCGGGTCGGACGCTGAGGCCGGTCGGCTTCCTCCGTAACAGGTGCAGCACGACCACCCGCCAATCCCGACGGCTCACGCGACGGCCCGGGTGCAAGTGAGCAAACCCTGGGTCTTCACATGCGCCTATCGAAGGTCGCGGCGTTGCGAACGAGAGGATTACGGCTGAGGCTGCAGAGGATTGACGCTGTGGGGACGCGCCAACTCCCCCGGAACCACGCGGCAAAACACCTTCTGCGTACAACCCACACACATCGACGAGACCCCGCCCATCCGGGCGGGGTCTCGTCGTCTCAGCGCAGGATCCCCTTCCGCCGGGCGGCGGACACCGCGGCGGTGCGCGACGTGACGTCGAGCTTCGAGAAGATGTGCGCGAGGTGCGACTTGACCGTCGTCTCGCTGATGAAGAGCCGGTCGGCGACCTCGGTGTTCGACCGGCCGGAGGCGACGAGTTCGAGCACCTCGATCTCGCGGCTGCTCAGGCTGACCTGAGGCGCGCGCATTCGATCGAGGAGTCGCGAGGCGATGACCGGCGCGAGCGCGCTCTCCCCTGCCGCTGCCGCGCGCACGGCCGCGATGAGCTCGTGCGGAGGGGCGTCCTTCAGCAGATAGCCGCTCGCTCCGGCTTCGACCGCGCTGAGGATGTCGGCGTCGGAGTCGTAGTTCGTCAGGACGAGCACGTACGGCGCCGCGTCGAGGGAGCGGATGCGTCGCGTGGCGTCCGCCCCGCCCGACGCCGCGGTCGACCCGAACTGCAGATCCATCAGCACGACGTCGGGGTTCTCGCGTTCGGCCGCGCGCACCGCCTCGTCGGGGCCGTCGGCTTCTGCGACGACCTCCAGGTCCGGCTCCAGGCTGAACAGCGCGTGGAGGCCGGCGCGGACGATGGGGTGGTCGTCGGCGATCACGAGGCGGATCATGCGAGCTCCTCCAGCGACAGGTCGACGGTCAGTGCGGTTCCCCGGCCCGGCGCCGTATTGATCCGCAGCGTCCCGCCGAGCTGCTGCACGCGCTCTTCGGTGGCACGAAGCCCGAACGAGTCGGACCGCTCCGGATCGTGCGGCACGAGCGGCGCCGCATCGAATCCGATCCCGTCGTCGGTGACGCTGAAGTGCAGCCGGTCGCCGTCGACCGCGATGGTCACGGTCGCCGTGGTCGCGTGCGCGTGCTGGATGACGTTCGCGATCGCGCCCTGGGTGATACGCAGGAGCGCTGTCTGCAGGTGCATGGGCAGGACGACGGCATCCGACACCCGCACCCGGACGTCGAGTCCCTGGTCCGCCCACTCCCTCGCCGCGAGGCGACGCAGTGCCCCGCCCAGGCTCTGATCGTCGAGCTGCGGCGGGGTGAGCTCGCGGATGAAGCGACGAGCCTCGACGAGGTTCGCGGCGGCGGTCTCTCGTGCGAGGCGGATGTGCGCGATCCCGGGGCGTTCGGCATCCGCCCGCTCCGCGGCGTGCAGCAGCATCTGGATGCTCGAGAGCCCCTGAGCGAGCGTGTCATGGATCTCGCGAGCCAGCCGCCCGCGCTCCGCCAGCACTCCCGACTCGTGCTCGGTCGCTGCGAGGCGACCGCGGGTCGCCAGCAGCTCGGCGACGAGCGCCTCTCTCTGCCGCGCCTCGCGCGCGAGCGCCTCGTAGCCGAGCCCGATGAGGAGGGCGACACCCGCGCCGACCAGCGGACCGACCACGCCGCCCACGCTCCATCCGCCGTGAAGGCCGAGAGCGACGATCGCGAAGACGGTGGAGGCGAGGATCGCAGCGGTCCCCCACCACCTGCCGAGCAGATGCAGGTACAGGAAGAAGAGCGGGAACACGAGGTACGCGGCGTCGGCGATGAGCCAGGTCAACGCCAGCCACTGCACCGTCACGAGCGCCAGCCAGATCCCCGTCGAGATTCGAGACGACCGCACGGCCCCCGTGAGGAGCGCACCGGTGGCGTAGGTGACGCCGAGGACGACCGCGAGCACGGTCACCACCACGCTCGCACCGGTGGGATCGAGCACGGCGCGGGCGATTACCAGCCCCGTCAGCGCGAAGAAGAGCACGTGCAGACCCGTCCGCAGACCCACGAAGACGGGGGTCAGAGCGGTGTGCGCCATACGAGGGAGTCTATGCAGCGCGCTCGGCGCAGGCATCGTCCGAAAGAACGATCGGGAGATCGACCTTCCGGGTGCGGAGGGACGTGCCCGCGTCGGATGCCCGTTCGCGAACCGAGGGCGAGAGTGGAAACGGTCGCCGCACCGGCGGCCGGAAAGGCTCACCATGTTCGTCGCGTTCCGCGATCTCCGCTTCGCTCGAGGCCGCTTCCTCCTGATCGGCTCGGTCGTCGCTCTCATCACCGTGCTCGTCGGGTTCCTCAGCGGGCTCACCGGCGGCCTCGCCACCCAGAACGTCTCCGCCGTGCTCGCTCTGCCCGGCGACCGCATCGTGTTCTCCGCCCCCTCCGCGGCGGGCGGTGGGCCGAGCTTCTCGGACTCCGCGATCACGGCGGAGCAGGCCACGGCCTGGTCCGCGACCGACGGGGTGACCTCCGTGCGTCCCGTGGGGATCAGCCAGACCCGCGGCGAGAGCGACACGGCGCGCGCGGCCATCGCCGTGTTCGGCGTCGAACCGGGATTCGATGACACCGCCCCCGCGGAGGACGGTCGGTTGAGCCTGTCTGAACCCGCCGCCGAGGCCCTCGATGCCGCAGTCGGCGACGCCGTCACGATCGCCGGAACGGTGTACACCGTCAGCCGGATCGACGGAGACGGCTGGTACAGCCACACTCCCGTCGTGCAGATGACGCTCGCCGACTGGCAGCGATACTCCGCCGCCACCGGCACGCCTGACGCGTACGCCACGGTCCTCGCCGTCAGCGGGACACCGGATTGGGATGCCGCCGACTCGGCCCGGAGCACCGTCTCCGCAACGCCGCTGGGCTCGTTGACCGCGCTCAGCGCCTTCCGCTCGGAGATCGGCTCGCTCCTGCTGATGGTCGCGATGCTGTTCGGCATCTCCGGACTCGTGATCGGCGCGTTCTTCACCGTCTGGACCATGCAGCGCAAGGGCGACGTCGCCGTGCTCAAGGCACTCGGGGCGAGCACGCGCTCTCTCGTGCGCGACTCGCTCGGACAGGCCCTGATCGTGCTGGTCGCCGGGATCGGCCTCGGACTCGGCATCGTCGCGCTCCTCGGCGCGGCCGCAGGTGGGACGCTGCCCTTCATGCTGAACCCCCTCACCACACTCCTCCCCGGGGCCATCATGGTCGCCCTCGGGCTCGCGGGAGCAGCCTTCGCGCTCCGGACCGTCACCTCCGCCGACCCCCTCACCGCCCTCGGGAGCAATCGATGATCCGTCTCGACCACATCACCCTCACGTTCCCCGACGGGGACACACGCGTCACGGCCGTCGACGATGTGTCGCTCACCGCGCGCCCCGGCACCGTCACCGGCATCACCGGGCCCAGCGGCTCGGGCAAATCGAGCCTGCTCGCCGTCGCCGCCACCCTCATCCGCCCCGATCGCGGACACGTCGTCGTCGACGACGTCGACGTCAGCCGCCTGACCCCCCGCGAGGCCGCGGAGCTGCGCCGCGACCGGCTCGGGATCGTGTTCCAGCAGTCGAACCTCATCCCGTCCCTCACCGCCCGCGAGCAGCTCACCGTCATGAACGAGCTCGGTGCGCCCCGCAGCCGTCGACGTCGCAGCCGAGCCGCGGAACGCGCGGACGCGCTCCTCGACGCCGTCGGTCTCGCGGAGCACCGTGAGAAGCGACCGCATCAGCTCTCCGGCGGCCAGCGCCAGCGTGTGAACATCGCCCGAGCACTGATGAACGACCCCAGCGTGCTCCTCGTCGACGAACCGACCAGCGCGCTCGATCAGGAACGCGGAGCGTCGATCATCGACCTCATCCTGCAGCTCACCGAGCAGCTGAACACCTCGACGCTGCTCGTCACGCACGACCTCGTCCACCTCCCCCGCATGCACGCCGTCGTCCGTCTCGTCGACGGTCGACTCGCCGAGATCGCCTGAGAGCCGGCGCCTCGCCCTCGGGGCGGCGCCGGGGCCTCAGCGGCCGAGGGTCTCGCGGGGAGAGCACCCGTACGCGGCCCGATAGGCGCGAGCGAAGTTGTCCGGCGCGTATCCCCACCGGAGCGCGATCTCGCGCACGCTCGTACCCGCCCTCGGATCGCCGGCGAGCAGGTCGCGGTGAGCGCCGGCGAGTCGCACCCTGCGCAGCTCCCCCGCGGCGTCCGTGCCCGTCGTCGAGTGGCTGCGCACGGCATCGTCGAGCTGGGGCACGGACAGCGACGAGGCGGCGGCCACCTCGACCACGGTGATCGGATCCGCGGCGTGGTCGTCGATGTAGGCGCGCGCCCGCCGGTACCCCTCCTGTCGGGACCGCACGGAATCCCGGCGATGCACGGGGTCGCCGTGGAGCGCGAAGCACTCCAGCAGGCCGGCCACCATCATCCGGTACAGCGACGCGCGAAGCAGGTCGCTCTCGGCGAGCAGTGGCAGGTGGGCGAGGCTCCCGACGAGGAGTCTGCGGTACAGCGCGCTGGCAGCCTCGTCCACCGGCCCGCTGCTGTCGAAGCGCACGGTGAGGCAATCGTCCGCGTAGAACGATCGCGCCATCTGCTCGAGCGACGGCGCGTCGAACGACATCGCGACCATCTTCGCGTTCCCGCACGAGGCGTGGACCACTGAGTCGGGACGGATCAGGAAAGGCCGCGCACGGGCATCGCCCTCCTCCTCACCCGCGGACCACCCGTACCTGCCGCTGGAGATCACGGTGGTGAGCATCGGCAGCTCGGCCGTCACGGCGAAGGATCCGGTGAAGCGGATCCTGTTGAGGAAGAACTGCGGTGTGATCACGGAACGCTCGTGCATGGCCGTGTCGGATTCGGTGAGCTGCACCTTGCCGTACTGCTCCCGCATGCGTGCTTCGACCGCGTCGAAACCGGTCGAGACGACCGATTCGTCCAGCGTCGTCATCGTGCTCTCCTCTCTGTGCTCCTCCCGGAGGTTCTCCCCCGGAACGAGCGTCGGCGGGGCGGGTCCTCGGTCACGACGCCAACGTCGCCCGAGGACTCTCCCCGTAGGCGTTGCGGTAGGCGGCGGCGAAGCGCCCCATGTGGACGAAGCCCCACCGCCTCGCGATTCCGGACACCGTGTCGCGCTCGGGGTCGGTCGCGAGGAGCTCGCGGCGCGCCGCCGAGAGGCGGGCTGATCGGAGGTAGTTCATCGGGGACTCGCCGTACGCGCCCTGGAACGCGTACTGCAGTCCGCGGACGCTGAGTCGCGCGGCAGCCGCGATGTCATGGACCGTGAGCGGCAGGTGCAGGTTCTCGTCGATGTGCCTGCGGGCCCGGCGCGCCGCGGCCGACGGGGCAGCGACTCGCTCCCCCGGCCGGTGCAGACCGAAGGCGAGGATCGCCGTGGTGATGAGGCTCCGGGTCGCCTCCTGTCGGATCAGCACGTTGTTGTACATCGTCGGCTGCAGCACGTACTCGCGATAGAAGGCGATGCTCGCGCTCCAGAGGCCCTCCATCTCCGGGGACACCGGACGCAGCACCTCGAGATCGAGGGCTGTCGGCTCGTCGACGAACACCTCCCGGGCGACGTCGCGGACGGCCGCGCCGGGAATGGTCGTGACGGTGAACTCTCCCCGCGGCACGAGGAAGTCGCAGGCGAGATGCGTGGGCGGCCGGATGGTCTGTCCGAGCGTCGCCACGTGCTCGGTACCGCGCACGTCCACGACGTACACGCCGCCGGTCGTCACGATGTGGATCACATCCACCGGTGCGTTCGTCGCCTGGAACTCCGTGCCGATGTCGACCGCGGCATCCGTCACGATGTCGCTGATCGTGACGTCGGTGCGGAGTCCCAGCTCGCCCCGCCCCGGCGTGACGATGCGGCTGTCGACCATCGAGGACAGAGCCGACATGGCCTCGTCACGATCCCGCGTCTCGAACGTCGTCCTCTGGAGCACAGCGCCTCCGGGCTCTCGTCACGAACCGTGCCGCCGTGACCGGATGTCCGACCAACGCTACGCCCCTGTCCGCCGAGCGCAAGGGGCTCTCGACGACGAGTCGCTGCGCGAAACGGACAGTGCCCTTGCGCCGTGCGGCCGCGAGCGTAGCGTCGGAAGCACCTTTCGACCCCCAGACAGAGAGAGGTGATCCCCATGGGACGACTCGTATACGAGAACTCCGTGAAGACGACTTACGACGATCGGGCGCTCGCGCACCTCCAGCTCGCCATCCTCGCCAAGCTCCGGTTCGGCGAACCGTTCGCCCTGACGTGGAAAGACGATGCGAGCATCGGCGGCGGCCGCACGACCGTCTGGCTGCACACGCAGACGAACCTCGTCTTCAAGTACGAGACACCCCAGCGGCCACTCATCAACCGCGCCTGGGTCCACGCGCTGACGGTCACGGCGAACTCGCCGAGCGGCCTCTACCTCGTGCACGAGCCCTCGCCCGCCTCGACGGCCGCCGTGGCCTAGACGCCTCCTGGGGCAGGCCACCGGATTGTCCCAGGCGCTTCCGGATCTGTGAACCCCCTCTTCCCCCTGCTCACCGGGGCATGGACTGGCCTCTCGCGAAGCAGAAAGGCAGACCGATGAAAGCCATGACCTACCGCGGACCGCACAAGATCCGCGTCGAGGAGAAGCCGGAACCGCGCATCCAGCACCCGAACGACGCGATCGTCCGCGTCACGCGCGCCGCGGTGTGCGGTTCCGATCTCCACCTCTTCCACGGCATGATGCCCGACACCCGCATCGGCCACACCTTCGGCCACGAGATCGTGGGAATCGTGGAGGAGGTGGGACCGTCGGTCGAGACGCTCTCGCGCGGCGATCGCGTCATGGTGCCGTTCAACATCTACTGCGGCTCGTGCTTCTTCTGCAGCCGCGGGCTCTTCTCGAACTGCCACAACGTCAATCCGAACGCCACGGCCGTCGGCGGCATCTACGGGTACTCCCACACCACCGGCGGATACGACGGCGGGCAGGCGGAGTTCGTGCGCGTTCCGTTCGCCGACGTCGGACCGTCGGTCATCCCCGACTGGCTGAGTTCCGAGGATGCTCTGCTGCTCACCGATGCGTTCTCGACGGGATACTTCGGCGCGCAGCTCGGCGACATCGCCGCCGGCGACACCGTCGTCGTGTTCGGCGCCGGACCGGTCGGTCTCGCGGCCGCTCGATCGGCATGGTTCCTCGGCGCGGGGCGCGTGATCGTGGTCGACCACATCGACTACCGGCTGGAGAAGGCGCGCACCTTCGCCTTCGCCGAGACGATCCACCTGTCGGATGTCGCCGACATCGTGCTCGCGCTCAGGAAGACGACCGGGTACCTGGGGGCGGACGTGGTCATCGACGCGGTCGGTGCCGAGTCGGACGGCAACGTCCTGCAGCACGTGACGAGCGCCAAGCTCAAGCTCCAGGGCGGCTCGCCGGTGGCCGTGAACTGGGCCATCGACTCGGTGCGCAAGGGCGGGACGGTCTCGGTGATCGGCGCCTACGGTCCGCTGGTCTCGGCCGTGCGGCTCGGCGACATCATGAACAAGGGACTCACGGTCCGGGCGAACCAGGCCCCCGTCAAGCGCCAATGGCCGCGGCTGCTCGAGCACATCCAACAGGGCCTCGTCTCGCCGAGCGACCTGCTCACGCACCGGTTCCCCCTCGAGCACATCGCCGAGGCGTATCACGTGTTCTCGTCGAAGCTCGACGACTGCATCAAACCGCTCGTCGTCGTCGGAGAGGAATGATCATGCCCTACGAAGCATCCCGCCCCGCACTCGCCCCGTCCGAGGAGGAGCTCCGCGCCCGCATCCCGGGATGGGGTGCCGACCTCGCTCCCGAGCACCGCCGCACCTGGCAGGAGCTCGACGACGTCGGCGAGACCGGCGCGCACTGGATCTTCCCCGAACGGCAGGGCGACGACCCTCGCCGAGAGCGCTCGATCGAGCACGGCATGCTGCCACCGGTCTACGGCACGGCTCAACCGCTGCACGGACTCGCCGGCGCCATCCGCCGCTTCGCCTACGACCGCTTCAGCGAGACGAAGAACACCCGGTGGATGCTGCTGGTGCTCGGCGACCGGGTGGATGCCGTCACGGCCCACCTCCGGTCGTTCGCCTCACGGCATCCCGACGATCCGGTGACGCAGACGGGGGTGGCCGCGGAGCTCGGCCATCACCCCGTGCGCTCCCGGTTCGGCCGCGGACGCCTCGACCTGCGGCACACCTGGATGGATCCGATCCTCGTCGTCGGCCCGTGGATCGCGGCGGCAGCCCTGACGTTCTCCGTCCTCCGACGCCTGATCCGACGCTGACCGAGCGCTCGTCCGTCGAGCTCAGCCGCGCGGGCGGTGGGCGCGGCGGGCGAGGGCGTCGGCCGCCCGCACGAGTGCGAGGTGCGAGAACGCCTGCGGAGTGTTGCCGAGCTGGCGCCCGGCGGCCGCGTCGTACTCCTCCGACAGCATCCCGACATCGTTCGCGAGCCCGCACAGGCGCTGCATGAGCGCCTCCGCCTCGTCGATGCGCCCTGTGCACGCGTACTGCTCGACGAGCCAGAACGAGCACGCGAGGAACGCCCCTTCGGTGCCGGAGAGCCCGTCGACCCCCGTCGTGGTGCGGTAGCGATGGACGAGGCCGTCGTGCATCAGCGTCTGCTCGATGCGTGCGACGGTCGCCCGCATGCGGGCGTCGTCCGGCGCGCAGAAACCCACCTGCGGGAGCAGCAGCAGCGAGGCGTCGACCTCGTCGGTCTCGTAGTGCTGCACGAAGTGTCCGTCGACGACGCCGCGGGTGTCGATCTCGTCGCGCATGCGGTCGCGCAGTTCGCGCCAGCGCTCGACGGGGCCGTCGAGCCCGTCCTCCTCGACCGCGCGGACGGCCCGGTCGAACGCGGCCCAGATCATGACCCGCGAGTGGGTGAAGAAGCGCGCCTCTCCCCTGATCTCCCACAGCCCCTGGTCGCGACGCTCGATCTGCTCCGAGGCGAAGCGCAGCAGCTGCCGTTCGAGCGCCCACGAGAACGGGGACTCCGGAACGCCGGCCGCACGCGCCGCCGACAGCGTCACGATCACCTCGCCCACGACATCCGCCTGGTACTGGGTGGATGCGCCGTTGCCGAGGCGCACGGGGCGCGACCCCTCGAACCCCGGAAGGTGATCGAGCTCGCGCTCGGCGATGTCCCGCTCGCCCGCCGGTCCGTACATGATCTGCAGATCACCGGGGTCCCCGGCGACGGCGCGCAGCAGCCAGGTGCGCCAGGCGTCGGCCAGATGCAGGAAACCGTGCCCGACGAGGGCCTCCAGCGTAAGAGCGGCGTCGCGCAGCCACACGTAGCGGTAGTCCCAGTTGCGCTCGCCCCCGATCTCCTCCGGAAGTCCCATGGTCGCCGCAGCCGCGATGCCGCCGGTCTCGTGATTCGACAGCGCGCGGAGGATCAGCAGCGACCGCACCACCTCGTCGCGATGCGGACCGTCGTGGGCGATCCGCCCCGCCCACTTCCGCCACCACGCGGCGGTCTCCGCGTGCGCCCGCTCGACGTCGAGCGGCTCGGGCACCTCGCGGTACGAGGGGAACCAGGTGAGGTGCAGGTCGCACGTCTCGCCCGCCCGCACGGCGACCTCGCCGCGGTGCTCATGGTCGACCGATGCGAGCGCGGCTCCGCGCACCGCGACCGCGTCGGGACCGGCCATCGCGACGAGACACGGCGCCTCCGGGGTGCCTGTCTGGCGCAGCCACGGCATCGCCCTGGCGTAGTCGAACCTCAGCGTCAGATGCTGCGTGAACGACATCTCTCCCCTGATGCCCACGACACGGCGCACGAGATCGGTGCGCAGG
Source organism: Microbacterium sp. LS_15 (assembly GCF_041954735.1). Classification (NCBI taxonomy): domain Bacteria; kingdom Bacillati; phylum Actinomycetota; class Actinomycetes; order Micrococcales; family Microbacteriaceae; genus Microbacterium; species Microbacterium sp. LS_15. Next base: position 71,975 of record NZ_JAVAYD010000008.1, on the reverse strand, counting down.
ATCTCGGCCTCCGGATCGGGGCCGACGGGCATGAAGTCATGCACCTCCGCGACGGCGTCTCCGCTCTGCCAGCGCGTCACGAGCACGAACGTGTCGCCGTCGTAGCGGCGGGTGCTGACGGCATCCCTGTCCGTCGGCCGCAGCTCCCAGCGCCCGTGCGTCTCGTCGCCGAGCAGCGCGGCGAAGACCGAGGCCGAGTCGAGTCGCGGCAGGCAGAGCCAGTCGATGCTCCCCCCGCTCGAGACGAGGGCCGTCGTCCGACAGTTGCTGAGAAGGGCGTAGTCCTCGATCCGTTCCGGCACGGACCGTAGTGTGTCACGATTCCCCGCCCCGGGGCCACGGGGTGGCGCAGGGACACAGCGGATGCATACTCTCGTCGGCATGACCGGTTCGCCATGCACCCTCCTCATCCTCGGCGCGTCGGGTGATCTCACCTCGCGCCTGCTCCTCCCCTCCCTCGGATCCCTCCTCACACGGGAGCCGGGTCGCACCGTGACCGTGCGCGGGGCCGGTGTCGAGGACTGGGATGCGTCGCGCTGGCAGGAGACGGTGCGGGATGCCGTGGGCGCGCCGGTCGACGAGGGCACCGTGACCGTGGGCGACTACACCGCTCTGGACGTGACCGACCCGACGGAGATCGGCGCTCTCGTGGAGACCCTCTCGCCGCGCACCGTGCTGTACTTCGCCCTGCCCCCGGCTGTGACGCGCAAAGCCATCGATGCGCTGCACGGCGCAGAGCTGCCCGACGACGTGGTGCTCGCGATGGAGAAGCCGTTCGGCGACGATGCCGCGAGCGCCAGGTCGCTCAACGAGGCCCTCGTCGCGCTCGTGCCCGAGAACCGCATCTTCCGCGTCGACCACTTCCTCGGGCGCTCGATGCTGCTGAACCTGCTCGGCCTGCGCCTCGCCAACCGCATGTGGGACCCGGTGTGGTCGGCCGAGCACATCGACTCGGTGCTCATCCGCTTCGACGAGAGTCTCGCGCTCGAGAACCGGGCGCGCTACTACGACCACGCGGGCGCCATGATCGACATGATCCAGAGCCACCTGCTGCAGGTGCTCGGGCTCATGGCCATGGAGCCTCCCGCGACACTGGGCGAGCGCGACCTGCGTGATGCGAAGGCCGCCGCGCTGCGCGCCACGCACGTCTGGCGCAACGACCCGGCGAGCGCATCGTTCCGAGCGAGGTACACCGCCGGAAGGGTGGGCGACCGCGACATCCCCTCGTACGCCGACGAGGAGGGCGTGGATCCCTCGCTCGGCACTGAGACGCTCGCCGAGGTGGTGTTCGAGGTGGCGAACGAGCGCTGGGCCGGCGTGCCGTTCGTGCTGCGCTCCGGCAAGGCCCTCCCGACGAAGCGGTCGGAGGTCGTGGTGACGTTCCGTCCGGTCCGGCATCTGCCGGAGGGGCTGCGCAACGCACCTCGCGACGGCGGTCGGCTCACGTTCGCGCTCGGGCCCGACCGCATGACCCTGGGCGTGCACGTGACGAGCGGCGACGAGCCGTTCGATCTGCGACAGGAGGACCTGGTGGCCGAGCTCGGACAGGGGCAGCAGCGGTCCTACGAGGAGGTCCTCGACGAATTGCTCGACGGCGACGTCACGCTGTCGGTGCGCGACGACGAGGCCGAGGAGTGCTGGCGCATCCTCCAGCCGATCCGTGACGCCTGGGCGGCGGGCGAGGTGCCTCTGCAGGAGTACGCGGCGGGGACCGACGGACCGGAGGGCTGGCCGAGCTCCTCAGGGTTCGCGCCGCGTGACACGACGGCCGCCGCCGATGCGCAGACGGCGACCGAGACGACGCGCGGAGGCGACACGCCCGCCTGACGCGACGCGCCAGCGCCGACGCGGGCTCCCGGGCAGCAGCGGCGAGAATGGAGACCATGTCCTCGAACCCGCGCCGACGGCTGCTCGCCTCGATGCGCCGGATCCTGCACACCGATCCGTCGGCCGTGGCCTACACCGAGGCCCTGCCGGTGATCGACGAGCGCACGGTCCCCCGCGTCCTCGACCTCGCGACGCGTATCGGCGAATCGATGTTCGCCGTCGGGGCCTCGGCGCACGAGGTCACGCTCGCGATCATCCGCGTGTGCGAGGCGTACGGGCTGCGAGGCGTTCAGGTCGACGTGACCTACAACTCGATCACCGTGTCCTTCCACCTGAGCGGCGAGGTCTGGCCGGAGACGCTCGTGCGCGTGGTGCGGGTGGCGGCGCCCGACCATTCCAAGCTGCAGCGCGTGCAGGCGCTCGTCGCCGACATCGACGACGGTCTCGACCTCGAATCGGCGCGGTCGACGTTCCGCGCCATCCGGCGACTGCCGTTCCGCTACCAGCAGGCCGTCGTCATCGTGGCGCGTGCGCTCCTCGCCGTCGGCGTCAGCATCCTCCTCGGCGCCTCGCCGATCATCGTCGGTCTGACGTTCGTCGCGGCGCTGTGCGCGGCGATCACGCAGGCGGCGCTCGCGCGCATCCGGGTGCCGCTGTTCTTCAGTCAGATCGCCGGTGGCTTCGTCACGACGGTCGTGGCGGTGGTCGTGTCGGCTCTGGGGGCGGCGGGGATCGAGCCGTTCGTCGGCATCCGCCCCTCGATCATCGTCGCCTCGGGCATCGTGCTGATGCTCGCCGGGCTCACCGTGGTGGGGGCGGCGCAGGATGCGATCGACGGCTTCGCGCTGACCGCCGGCGGACGCATCCTGGATCTGACGATGCAGACGCTGGGCGTCGTGATCGGCATCCTCGTCGGGCTCGAGCTGGGCGGTCTGCTCGGCTTCACGATGGACCTGCCTGACGACCCCGCGCCCTTCGGCCCCTTGCCCGCGGTGTTCGCGGGGGCGATCATCATCGCCGTGGCCGTCGCCGTGTTCAACGGCGCGGGCCTGCGGATCATCCTCGTGAGCGCCCTCCTCAGCGCGATCACGATCGCCGGCTACACGCTCGCGACCGCGGTGAACGTGCATCCGGCGGCGGCCAGTGCGGTGGGTGCGCTGCTGGCGAGCTTCGTCGGAGTGCTCATCGCGCACAACCTGCACGTGCCGTCGGTCGCGGTGACGACGGCGGCGATCGTTCCGCTCGTGCCCGGGGTCGCGGTGTTCCAGGGTCTGTTGGAGATGGTGCATGCCGGCGGGACGACCTCGGGGGTCATGGGGGCCGGGGGATCGCTCATCGACGCGGCGGTGATCGGCATCGGCCTCGCCTCGGGCGCCTCGCTCGGGCTCTATCTGGGGACGCCGGTGCGTGCCACTCTGAGCAGCGTCACGAAGACGCGCGCAAGGGTGCGCCGCTGACGATCCTCTGAATCAGGGGGAGTCGGTCTTCCGGATAGGTTGTGCACAATTGAATTGTGTACGGTAGATGTATGGCCGTGACCGATGAGATGGTGTGCTTCTCGCTGTACTCCGCCGCCCGCGCGACCACGCAGGCGTACCGCTCGCTGCTCGCACCCTGGGGCCTCACCTACCCGCAGTACCTCGTGCTCGCGATCCTTTGGAACGAGGGCGAGCAGAGCGTCGGCGCGCTGGGAGAGGCGATGCAGCTCGACTCCGGCACGCTGTCTCCCCTCGTCCGGCGACTGGAGCAGGCGGGCTACGTCACGCGCGCCCGCGGCACCGACGACGAGCGCGTGGTGCTCGTGCGTCTCACCGACGCCGGACTCGCCCTGCGGGCCGAGGTCGCGCCGGCCCGAGCCACCGTCGCCGAGCTCGCCGGGATGGCCGACCCCGAGCACCGCCAGCGCCTCATCGCCGAGCTGCGCGAGCTCACGGCCCTGCTCCAAGGCGTGACCGATCACGAGCACGCACGCGCGGCGGCACGCGACTGACTCCGCGCTCTGCGCCGCACCCGCCGGACCACAGGACCGCACACCCGGACCGCACAACAGGAAGGAGTCCACACGATGGACGCTCTCTACACCGCCGAGGCACTCGCCACCGGAGCAGGACGCGACGGTCGCGTCGTGACCCAGGAGGGCGCGCTCGCCCTCGATCTCGCCATCCCGAAGGCGATGGGAGGCAGCGGCGCGGGCGCCAACCCCGAGCAGCTGTTCGCCGCCGGCTACGCCGCCTGCTTCCACTCCGCACTGCAGTCCGTGGCCCGCAGCCAGAAGGTCGCGATCACCGACTCCTCGGTCGGCGCGCGCGTGCACATCGGATCGAACGGCCAGGGCGGGTTCGGCCTCGCCGTCGAACTGGAGGTCGTCATCCCCGGACTCCCCCACGAGCAGGCGCAGGCTCTCGCCGACGCCGCCCACCAGGTCTGCCCCTATTCGAACGCGACCCGCGGCAACATCGACGTCGCGATCACCGTGTCGGACGACTGACCCCGTCGATCACCCGACACCCGCCCATCCCACGAGGAGGAAACCCATGCGCGCACTCATCCACCAGACCTTCGGCGAACCAGCCGACGTCCTCGCCGTCGAGGAGCGACCGATCCCCGACCCCGGCCCAGGGCAGGTGCGGCTGCGCATCGTGCTCTCGCCCATCCACAACCACGACCTGTGGACCGTGCGAGGCACGTACGGGTTCGTGCCCGACCTTCCCGCAGCATCCGGCACCGAGGCGCTGGGCGTCGTCGACGCGCTGGGCGAGGGCGTGGAGCACCTCACGGTCGGGCAGCGCGTCGCGACAGGCGGCACGTTCGGCGCCTGGGCGGAGTACGTGGTCGCGAACGCCGCCGGGCTCATCCCCGTGCCGGAGGCCCTGAGCGACGAGAGCGCGTCGCAGCTGGTGTCGATGCCCTTCAGCACCATCAGCCTGCTGCAGTTCCTCGGCGCGCAGGAGGGCGACTGGATCGTGCAGAACGCCGCGAACGGCGCGGTCGGACGCATGCTGGCCCAGCTGGGCGCCGCGCGCGGCGTGAACGTGATCGGCCTCGTCCGGCGCGCGGCCGGCGTCGAGGAGTTGCGCGAGCAGGGGATCGAGCGGATCGTGGCCACCGACGCCGAGGACTGGCGCGACGAGGTCGAGCGCATCACGGGCGGAGCGCGCATCGCGTTCGGCATCGACTCGGTGGGCGGCTCGGCCGCCGGCGACGTGCTGTCGCTCGTCGGCGAGGGCGGCACGCTCGTCGCCTTCGGTGCGATGCAGTCGCCGGTCATGGAGATCGCCTCCTCCGACGTGATCTTCAAGCAGGCGACCGTGAAGGGGTTCTGGGGCAGCAAGGTCATCCAGACGATGGATGCCGCGACCCGCACCGCTCTGTTCGGCGAGCTCATCCAGCGCGTGACCGACGGCACGCTGACCCTCCCGGTGGCGGGCGTCTTCGATGCCGCCGACATCGCCGACGCCGTGCGTGCGAGCACCTCCGCCGGACGCGTGGGCAAGATGCTGCTGCGCTTCTGAACTCTGACCCTGGTGAGGCGCGGACAATTACTTGACACCGGTAATTAATGCGCTACGCTGACGGTGCTGCCCGATTCGATCGACCACACCGGAGTGCGATGAGCGACACCCTGCGCCTCACCTGGGATTCCCCGGCCTCCCGCTGGGACGAGGCCACTCCCCTCGGCAACGGGCGCATCGGCGCCATGGCCTACGGCGGATCGGGGCTCTACCGGCTCAACGACTCCACCGTCTGGTCGGGCACTCCGGACGGTCCGGCCCGCGCCCTCGACGAGGTCATCGCACGCGGAGCCGGGCCCGAGCGCCTGGCCGAGGTGCGCGCCGCTCTCGACGCGGGCGACGTGCGACGGGCGGAGGACCTCCTCATGGCCTTCGAGGGGCCGTACTCGCAGGAGTTCCTGCCGCTCGCCGACCTCCGCGTCGACATCCTCGGCGCGGACCCCGTCACTCCCGCACGCACCCTCGACATCGACGAGGCCTGCCTGCTCGAGACGCTCTCCACCCCGCGCGGACGCGTGCGCCGACGGTCATGGGTGTCCGCACCCGCCCAGGCTCTGCTCGTCGAACTGACCTCGGAAGCCCCCTTCGACGTCGACCTGGAGGTGTCCACTCCGCTGCAGGGCGACGCCGTCGAGCTGCACGGCGCTCTCGCGCTCGATGTGCGGATCCCCGTCGACGGCGCACCGCTGCACGAGGCCTCGGTCGAACCGGGGCATCGCTACGCCGACGACGACGCCGACACCGAGGCCTACGACGCCTACGCCGCGGTCGTCGCGGCCATCGACTCCGACGGCGAGATCGACGGCGCCCCCGGGCGCCTCGCCGTGCGCAGAGCCCGTCGACTGCTGATCGCCCTGTCCACATCGTCGCGCGCCGAGTCGTGGTGGGCCGACGCCGACGGGGACTGGCGGACCGCCTCACGCGAGGCGATCCGGGATCGCGCCACGGGGCGAGCGGATGCCGCGGTTCGCCGAGCCGCCGCAGAACTGCTCGCCGAGCACGTCGCCGACCGGCGGCGCGCGACCAGGGCGCGATTCGCGATCGGCAGTCGGCGTGAGGGGACCTGGAGCGTCGACCGCGATGTGCTGCGCGGCGACGACCCTCGGCTGCGCGCGACCGTCGTCGCCGAGTACGGCATGTACCTGCTCGCCTCGAGTTCGCGCGCCGGAAGCCCGGCTGCCAACCTGCAGGGCATCTGGAACGCCGAACTCCGCCCGGCCTGGTCGTCGAACTACACGATCAACATCAACACCGAGATGAACTACTGGGCGGCCCCCGCGCTGCACGCCCCCGACGTCTTCGAACCGCTCCTCGCGCTCGTCGAGCACCTGGCGGACACGGGGGGGGACGTGGCCCGGCGCCTGTACGGCGCCCGCGGGTGGGTCGCCCACCACAACAGCGACGTCTGGGGCTGGACCCTCCCGGTCGGCAACGGCCGCGGAGCGGCCAGCTGGGCCATCTGGATGATGGGCGGCGTCTGGCTCACCCACAATCTCTGGGACGCGTACGAGTTTGGCGGCGACCGCGACCTGCTGCGGACGCGGATCTGGCCGGTCCTGCGCGGGGCGACGGAGTTCTGCCTCGACTGGCTCGTCGACGGCCCGGACGGACTCCTCCGCACCTCTCCCTCCACCTCGCCCGAGAACTCCTACGTCGCCGCGGACGGTCGCCCCACCCCTCTCGGCCTCACCGCCGCCTCCGACCTCGCCCTCATCGGCGCGCTCTTCACCAGGACGCTCCGCGCGATGTCCGACCTCGCGCTCGACGATGCACTCGAGGCCGAGGTGCGCAGCGCACTCACCCGGCTCGCACCCGTGCGGATCGGTGCCGACGGGAGACTGCTGGAATGGGGCGCCGACGTTCCGGAGCACGAGCCGCTGCACCGCCACCTCTCCCCCGTCGTCGGCCTGTATCCACTCGACAGCATCACGCCGGAGGCGACGCCGCAGCTCCTCCACGCCGCCGTGCGGTTCCTCGACGCGCGCGGCCCCGGGGCGATGGGGTGGTCGTGGGCCTGGAAGGTCGCGCTGCGGGCGCGCGCCGGACAGGGCGACGTCGCGGCATCCCTCCTGGAGGAAGCGCTGACGCCGTTCGACGGCGATTCCTCGCGGCACGGCCCGGTCGACGGCTCCGAATGGGGCGGACTTCTGCCGAACCTGTTCAGCACGCACCCGCCGTTCCAGATCGACGGCAACCTCGGATTCCCCGCGGCCATCGCCGAGATGCTCGTGCAGAGTCACGCCGGCGAGATCCGGCTGCTGCCGGCGCTCCCGGAGGCCTGGCCCGAGGGCGACGTCCAGGGCATCGCCGTCCGCTCGGGGCTGGTCCTCGACCTCGCCTGGTCGGAAGGGCGCGTCACCGCGGCCACCGTGCGCAACCCCGGCGCCGAGGACCGGTCGATCCGCGTGCGCATCGGCGGGCAGACGATGCCGGTCGACGTGCCGGCGGGCACAGCGCTCGCCCTCCCGCTCGCCCCCGCGCCCGATGCCGAGCACACGGAGGATGCGCATGCACGGTGAGATCACGACGGTCGACGTCGCGACCACGCAGACCGAACCCGACGACTTCGACGCCTTCTGGGCCGACACGATCGCGGAGACCCGCAGCCTGCCGCTCGATGTGACCGTGACGCCGCACCCGACGCGGCTCACCCAGATCGACGTGCACGAGGTGAGCTTCCGGGGATTCGGCGGCACGCCGATCCGGGCGTGGCTCCGCGTCCCGCTCGGCGCGACCGCGCCGCTGGCCGGCATGGTGCAGTTCTTCGGGTACGGCAACGGCCGAGGGCACGCTCTGCGCGATCTGCGCTGGGCGGCTGCCGGGTACGCGCACCTCGTCGTCGACGCGCGAGGGCAGGGTCACGGCGACACCGACGACGATCACGCCGACGGCGGACCGTCGGCCGGCGGCTTCCTCACCCGGGGCCTCCGGTCGCCCCGGGAGTACTACTACCGCCGCGTGTACGCGGATGCGGTACGGGCCGTGGATGCGCTGCGCGCCCTCGACCTCGTCGACCCTGCGCGCGTCGGCGTCGTCGGGGCGAGTCAGGGCGGGGGCATCGCGCTCGCGATCGCCGGCCTGGTCCCGGACCTCGCCGCCGCCGTGATCCAGGCCCCCTTCCTCTGCGAGCTCGACCGCGCTGCGACGCTGAGTCGGGAGCATCCGTACTCCCTGCTGACGCAGTACCTCGCGGACCGGCGCGGCGACGCCGCGACCGCCCTCGACACCCTGCGGTACTTCGACGGCGTGAACCACGCCAAGCGTGCGACGGCTCCGGCTCTGCTGAGCACGGGGATGCTCGACGGCATCGCCCCGCCCGAGACGGTGCTGCCGGCCTTCAGCGCGTACGGCGGGACGAAGACCGTGGTGCTGTGGCCGTACAACGGCCACGAGGCGGGTGGAGACCTCGACGAGGAGAACGGCCTCGACTTCGCGGCTCGGCACCTCGCCGTCGACGCTCCCCTGTCCGCCGCCGCGGATTCGCTACGATAGCCGACACGAACCGAAGGATCTGATGGATCACGACACCGCCGCGCGCACCACTCTCATCCGCTCGGCGTCCGACGCCGGTTCGCGGGTGTTCGAGACGATCCTCACGCGCAGCCCCATCAGCCGCATCGACATCGCCCGCCAGACGGGCCTCTCCCAGGCCGCCGTGACCAAGGCGGTCGCCCCGCTCGTCGCCGCGGGACTCGTCGACGCCCCGCCCGCCTCGCACCGCGACGGCACTCCCGGCCGACCGGTCAGCCCCGTGTCGATCGTGCTCGAGTCGATGGTCATGATCGGCGTCAAGGTCAACGTCGACGAGGTGATCGCGGTGGCCACCGACCTCGCCACGACGATCCTCGCGAGTGAGCGCCGCGCGCTCCCCGCCGACGACCCGCACACCGTGCTCGACGCCATCGTCGAGGTCGTCGCCGCTCTCGAGGGCGAGCTGGGCGACAGCGTCTCGGCGATCGCCGGTATCGGCGTCTCGGTATCCGGCGACGTCGATACAGCGACCGGCATGGTGCGGGAGTCGAACATCATGGGCTGGGCCGACGTGCCGTTCGCCGACCTCCTCGCCCAGCGCGTCCCGTGGCCCGTCACCCTCGAGAACGACGTCCACGCCCTCACGATCGGCGAGCACTGGTTCGGGGTCGGCCTCGGCACGGCATCCTTCGCGATGGTCACGATCGGCCGCGGCATCGGCAGCGGCCTGCACCTGAACGGCGAGGTGGTCAGCGGCGCGTTCGGCGTCGCCGGCGAGATCGGGCATCTGCCCCTCGCCGACCCTGCGCTGGTGTGCCCGTGCGGCCGCCGGGGCTGCGTCGAGGCCGCCGCATCGACGCCCGCGATCGAGTCGGCCGTCTCCGCCGCCCTCGGCCGCCCCGTCGCGATCGCCGAGGCCGTCGAGCTCGCGCACGCGGGCCAGCCGGAGGCGGATGCCGCGTTCCGCGAAGCCGCCCGCCTGATCGGCACCGCGATCGCCACCCTCGTGAATCTCACCGGACCCGAGGTCGTCATCATCGGCGGCGAGGGGGTGTCGAACTTCGATCTCTTCGAGAAGACCCTGCGCGACGCCTTCGAGGCGCACGCGTTCGGCGCGGCCGTGCGCTGCCGCATCGTCACCCGACCGCACACCTTCGAGGACTGGGCCCGCGGCGCCGCCGCCGCCGCCATCCAGTCTCTCGTGCGCTGACCCCGTCGCCCGTCGACGGTCTGGCTCGTCGCGCATCGGGCGAACGAACGCGCACAGCAGGATGCGCGGGACGGATGATCCGTCCCGCGCATTCGCTCAGGGGTTCAGAGCGCGTCGTACAGCTTCTGCTGCAGCTCCAGGTAGCGATCGACGCCGAGTCCCGCCAGGTCGTCGAGGTACGACTGCCATGCCCCGTCGTCGTCGATGTCGCGCTGACCGGTCACGAACTCCGCCTGCGCCTGCGTGATGTAGGTGGCGATGTTCGTCTGCAGCTCGGCGATCTCCGCTGAGGTGTCGGGGTCGGGCCAGAGCTTGTTGTCGGGGAACAGCAGGTCCTCATCGGGCGCGTACGGCTCATACAGCTGCGAGGCCTCGAGAAGACGGCGCTCGTAGCCGTCGGGAGAGTAGATGTCCTCCGGCACGACCTGCGAGTTGCGGTATTCGAGCGAGTCCCAGTACTGCCCCATCGAGCGCCAGGCCGCGTTCGACGTCTCGTCGTAGGTCAGCGGCTTGAACGTGGGCTCGAGCTCCGGGTCCAGAGCGACGTCGCCCTCTTCCGCCGGGACCCAGGCCTCGCCCTCGGGTCCCATCGCGCCGAGGCGGTCCCCCTCGTCGGTCACCAGGTAGTCGATGACCTTGATCGCCTTGATGCGCTCCTCCTCTGTCGACTTGTTCGTGAGGGCGAACATGCCGAGCGGGCTGACCTGTGACCGGTAGGTGGCGAACTGCGTGCCGTCCGGCCCCTTCACCGGCGCGACGGCGTCGTAGTGCGTGTCGCGGCCGTCGGGCGAGTCCGCCGTAACGATCTCGTACGGGTGCAGCACGGCGGCGGCGCCGAGGATCTCGGCATCCGCGTTGTCGCCGAGAGCGCGCAGCGCCTCGCCGTTCTGCGTGAAGGATGCCGTGTCGACCAAGCCCTCGTCAGCGAGCGAGGCGATGTACTGCAGTCCGGCACGCCAGCCGTCAGAGGTCGCCGAGAGCTCGACCTTGCCGCCGTCCATCACCATCGGCGGCGGGCTCGACGGGCTGCCGTACGGCGCGTACGCGAACGCGTTCATGAAGTAGTTGATGACGGGCTCACCCGACGAGGCGCTGAGCGGGATCTCGTCGGCCTTGCCGTTGCCGTTCGGGTCGTCGTTCTTGAAGGCCCGCAGCACCTCGCGGAGCTCTTCCGTGGTCGTCGGCTGCTCGAGTCCGAGCTTGTCGAGCCAGGTCGTGTTCATCCACAGCTTCGAGGGGTAGCTGCAGTGGAAGCACTCGGTGAACTGGGTGATCGCGTAGATGTGACCGTCGGGCGCGGTGACCGACTGCTCCCAGTCGGGCTTCTCCTCGAAGCGCTTCTTGAGGTTCGGCGCGTACTCGTCGATGAGGTCCTCGAGCGGCACGAGCACGCCCTGCTGGCCGTACTTGAGCACCTCACTGCGCGAGAACGCATCGACCCACGGCACGAGGAAGTACGCGTCGGGGTAGTCGCCGCTCGCGAGCGAGACCTGGCGCTTCTCGCCCGCGACGCTGCCGTCGTAGGTCGTGGTCTGCCAGTCGAAGTCGATGTCGAATTTCTTCTCGAGCAGCTGGGTGAACTCGTTGTCCTCGAGCGAGCCGTTGTCGCCCTGCGGGCCGAACGCGACGAGGGCGCCGTCGTCGTCGCTCGGCGACGTGCAGGCGGCGAGCGCCAGCCCCGTCGCGACGACGGTGACGGCGGCGATCGCACGCCGTGTGTTGCGGTGTGTCATTTCCGGAATCTCCTTTGACCGGTTCCAGGTGCGGGTGTGTGTGGTGGGTTCGGGGGAGCCGTGTCAGCCCTTGACGGCGCCGATCATGATGCCCTTGCTGAAGTACTTGGCGACGAAGGGGTAGGCGATGAGCATCGGGATGGTCGCGATGACGACGGTCGAGTACCGCAGCAGGTCGGCCAGCTCGCGCCGCCGCAGCTGCTCGGCGACGTCACCGCCGCCGCCGGCGTCGTTGAGGATGAGGAGGCCCCGCAGCACGAGCTGGAGCGGCTGCAGGTCGGCGTCGCGCAGGTACAGCAGGGCGTCGAAGTACGAGTTCCACTGCATGATCGCGTACATGAGGGCGATCACGGCGAGCAGGGGTTTGGCGAGCGGCACCACGATCGTCCACAGGATGCGGAGTTCCGATGCCCCGTCGAGCTGCGCGGCCTCGTACACCTCGTCGGGGACGGAGGAGCGGAAGTAGACGATCGCGATGATGACCTGCCAGACGCCGATGGCGTTGGGGAGCAGCATCGACCAGCGGGTGTCGAGCAGGCCGAGGGACTGCACCACGAGGTACATCGGGATCACGCCGCCGGTGAAGAGCATCGTGAAGACCACCCCGCCGGTGATCACCTTCCGGCCGAAGAGCTGCGCCCGTGAGAGCGGGTACGCGATGGCGACCGTGCCCACCACGCTGATGAGCGTGCCGACGACCGTGTAGAAGACGGAGTTGCCGAAGCCGCGCAGGATGGCCGGGTTGCCCAAGGCCTCCGCATAGCCGCGGAGGGTGAAGTCGACCGGCCAGAACAGCACCCGACCCGACGACACGGCCTGAGGGCTCGACAGCGAGCTGGCGACGATGTTCAGCAGCGGGAGCAGGACCACGAGCAGGAAGACGGACAACAGGATGTACGCGGCGACCACGAAGACGCGGTCCGCTCTCGTCTCCTTGACCTTGACGCCTCGCGTGAGCGGGTCGCGCCTCGGCCGGCGTTTCCTGTTCTCGGCGACGACGATCTCCTCGGTGAGGAGCGCCTCGGTGTTAATCGCGGTCACCACAGTCCGTTCCCCGTCACTCGCTTGGACACCGTGTTCACCACGAGCAGCAGCACGAGGCTGATGACGGCGTTGAAGAGTCCGATCGTCGCCCCGAGACTGAAGTTCGCATTGAGGATGCCCGTCTTGTACACGTAGGTCGGGATGATCTCGGAGGTCGAGAGGTTGAGCGCGTTCTGCAGGAGGAACGCCTTCTCGAACCCGATCGCCATGATGTTGCCCACTCCGAGGATCAGGATGATGGATGCCGTGGGCAGCAGCGCCGGGATGTCGACGTTCCAGATCTTCTGCAGCCGGGAGGCGCCGTCGATCTTCGCCGCCTCGTAGAGCGAGGTGTCGACCGAGGCGAGGGCGGCGAGATAGATGACGGCGGAGTATCCGGTCGTCGTCCAGATGTCGGTCGCGACGTAGATGTGGCGGAAGAAGTCCGCGTCGGCGAGGAGATCGACCTGACCGGCGCCGAAGACGCTGAAGGTCCGCCCCAGCAGCCCGACCCGGGGCGAGAGCAGCAGGATCGTCATCGACACCACGACCACCGTGGAGATGAAGTACGGCGCGTAGGTGACCAGCTGGACCGTCCGGCTGAAGAACTTCAGCCGGACCTCGTTCAGTGCGAGGGCGAGGATGATCGGCAGCGGGAAGCTCGCGATCAGCGTGTAGCCGGCGAGGAGGAACGTGTTGCCGACGAGCCGGGGGAAGACCGGGTTGCGGAACAGGTTCGCGAAGTTGTCGAAGCCCACCCAGGGGCTCCCCCACACGCCGTCGATCGGGTTGTAGTTCTTGAACGCGATGACCGCGTTGGCCATCGGCACATAGCGGAAGACGATGAACCAGACGATGGGCACGAGGAGCAGCAGGTAGAGCTGCCAGTAGCGGCGCAGGCTGCGGCGGAATCGTGCGCGTATCGAGGTTCGTCGGCCGGTCGGGGCGACCGCCGTCGGTGGTGCGTGCTCAGCACTGAGCTTCATGTTCGCCCTCCCGGGGCAGGATTACTTTACGTCGTAATAAAATCACGACCTCCCGCAAATCGCAACGACGATTTTCGCATCGACCGATTTCGCCGGCGTGCTTGCGCCCGCTTCGCGGACGTGGTTTATTGACGATGTCAAGTAACTACCGGAGGGTCTCATCCCATGACTTCCCGTGTCGACGCCGTCGTCGCACTCCGCGCCGCAGGCGCCTCCCTCGTCATCCAGCTCGCCGCGCCGATCCCGCGCATCCTCCACTGGGGCGCCGACCTCGGCGAGATCGATCAGGCGACGGCATCCGCGCTCGAACTGACCGCCGGGCCGGCTCAGCTCAACAACTCCCCCGACGTCCCGCGCACCTTCTCCGCCCTCCCGACCGAGTTCGAGGGCTGGTCGGGCACACCCGCCATCGCCGGCAACGCGCAGGGTAGGGCGACCACTCCCCGTCCGCGCCTCGTCGCCCACGAGATCGAGACGAGCGACCCGATGCGCGGAGGTCGAATCGCCCTCGAGTTCGAGGACTCGGTGACCGGCCTGCGCACAACTCTCCGCTACCACCTCGACGAGCACGGCGTCCTCGCTGTGGACACCACGATCGTGCGGGATGCCGGGCTCAGTCCGCGCATCTCGAACGCGCCGTACACGCTCGACGGCGTCGTCGCGCTGCTGCCGCTCCCCGAGCGGGCGGCCGAGATCCTCGACTTCACGGGCAAGTGGTGCCGTGAGCGCTCCCCGCAGCGGATGCCGTTCGCCTTCGGCACACACCTCCGTTCCGCGCACCGCGGCAAGCCGGGCCACGACTCCCCGTTCCTGCTCGCCGCCGGTACGCCGGGCTTCGGTTTCGGGCACGGCGAGACGTGGGCCGTGCATCTCGCGTGGTCGGGCGAGCAGCGCTACCTCGCCGAGCGACTGACCGAGGGCGCCGGCGCGTTCTCCTCGGTCATCGGCGCGGGTGAGGAGCTGCACTCCGGCGAGGTGATCCTCGAAGACGGCGACCGCTACGACGCGCCGACGGTCCTGTTCCTCTGGTCCGGCGCGGGACTCGACGGGCTGGCCGACCGGCTGCACCGTCGTCTCCGCTCGCGCGCCGCGCACCCCCGTTCCCCCCGGCCACTCGTGCTCAACACCTGGGAGGCCGTCTACTTCGACCACGACCTCGATCGTCTCACCGCCCTCGTCGAACGAGCGTCCGAGGTCGGCGTGGAGCGGATCGTGCTCGACGACGGCTGGTTCCGGGGGCGGCGCGAGGCAGACGCCGGACTCGGGGACTGGTACGTCGACGAGCGGGTCTGGCCGCACGGGCTCGGTCCCCTGGTCGACCTCGTGCGATCGCACGGCATGCAGTTCGGGCTCTGGTTCGAACCCGAGATGATCAACCTCGACTCCGACCTCGCGCGGGCGCATCCCGACTGGGTGCTCGGTCCCGCCGAGGGTCTGGGTCCGGCATCCCGCTCGCAGTACGTGCTCGACATCGCCCGCCCCGAGGCCTTCGAGTACCTGCTCGATCGCATCGACACCCTCGTCCGCGAGCACGCGATCGACTACCTGAAGTGGGACCACAACCGCGATCTGCTCGAAGCGGTGAGTCGTGCCGACGACGGCGACCGCCCGAGCGTCCACCGCCAGACCGTCGCCCTCTACCGGTTGCTGGACGAGCTGCGCCGACGGCATCCGACCCTCGAGATCGAGACGTGCTCCGGCGGCGGCGGACGCATCGACCTCGGCATCCTCGACCGCACCGACCGTGTCTGGGCCTCCGACTGCAACGATCCCGTCGAGCGGGGGCACATCGAGCGCTGGACCCGCCTCGTCGTGCCGCCGGAGCTGATCGGCTCGCACGTGGGCGCCGCGCGGTCCCACACCACGGCACGCACGACCGACCTCGCGTTCCGGCTGACCACGGCGCTGACCGCGCACGCGGGCATCGAGCAGGATCTCACCGCTGTCGACGACGACGAGCTCGCCGTCATCACCCGCTGGGCCGCGATGTACCGGGAGTTCCGCCCGCTGCTGCACAGCGGCCTCGTCGTGAACGCCGACCTCGCCGACGACGCGACTGCACTCACGGGTTTCGTCGCGCAGGACGGCTCGTCGGCGCTGTACACCTGGAGCCGCTTCACCACGTCGTCCTCCGGCCAGTCGGGGCGCGTGCGTCTGCCCGGCCTCGACCGCGACGCGCAGTACGACGTGCGGATCCGCGAGGATCTCGGCGCTGCCAGCCGCCACCAGGGCGACGATCCGGCCTGGGTCGCCGAGGCCGTCACCCGCGCCGTGCGCCTGCCCGGCAGCGTGCTCGCGGAGGCGGGCGTGCCCCTGCCGACCCTGAACCCGCAGCAGTCGATGCTGATCGAGCTCCGGCGCATCGACGACTGATCACCCCTTCCCATCCCCGACAGAGCAGTCGAACGAGAGGAACACCATGAAGACCCATCGACAGCGCCGGCGAGCAGCCGCGGTCACGGCGGCGCTCGCCGCGGCCGCGCTGGCCGTCGGCCTCGCACCCGGCGCCTCCTGGGCGGAGACGACCGCCCCGTCACCCGAGCCCACCGAGGCCTCCGCGCCGCCGACCACGGCAGACCCGACGCCCCCGCCCGCGGAGGAGACGGCAGCTCCCGCGCCGTCCGCGACTCCGGCTCCGAGCGAGACCGCGCCGAGCCAGCCGGCCCCCGACGACGAGTCGGCGCGCCGGAGCGCAGGACAGGCGGCGCCACGCCAGGGCGTCGGAGTCTCGCCGCTCTCGGCATCCGGCCCCTATATGGGCTGGAGCAGCTACAGCATGCAGGTGTACGAGGGCGGGCAGTGGATCACCGCCGATCAGATCATCGCGCAGTCCGACGCCATGCACGACAAGCTGCAGAAGTTCGGCTACGAGTACATCAACATCGACGCCGGATGGAACGGCGGGCAGGACGAGTACGGCCGCCCCATCCCCAGCGCGACGCTCTACCCCGACGGCCTCGACGCGGTGATCGACCACATCCACGGCAACGGCCAGAAGGTCGGACTGTACCTGATCCCCGGCATGAGCCTCGAGACGGCGCAGAAGGCCCTCCCGATCTACAACGCCCCCGGCTGCACGACCGAGAACCTGCTCAAGCAGCCTCTCCAGCAGGGCGACTACTGGGGCTTCGGCTACCGACTCGACTTCGACAACCCCTGCACGACGAAGTACATCGACTCGATCGCCGACCTCCTCGGCGACTGGGGCGTCGACTTCATCAAGTTCGACAGCGTGACCCCGGGATCGGGCGTGAGCAATCTGTCGATGGACGCCCGCGAAGAGGTCGCGGCGTGGTCCCAGGCGCTCGCGCGCAACGACATCTGGTTCGAGCTGTCCTGGGCCGTCGACATCGACTACGCCGACTACTGGAAGGAGTACGCCGACGGCTGGCGCGTCGACTGGGACGTCGAGTGCTACTGCGGCGACGAGGCGCTGACCACGTGGGAGAACGTCGCACGCCTGTTCCCGCGTCTCTCAGACTGGTGGCGTCACGGCGGTCCCGCCGGGTGGAACGACCTCGACTCCCTCAACGTCGGCAACGGCAAGATGGACGGGCTCACCAAGGACGAGCGCCGCACGGCCGCCACCCTGTGGGCCACGGCCGCCGCCCCGTTCTACCTCGGCAACGACCTCACGAACCTCGACCAGTACGGACTCGAGCTCGTGACCAACCCCGAGGTCATCGCCGTCAACCAGGCGGGCGTCCCCGCCCGCCCCGTCTCGACGGCGACCAAGCACCAGGTCTGGTACTCGCTCGCCCCCGACGGGACCTACACGGTCGCGCTCTACAACCTCGGACGAGCGGATGCCGACATCACGGTCGACTTCGCCGACATCGGCCTCGACGGATCGGCGAAGGTCCGCGACCTGTGGTCGCGGAAGAACCTGGGCACCGCAGACGGCAGCTTCACGGCCGAGAGCGTGCCGATCCACGGCGTACGACTGCTCAAGGTCACGCCGGCCACGCAGTCGGTGCTGACGGTCAACGACGACGCCCTGCGCGTCACGTACGCCGGCGAGTGGACGCGCAACGGCGGCGCGGAGCTGCCGGCGACCTCGCAGCCGTTCACGGTCGCCGTCACCGACACCCCGGGAGGCGGTACCCCGAACCCGCCGGCCACCGGCGTCACGGTCACGCTGAACGACGACGACTCGCGGATCGCCTACAGCGGGTCGTGGGGCTACAGCAGCAACCGAGGGCTCGGTGATCACGGAGACGACGTGCACTACGCCGAGGCGAACGGCGCGGCGTTCCAGTACACGTTCCAGGGCACGGGCATCCAGTACGTCACCGAGAAGCACGAGTCGCAGGGCGACGTCGAGGTGTACCTCGACGGGCAGCTCGTCGACACCGTGAGCACGTACCTCGATCCGTCCGACGGTCGACTGTCGCAGCAGGTCGTGTACAGCGTGTCCGACCTGCCGAGCGGCAGCCACACGCTGCGCGTCGTGAAGAAGTCCGGTTCGTTCATGCTCCTCGACAAGCTCGTCGTCACGCTCGACAGCCAGCTGAGCACGACGTCCGGCGCCTTCAACAAGGCGGCACCGGCCGACGTGTCGGTCGATCTGCTGCGCGACCCGAGCGCCCTGAGCTCGATCAGCGTCGGCGGAGAGGCGCTCGAGCGCGATGTCGACTACACGGTCGACGGGAGCACGGTGACGCTCGCTTCGGCGTACCTCGCCACCCTCCCGGTCGGAGACGCCGTGCTCGACTTCGCCTTCGCAGGCGACCACCTCGACGACGTGCACTCCACGACGACCGACGGCGACAGGGTCTCCTTCACGTTCCGTGGCACGGCGGTGTCGTGGATCGCGCCGAAGGGTCCCGATCAGGGCACGGTCGACGTGTACGTCGACGGCACGAAGGTCGAGACCGTCGACACCCATCACGCGACGCGGCTCACCTCGCAGGAGCTGTTCGCGGTCTCCGGACTGAAGGACAAGGAGCACACGATCGAGATCGACAAGACCTCGGGCGACGTCCTCCGCACCGACGTCTTCGCCTACACGGTGAAGAAGGTCGGCTGATCGGACGGGGGCGGATCCGCCATGGGTGGATCCGCCCCCGCATCCGGTCACCGTGATGTCCGACCCCCGGGGCACACTCGGGTCATGGAGATCACACTCACGCAACCGGCGGGGCTCGTCGTCAGCCCCGCCTTCAGTCATGTCGCGGTCGTGCCTGCAGGCGCGACCACGATCTACGTCGGCGGTCAGAACGGCGTCGACGAGACCGGCGCCGTCGTATCCCACGACGCCGGAGAACAGGCGCTCCGCGCCGTCGAGAATGCCCGGACGGCTCTCGCCTCACAGGGCGCCTCGCTCGACGACGTGATCAGCTGGACGATCTATCTCCATCAGGATGCCGATCTGCGCGCCGCTTACGGCGCCGTCGCCGCGACGCTCGCACGCGACGGGGCGCCGCCTCTCGTCAGCGCGGCTCTCGTCGCGGGGCTCGCCGTCCCCGGCGCGGTCATCGAGGTGAGTGCGATCGCCGCCGTGATGCGCGAGTGACCCCGAGTCCGTCGCCGGGGCGGCGATGTCCTCAGATGCGACCGCGCACGGGCGTGCGCTCGACGCCGTCCCCGCCCTCGGGCATCGCCATCTCCGCACGGACGCCCAGCAGACGCACTTCGCGGTCGGCATCCAGCGTGGCGCCCAGCGCGAGGGCGGCGGCGACGACGTCCTGCCGCTGCATCGTGGGCGCGGTCAGCTTGCGACCGAAGGTCTTCGTCTCGAACGGCGCGTAGCGCACCTTCAGATTGACGCGGATCACAGGGCGTCCCTCCTCGGCGCAGTCATCGAACGCCTGCCCGGCGAGATCGGCGAGCGCGGCCTCGACCTCGCCCGGCGTCGTGAGATTCTGCTGGAAGGTGCTCTCCCTGCTGTGGCTGCGCGCGACCCACGGCGTGTCGTCGACCACGGCCGGTCCGATCCCCGAGCCGAGCCCGTGGTACCAGACGCCCATGCGCGGCCCGAACTCGGCGACGAGCTCCGACTCGTCCGCGTCGGCGAGGTCCCGCACCGTGTCGATGCCGTGCGCGGCCAGCCGCTTCTGCACCTTGGGCCCGACGCCCCACAGCTCGCGCGTCGCGCGCTCTCCCATCACCTCGAACCAGTTCGTCTCGGTGAGGCGGAACACCCCGCGGGGCTTGCCGAACTCCGTCGCGATCTTGGCGCGCACCTTGTTGTCGCCGATGCCGACCGAGCAGTGCAGGCCGGTGGCCTCGAGCACCGCCGCCTGCGCCTCGCGCGCGACCTGCTCCGGGTCGTCGGTCGAGACGCCGAGGAAGCACTCGTCCCAGCCGATGACCTCCAGCACGACGCCGGGGAGCCCGCGCAGCGTCTCCATCACCTGCGCCGAGGCCGACTCGTAGGCCTCGTGGTCGACGGGCAGGAACACCGCATCGTCCGGAGCCTTGCGCGCGGCGATCTTCAACGGCATCCCCGACCCGATACCGAAGGCGCGCGCCTCGTACGAGGCCGTCGAGACCACGGCTCTCTCGGTCGGGTCGCCGCGTCCGCCGACGATCACGGGCACACCGGCGAGCTCGGGGCGCCGCAGCACCTCGACGGCGGCGATGAACTGGTCCATGTCCACGTGCAGCACCCAGTCGGCCATGCAACGAGTGTGGCCGCGTGCCGCGGGGATGTCATCCCCCTTGCCGTGAGCCGCGAGCGGCGTCAGCCGATCGCGACGGCGATGGCCGTCGCGATCACCGCGAGCAGCGGAAGGGTGCCCTGCATGGCCGCCGCGCGGGCCTTGGTGCGGTCGGAGAGCACGAGCACGAGGGCGGCCGCGACCATCATCCCGGTGCCGGCGAAGACGAGCGTCAGGCCGACGGTCGGCGCACCCACGATCACGAGACCGATGCCGATCAGCGTCGTCAGGGCGAGGAAGAGGTTGTAGAACCCCTGATTGAAGGCGAGTCCCTTCATCGTGATGGCATCGGCCTCGCTGGGCACGCCGAAGATCTTGCGGGTCTCGGGCTCCGTCCACTTGAGCGACTCGAGCGCGAAGATGAAGACGTGGAAGGCAGCGGCAGCGGCTGCCAGGACGAGACCGACGATGAGCATGAGTCGATCGTATCGAGCGACCGCCGGCTAGACGAGGAAGATCGGCAGCAGACCGGGGTTGTGCGCGTGCACCAGCACTCCGAAGACCACCGCGTCGAACAGCAGATGCACGGTGACGACGTAGGCGAGCGAGTGCGTGCGCAGGAAGATGAATCCCTGCAGCAGTGCGAACGGGATCGTGAGCACCGGCCCCCATGCGCGGTATCCGAGCTCCCAGAGGAACGACACGAACACGATCGTCTGCAGCACGTTCGCGAGGGCGTCGGGGAAGTGCCGGCGCAGCAGCGCGAACACCGTGCAGATGAAGAACAGCTCGTCCCAGATGCCGACCGCGCCGACGCCGACGAACAGCCGCGCGATGAGGTCGGGAGTGTCGACCACGGGCCAGTTCTGGTACACCCCGCTCGTGATGAAGTAGAACGGCAGGATCAGCCAGCCGAGCACGAGCACGGCGACGAGCCAGCCCCACTGCAGTCGGCCCCAGCGCGTGCCCGAGCGCCACGGGAAGCTGATCGCGCGGTCGCGGAACACGAAGCGCGACACGAGGTACGGCACGGCGACGGCTCCGCCCAGAGCCAGCGTGAAGCGCAGCATCGCGAGGTTGTCGAGCTCGGCGGCGAGCGGGATGACGCTGACGATCAGCATCCCGAGCGCGATGAGTGAGAGATCGCGGGTGAGCGACGGTTCGCGGCGCACGCCGATCACGCGTGCGGATTCCGGGCGCGACCCCACGCTGACGACCTGGTCGGGCACCCGGGGACGCGTCCTCTCCACGAGCCACGCCGACAGGATGCCGACGGCCAGGAGCGCCCAGCCGAGCCACGGCGTCTGCAGCACGAAGAAGGACGGGGCGGCGAGGCACACGAGCACCGCGGGGGCGATGCCCGGCCACACCGCTGCGTCGCTCGTCATCGCGGTCACGCGCCGCGCGGCGTGCGTCGGTACACGAGGTCGCGGATGTCGCGCCCCTTCGCGATGCCCTTCCGCTCGAAGGCGGTCATGACACGCCCCTCGAAGCGCTCGGCCCACTCCCCCTCGAACGCGCGCTCGAAGTCGGGCTCGGCGTCGAGCACCTCGCGCATCTGCAGCGCGTAGTCCTCCCAGTCCGTGGCGAGCCGCAGCAGACCCCCGTCGCGCAGGGCACGCGCCGCCGTCGCCCCGAAACCGGGCCGGATGAGACGGCGCTTGGTGTGCTTCTTCTTGTGCCAGGGATCGGAGAAGAACACCCAGACCTCGGCGGCGGCACCCTCGGGGAGATACGACGCGAGCACCTCGGGGGCGTTCGCCTCGACGACGCGCAGGTTCCTGACGCCCTCACGATCGGCGTCGAGCATCGTGCGCGCGAGACCAGCGCGGAACACCTCGACCGCGAGGAAGTCGTCCTCGGGTCGGGAGGCGGCGGCCGCGACGATCGCGTGCCCCTGGCCCGAGCCGATCTCGACGTACAGGTCGGCATCGCGGCCGTACTCGACCGCGGGGTCGAGGCGCGCCTCGGGGTGCACCGAGGTCCATGCGACGTCGCGGGGGACGTCGAGCAGGTAGTGCGGGCCGAGCTCCTCGAAAGCGCGCTCCTGGGCGTCGGACATCCGGCCGCTGCGGCGCACGAACGACACCGGTTCGTCACGGAAGGTGCGGGGTTCGGGCATGACTCCAGGGTAGTCGGCGACCGATCGCGCTCAGGATGCCGGGGCGGTCACGAAGTCGATGAGCTCCTCGACGCGACCGAGCAGCGCCGGCTCCAGATCCCGGTAGGTGCGCACCTTCGAGAGGATGTGCTGCCACGCACGCGCGGTGTCGGCCTGGGTCTCGTGCGGCCAGCCGAAGGCGCGGCAGATGCCGGTCTTCCAGTCGATCCCCCGCGGGATCTCCGGCCAGGCCCTGATGCCGAGGGCGCGCGGCGTGACGCACTGCCAGACGTCCACGAACGGGTGGCCGACGATCTTCACGTGCCGGCCGTGCGGTCCCCGGGCGACGGCGTCCGCGATCCGCGACTCCTTGGATCCGGGCACCAGGTGGTCGACGAGCACGCCGTAGCGGCGGGTGGCGCTCGGAGGCTCCTCCGCCAGGAGCTCATCGAGCAGATCGACGCCCTGCAGGTACTCCACGACGACGCCCTCGACCCGCAGGTCGGCGCCCCACACCTTCTCGACGAGCTCGGCGTCATGACGGCCCTCGACGAGGATGCGGCTGGGGAGGGCTATCCGTGCCCGCTGGTCTGCGATCGCGAAGGACCCGGATGCCGTGCGCTTCGCGCCCTGCTGCCTCGCCGCCGGGGGCGTGAGCCGCACCGCGGCACCGTCGATGAGGAACCCGCCGCCGAGCGGAAACAGGCGCTTCCGCCCGAGGCGGTCCTCGAGCTCGACGTTCCCGCCCTGCACACGCGTGACCGCACCGCAGAAGCCGTCGGAGGCGACCTCGACCACGAGGTCGATCTCCGCCGCGACGTCGGGAACCGGCTTCTTGCCCCGGTCTCTCCACCCCGTCGCGAGCACGTCGGATCCGTACCTGTCGTCCATGCCTTCCAGCGTATGTGTCTCCGCTGACGGCGAACGCTCATCCGCGCTCGGATGCTGTCGCGTGTCGGACTCAGTGCATAGACTCGTGCCATGGGGCTCGGCTGCCGGTCGGAGGGAAGACGATGAAGACACGGTTTCTCGCGCTGGCTGCCGCCGCACTGACGACGGCCATCGTGAGCCTGTCCGCTCCGATCGCCTCCGCCACCGAGCCGGTGACCCTCGACTCCGGTTTCGTCACCGATCAGGCCGGCGTGCTGAGCGCGAGCGACGAGCAGGCGATCGAGGATCGCCTCGAGCAGCTCAGCGAGGCCTCATCGGTCGAGCTCTTCGTCGTGTTCGTCGACGACTTCACCGCTCCGTCCGACAGCGTCCGGTGGGCCGACACGGTGGCGGACGCCAACGGGCTCGGGTCGGATCAGTACCTGCTCGCGGTGGCCGTCGAGGGCCGGAACTACTACATCTCCGCCGCTTCCGACGGCCCGCTGAGCGGAGGGAAGCTCGACGGCATCGAAGACAAGATCCTCCCGCAGATGCGGGATGAGGACTGGAGCGGCGCCATCATGACCGCCGCCGACGAGATCCAGGGCGACGGCGGCGCCGGGGCGCTGCGCGCGACCCTCATCGTCGTGGGAATCGTCGTGCTCGCGCTCCTCGTCTGGCTCGTCATCGCCCTCGTGCGGCGAGCACGACGCAACGCGGCGATCCGTGCCCGAGGCGCGATGCCCGAGAAGCCCGATCCCGCCGATCCCTTCTCCACCCTCACCGACGAGCAGGTGCAGACGCAGGCCGGCGCCGCACTCGTGCAGGCCGACGACGCGATCACCTCCAGTCGCGAGGAGCTCGGCTTCGCCGTGGCGCAGTTCGGCGAGGCCGCGACCGCCGAGTTCAGCGGAGCCGTCGAGACGGCCAAGGCGAAGATGTCGGAGGCGTTCGACCTCAAGCAGAAGCTCGACGACGAGATCGAGGACACCGTCTACGACCGTCGCGCCTGGCACATCCGCATCATCCAGCTCTGCGACGAGATCGACGACGTGCTCGATGACAACACCGAGGCCTTCGATGCGCTCCGAGAACTGGAGCAGAACGCGCCGCAGGAGCTCGAGCGCGTGCGTGGCGAGCGGGCGGCCCTCGACCCGGTCCTGGCGGGCGCGGAGGCCGCACTGGCGGGCCTCGCCGCGACCTACGACCAGCAGGCGCTCGGCACCGTGATCGACAACCCCGCGCAGGCGGCCGAACGGGCAGCCCTCGCCGACCGCTCGATCGCCGCGGCCGCACAGGCGATCACCGACGGCCGCACCGGAGAGGCGGCGTTCGCGATCCGCACCGCCGAGCAGTCGGTCGCGCAGGCCGCGCAGCTCGTCAAGGCCATCACCGACCTCGGCGCCGATCTCGGACGCATCGAGTCGCAGGCGCAGGCCCTGATGGCCGAACTGCAGGCCGACATCGCCGCCGCCCAGCAGCTGCCCGACTCCACCGGGACGATCGCGGGCATCGCCGCCGCGACGGCTCAGCAGCTGCAGCAGGCGCAGGCCGGCAGCACCGGCGCCGGGCGCAACCCACAGCGGATGCTCGACGCGCTCACCGCGGCCAATACGCAGATCGACGCCGCCATCGCGCAGGGCACGCAGGCCGTGGAGCGCGCCCGACGCGTGCAGCAGATGATGGAGCAGACCCTGGCGCAGGCCGAGTCCGAGATCCGCGCCGCGCGCGAGTACATCGAGACGCGCCGAGGCACGGTGGGGTCGACCGCACGAACCCGACTCTCGCAGGCCGAGTCGACGCTCACCCAGGCGCTGAACCTCCGCCCGTCGAATCCCGAGGCCGCGCTCACCGAGGCGGGTCGCGCCCTCGACCTCGCGCGCCAGGCGACGGCATCCGCTCAGGCGGACGTCGCCGCGATGAACCCCTCCCGCTATGAGAACGACGGCTGGGGCGGTGGCGGCGTCTTCGGCGGGGGCGGCGGCAGCAGAGGCGGCGGGTCCGGCCTCGGCGGCGACATCCTCGGCGGCATCATCGGCGGGCTGCTCTCCGGAGGCGGCGGCGGAGGCGGCTCCTCACGCCGCAGCAGCTGGCGTTCCAGCGGCAGCGGCGGATTCCGCAGCTCCGGCTTCGGGGGCGGCGGGCGGTCCAGTGGCCGCAGCGGCCGTTCGGGAGGTCGACGCTTCTGAACCGCATACCCCCTGACACCCAGACCTCGACTACGACCCTCTGAAAGGAACACGCATGACCAAGCAGTCCATCTTCGGACGTATCTCGACCCTCGTCCGGGCGAACATCAACTCGCTCCTCGACTCCGCCGAGGACCCGCAGAAGATGATCGACCAGCTCGTCCGCGACTACACCAACAGCATCGCGGACGCGGAGTCCGCCATCGCCGAGACCATCGGCAACCTCCGCCTCCTCGAGCGCGACCACGAGGAAGACGTCCAGGCGGCCACCGAGTGGGGCAACAAGGCTCTCGCCGCCAGCCGCAAGGCCGACGAGATGCGCTCGAACGGCAACGCGGCAGACGCCGACAAGTTCGACAGCCTCGCGAAGATCGCGCTGCAGCGTCAGATCAGCGCCGAGCGCGAGGCGACCGGTGCCGAGCCGCAGATCGCCGCGCAGACCGAGATCGTCGACAAGCTCAAGTCCGGCCTCAACGGCATGAAGGAGAAGCTCGTCGACCTGAAGAACAAGCGCAGCGAGCTCCTCGCCCGCGCCAAGGTCGCCGAGGCGCAGACCAAGGTGCAGGATGCGGTGTCGTCGATCAACGTCCTCGACCCGACCAGCGAACTGGGCCGCTTCGAAGACAAGGTGCGCCGCCAGGAGGCACTCGCGCAGGGCAAGGCCGAGCTCGCCGCGTCGAGCCTCGACGCCCAGTTTGAGAGCCTCGAAGACCTCGGCGAGCTCACCGAGGTCGAGGCTCGGCTCGCCGAGCTGAAGGCCGGCGGCTCGACCGCGTCGCGCCAGGCCATCGAAGGCTCCTGATACACCCCGCTGATGCCCCGGACGAGCTCGTCCGGGGCATCAGCACTTCCCCGGGAGGGAGACATGGTGCGTTTCCTCGTCGTGCCCCAGTGGCAGGGTTCACCGGCGGCTCGTGCGATGCTGCTCGTCGATGGTGCGTCCGCGATCGCGGGCGATCTGCCGCGCGCCGCGACGACCGTGCTCGACGTGCCGGTCGAGGCCGGCGAATCGCTCGGCACCGGTGTCCGACGTCTCAGCGCGCTGCGCCGCACGCGTGAGCTCGTCGCCGAGAGCATGACCGCCGACACGGTCGTGATCGGCGGCGACTGCAGCGTCACGGTCGCCGCCCTCGACGCGCTGCCCGGCGGGACCGACGACATCGCCGTCGTGTGGTGCGATGCACACGGCGACCTGCACTCGCCCGAGTCCTCCCCGTCCGGGGCGTTCTCGGGGATGGCGCTCCGCGCCGTCCTCGGCGAGGGCGAGCCGCAGCTCGCGCTCTCCCCCGGCATCCCGCGCAACCGGGTCGTCGCGGTCGGGATGCGCACCCTCGACGACGAGGAGGTTCCCGTGCTCGACGGTCTCCGCCGCCTCTCCGTGACCGACCTCGATCGACCGGACGCACTCGCGGAGGCCGTGGCTGCGACCGGCGCGACGCGCGTCTGGGTGCACATCGACGTCGATGTGCTCGACCCCTCGGAGATGACCGGAGTGTCCGACGCTGCGCCGTTCGGTGTCACGCCGGCCGCGTTGAGCGCATCGATCCGCGCGCTGCGCGAGCGCGTCCCCCTGGCGGGCGCCACGATCGCGGGCTTCGCGCCGCGCTCCCCTGCCGACGCCGTCGACGACCTCAGCGCCCTGCTGCGACTCGTCGGAGCGGTCGCATGACCGCCGACTGGCGGCCCGTCGCCGAGCGGGCGCTGGAGCGCGGTCGACGCCTCGACCGACGCATCCCCTCGTTCCTGCTGCGCTCTCCGATCAGCCGACTCGGCTACTGGTGGGGCACCGGCGTCGGGTGGGTCTGGGGGTCGCTGTGGAGCACGGGACCGGTCGAGCGCCGTGCCGGCCTCTGGGTGTTCCGCGGGATGCCCCGGTGGACGTATAACCGCGGCGGCGTGTGCGTGGGCGGATGCTTCCTCACCGGCGACGCGCAGCCGAGCGAGGCGATGCTGCGGCACGAGGCCGTGCACAAGGCGCAGTGGCTCCGCTACGGATTCCTCATGCCGGTGCTGTACCTGTTCGCGGGCCGCGATCCGCTGCGCAATCGTTTCGAGATCGAGGCCGGCCTCGAGGACGGGAACTACGTCCGTCGGACGCGCTGACTCGCAGCCGCGCACACGAGGACACACGCGGTCAGCTCACCGGAGCCGGCGACCTCGAATCAGCGACCGCCTCGACCCTCGGAGAAGATCAGTGGTCGGAGGGCAGCAGGCCGAAGCGCTCGGGCGCGTGGATGCGGTGCGCGTCGACGTCGAGCGTTCCCGTGAGGTGCTCGACGATGTCGGCGGTGCCGAGGTAGCCGCCCAGGAGCGTGATGTGCGTCTCGTCCTCGTCATCGCACAGCATCTCGTCGGCCCAGGCGCAGGTCGCGCGCGTGAGGGCCTGCCCCGGTGCGCAGGAGCGACCGGTGCCGGGCGCGCCCGAGCGGCGGTCGCGAGCGAGCCAGGTGACGGTCATGCGCCCGGGGGCGTCGATCACTCCGATGTCCGATGCCTGCGCGACCTCGATGAAGATGCGGCCGGAGGCGCACAGCGGCAGAGTCGCGAGGAAGGCCTCCAGCTCGGCGAGGGAGTTCTCGTCGGCGGTCACGAGGTGGTGCGCGCGACGGCGAGCGGCGCGGCGTTCGGCGCGCGAGCTGCGGGTGTCGAGGGAAGCACTCATGATGCTTCGATCGTACACCAAGTGAAGGCTTGCCTAACCTTCTTCGCCGACCGCTTCGACGAGTGTCGATCGAAGGGCCGCGAGCTCGGCATCCGTCATCCCGTTCGCCCGGAGGTAGCCGGCCGCCGACCCCCAGCGCTCGTCGACCACCGCGAGCAGGGTGCGCATGACCTCGGCGGGCGACTGGGTCGCGAGGGCGACAGCGTGCACGGCCTCCGGGTGCTGGCTGCGCAGGTAGGCGGCGATGCGCCGGGACCGCTCGGCTGGCAGCTGCGATTCGGTCAGAGCGTAGTCGTCGATCACCGCATCCCGGTCTGCGCCGACAGCGGAGAGCGCCAGGGCGACCGTGACTCCCGTGCGGTCCTTGCCGACCGTGCAGTGCACGAGCGTCGGCTCCCCCTCCGCGATGACGCGGATGGCGGCGACCAGGCGATCACCGCTCTCCTCGAGCAGGTGCAGGTACAGGTCGTCGAGGCTCGTGTCGCTCTCGAAGAACGACCGCACCGAGCCGAGGAACAGGGGCAGATGCGTCGTCTCCGGCCCTTCGATCCCGCTGGGCTCGGCAGCGACCTCCTCCCCGTCGCGGAGATCGACGATGCGGTTGACACGGTGCCGCAGGGCGTCGGCGCCGGAGGTCGTGGCACCGGACAGCTGACCGGATCGCAATAGGATGCCGGAGCGGATGCGTCCGCCCTCGGCCGGCATCCCTCCGACGTCGCGGACGTTGGTGACGCCGTCGATGTCGAGGATCGTCATGCCTGCGCCTGGGGCGTGCGTGGCGGCACCGGGTAGCGGCCAGCGATCACGACCCTGTTGAAGGCGTTGATCGAGATGCACGCCCAGCTGAGGGCCGCGTACTCCTTCTCGGTGAAGATCGCGCCGACACGGTTGTAGACGTCGTCGGAGATGCCGTCCTCGGAGATGAAGGTGAACGCCTCTGCGAGCTCCAGCGCCGCCTGCTCCCGCTCGGTGAAGACGTCGCTCTCGCGCCAGGTCGCGATCTGCATCATGGTGTCGGTGTCGATGCCGGCCGCCGTGGCGCGGTCGACGTGCACGCGCGTGCAGTACGCGCAGCCGTTGAGCTGCGAGCAGTGGATCATGACGATCTCCTTGAGGCGGTCGTCGATCCCGTTCGCCGCGCAGATCTGACCCACGGTCTTCGAGAAGGCGTCCAGAGCCTGGTAGGCCGTCGGCTCGGTCTTGGAGAGGTGCACCCGCGTCTCGGTCATGCATCCATGATATTCCGCGGCGGTGTGGGGACGGCGGGAGACTAGCGGGCCGCAAAAATGCAGAGAGACCACAGAAAGCGACAACTTCTCAGCAATGCGCCAAGTCTATACCGATAGGAAGTGTGCAGAATGATCTCGCATTTCCGCCGCGCGCGTCCGGCGGAGCAGAATGAACACGTGGCGACCGACATCAGCGAGTTCAGCTATCTTCCCGCGCAGGCCGAGTCCCTGGGCGTTCCCGTCCCCGGCGTCGAGCGTCTCGTCCTCCCTCTCCCCGACGGACGTCAGGTGAGCGGGCTCCGGTACGGCACAGAGCCGCCGCGCGTCACCTTCCTGCACGGCGCCGGACTCAACGCCCACACGTGGGACACCACGGTTCTCGCCCTCGGACAGCCCGCGCTCGTGATCGACCTCGCCGGCCACGGCGACTCCGCCTGGCGGGACGACCTCGACTACACGCCGCGCACTCTCGCCATCGACGTCGCAGCCGCTCTCGACGCCTGGGCCGACCGGCCGCAGCTCGTCGTCGGGCAGTCGCTCGGCGGGCTCACCGGAGCCGCACTCGCTGCCGCACGCCGCGACCTCGTCGCTGCCCTGGTGGTCGTCGACATCACCCCGGGCATCGACACCTCGGCCGGCCCTGCGGCTCTGCGGGAGTTCTACGCCGGCCCCACGGACTTCGCGACCCGCGACGAACTCGTCGACAGGGCCATCGCCTTCGGCTTCGGCGGCACCCGTCCCGACACCGAGCGCGGCGTGTTCCTCAACACGCGCGTGCGAGACGACGGCCGCATCGAGTGGAAGCACCACTTCGCCCACCTCGCCGCTCAGGCCCTCGCCGCCCACGACCCCGGCGAGGCGTCGGCGCCGTCCGTGCTCAGCGCCGCTGGATGGGACGACCTCGCGCGCACCGACGCCGCCGTCACCCTCGTGCGGGCGGAGCGCGGGTTCGTTACCGCGGAGGAGGCGGATGACTTCGCCCGCCGCCTCCCCCACGCGACCGTGATCGCGCTCGACGCCACGCACAACGTCCAGGAGACCGCGCCCCGCGAGCTCGCAGCGCTGATCGCCGAGCGTCTCCCGCACGAATTGTGACGTTCCGTTCCCGAACCGACCCCCACCCCTCCGACTCGTCCCTAGGCTCGATCCATCGGCACACAGCAACTGCCGCACCGAGAGGAATCCCACCCATGTTCCGACGTACCAGGCGACTCGCGCTGATCTCCGCGATCGCGGCGAGCGCCGTCATCCTGAGCGCCTGCACCGGCACCGCCGAGCCCGAGAGCACCGCTCCGGTCGGCGACCCCGATCCCGACGCGACGCTGCAGGTCGGCCTCGTCCTCGAGCCGACCAACCTCGACATCCGCCACACCAGCGGAGCAGCGATCGAGCAGATCCTCATCGACAACATCTACGAGGGTCTGGTGAGCCGCGACGAGGAGAACCAGATCGTCCCTCGCCTCGCCTCCGACTACGAGGTGTCGGACGACGGCCTGACCTACACGTTCACGCTGAACGACGGCATCACCTTCCACAACGGCACGGCTCTCACGTCGGCCGACGTCGTCTCCTCGTACGAGGCCGTGCGCACCGACGCGACGCTGCAGGGCAACGCCGAGTTCGCCTCCGTCGCGTCGATCACGGCCCCCGATCCGACGACCGTGCAGATCGTCCTCGCCGAGCCCAACCAGAACTTCCTGTTCTCGCTGACCGGTCCCGCCGGTCTCGTGTTCCAGACGGGCGACGCGACGGATCTCAAGACCGCCGAGAACGGCACGGGCCCGTTCACGCTCTCGCGGTGGAACAAGGGCAGCACGATCACGTTCGCGCGCTACGACGCGTACTGGGGCGAGCCGGCCGGCGTCGCCGAGGTCGAGTTCCAGTACATCCCGGACTTCACGGCGGGCGTGAACACCGCGCTCGACGGCGGCGTGCAGGTCCTCACGGCCGTCGACCCGAACCTCGCTCCTCAGCTCGAGGATTCAGGTGACTTCACCCTCACCACCGGCCGCACGACCGACAAGGCGACGCTGGCGTTCAACAACGCCAAGGCGCCGCTCGACGACGTGCGCGTGCGCGAGGCGCTCCGGTTGGCGATCGACCACGAGGGTCTCGTCGAGGCGGTCGGCGCCGGCTCCACGCTGTACGGTCCCATCCCGGAGCTCGACCCGGGCTACGAGGACCTCTCCGACGTGATCTCCTACGACCCCGAGAAGGCGAAGGAGCTGCTGAAGGAGGCCGGTCAGGAAGACCTGGAGCTGACGCTCACGATCCCCAGCTTCTACGGCACGACCGTGCCCAAGGTCCTGATCTCCGACTTCCAGAAGGTCGGCGTCACGCTGAAGGTCGACTCCGTCGAGTTCCCGACCTGGCTGGAGGACGTGTACACGAACCACGACTACGACCTCAGCTTCGTGCTGCACGTCGAGCCGCGCGACTTCGGCAACTTCGCCGACCCCGAGTACTACTTCGGCTACGACAACTCCGAGGTGCAGGACCTGTACTCGAAGGCCCTCGCCGAGGTGGACCCCGACGAATCGGCGAAGCTGCTCGCGCAGGCGGCGCGCATCGTGTCGGAGGACCACGCGGCGGACTGGCTCTACAACGGGGCGACGATCACCGCCGTGAGCCCGGTGGTGAAGGGCTTCCCGCAGGACTCCATCAACTCGCGCATCAACCTCGCCGGCGTCACCGTCGCCGCCGAGAAGTGACGGCGACGCGCACTCCGTGATCCGCTACGCGCTCGTCCGAGGGGCCCTGCTCGTCGCAGGGCTCCTCGTGTCGAGCGTCATCATCTTCCTCACCCTCCGCGTGTTCCCCGGCGACGTCGCTCAGCTGATCGCGGGGACCCAGGCGTCGCCCGCCGAGGTCGAGGCCCTGCGCGAGTCGCTCGGACTCAACCGTCCGCTGCCCGCGCAGTACGCGGAGTGGATCGGCGGCCTCTTCCGCGGCGACCTCGGGACCTCCCTGCTCTCGGGCGCATCGGTCGGAGAAGAGCTCGCGCAGAAGGCGCAGGTGACGGTGCCGCTCGGCATCCTGTCGCTGCTCATCGCCGTGCTGATCGCTGTGCCCTTCGGCATCCTCGCGGCTCTGCAGCGCGGTCGACGGGCCGGGACCGCGCTCAGCGTGGGCGCCCAGGCCCTGGCCGCCGTACCCGTCGTGTGGGCGGGCATGATGCTGATCGTCGTCTTCTCGGTGTGGCTGGGCTGGCTCCCCCCGCAGGGCTTCCCGCGCACCGGCTGGAGCACCCCGGGCAAGGCGCTCGAGTCGCTGCTGCTCCCGGCGCTGACGATCGGCATCGTGGAGGGCGCAATGCTCATGCGGTTCGTCCGCAGCGCCACCCTCCAGGCCGCCGGCCAGGACTTCGTGCGCACGGCGGCCGCGAAGGGCCTGACCCGGACGCGAGCGCTCGTCTCGCACGGCATCCCGGCCGTCGGACTGTCGATCGTGACGGTACTCGGCCTGCAGGTGGCCGGGATCATCGTGGGCTCGGTCGTCATCGAGCAGCTGTTCACCCTCCCGGGCATCGGCCGCATGCTCGTCACCGACGTCGGCACACGCGACCTCGTCAAGGTGCAGAGCGAGCTGCTGGTCCTCACCGGGTTCGTGCTCGTCGTCGGATTCGTGGTCGACCTCGTCCACCGCGCCATCGACCCGCGGCAGAGGGAGGCCTGATGTCCGACTGGTTCGCCCGGCTCTGGCGCAGCGGCACGGGACGCTTCGGGGTGATCGTGGTCGCCGTCATCGCCGCGACCGCCCTCCTCTCGCTCTTCTGGACGCCGTTCGATCCCCAGGACTCCGATCTGCGGTCTCGCTGGGCGACGCCGAGCTGGCCGCATCTGCTCGGCACCGACGACACCGGTCGCGACATCCTCAGCCTGCTCATGGCCGGAGCCCGCACCACGGTCTTCGTGAGCGTCGGCGCCGGGCTGGTGGCCACCGTGGTGGGCATCGCCCTTGCGGCGCTCGGCGCCCTCACCTCGCGCTGGCTGAGAGAGACCGTCGCCGTGCTCGTCGACATCCTCATCGCCTTCCCCGTGCTGCTCATCGCCATGATGATCTCCTCGGTCTGGGGCGGCTCTCTGTGGGTCGTCATCTGGTCGGTGGGCATCGGCTTCGGCGTCAACATCGCCCGTGTCACGCGGCCCGAGCTGCGGCGCGTACAGCAGAGCGACTTCATCCTCGCGGCGCGGGCCGCCGGCCTCACCGCCGGCCAGAGCCTCGTGCGCCATCTGCTGCCGAACGTGGCCCCGGTGTTCATCGTCCAGCTGTCGTGGTCGATGGCCGTCGCGGTGCTGGCCGAAGCCGGCCTGTCGTACCTGGGCTTCGGAGCCTCGGTCGTCGAGCCCAGCTGGGGTCTGCTGCTCTCCGATCTGCAGCGCTACATCGGCGTGCACCCGCTCTCGGTGATCTGGCCAGGACTCGCGATCACGATCACGGTGCTCGCGCTGAACCTCCTCGGCGACGGGCTCCGCGAGGCCACCGACCCGACCCTGCGGCATCGGGCCGCCGAGACGCACACTCCGGCGGTGGTCGCATGAGCCTCGAGGTCGACGGTCTCGTCGTCGAGATCGACGGGCGCCGTGTGGTCGACGGCGTCTCGTTCGCGGTCCCTGACGGTGCGAGGCTCGGTCTGATCGGCGAGTCCGGATCGGGCAAGTCCCTCACCGCCCTCGCCGTGCTCGGGCTGCTCCCCGACGGCGCGACCGCGAGCGGCAGCGTCCGGTGGAACGGCACGGAGCTGATCGGGATGCCGGATCGCGAGCTCGCCCGACTGCGCGGCGATGAGATCGGCATCGTGTTCCAGGAGCCTCGCACCGCGCTGAACCCGATTCGCACCGTGGGGAGGCAGATCGCCGAGTCGATCCGCATCCACGAGGGCATCGGTCGCAGGCAGGCGCGGGAGCGCGCGGTGCAGGAGGCGGCACGGGTGCGTCTGCCCGACCCCTCATCGATCATCGACCGCTACCCGCACCAGCTGTCCGGCGGCCAGCGGCAGCGCGTCGCCATCGCGATGGCGCTCGCCTGCCGGCCGCGTCTGCTCATCGCCGACGAGCCGACGACGGCGCTCGACGTGACCATCCAAGCCGAGATCCTGTCGCTGCTGCTGTCGCTCGTCGCGGACCAGGGCATGTCGCTCGTGTTCATCACCCACGATCTCGCCGTGCTCGCTCACGTGGCCACGCACGGCGTCGTGCTGGAGCACGGACGCGTCGTCGAGCAGGCGCCCGTCGCCACGCTGCTCAGCGCACCGACCTCGCCGATCACGCAGGGGCTGCTGCGCGATGCGACCGCGACCCTGTGGCGCCCGGAGGGAGGGACCCCATGAGCCTGATCGAGGCCCGTGGTCTGAGCCGCGACTTCGTGGTCCCCCGGCGTGCCGCGTTCGAGCGCGCACGACGGCAGACGGCGCTGTCCCCCACCGACCTCGATGTCGCCGAGGGGTCCTCGGTCGGCATCATCGGCGAGTCAGGCTCGGGCAAGTCGACGCTCGTTCGGCTGCTGCTCGGCCTGGACACGCCGACGACCGGCACGGTCGACGTCGGAGGCAGGCGCGTCGACGCCACGGCATCCGCTCGTTCCCTGCACTGGCTCCGCCGTGAGACGGGTCTCGTGTTCCAGGATCCGTACGCCTCGCTCGATCCCCGTATGACGGCGGGGCAGATCATCCGGGAGCCGCTGTGGGCCCTCGGCATCGAGGGCGACCATCCGGCGCGGGTGCGGGAGGTCCTCGGGCAGGTCGGTCTGGACCCGGAGACGGCAGAGCGGTACCCGCACGAGTTCTCCGGCGGTCAGCGCCAGCGCATCGCGCTCGCCCGTGCGATCGTGCACCGCCCGCGGATCCTCGTCGGCGACGAGCCGCTCTCGGCCCTGGACGTCACGGTGCGGGCGCAGATCCTGGACCTGCTGATCGAGCTGCGGCGCACGACCGACCTCACGCTGCTGCTCGTCTCCCACGACATCGGGGTGGTGCAGAATCTCTGCGACACCGTCGTGGTCATGAAGGACGGACACGTCGTCGAGAAGGGTCCGACGGCCGATGTGCTGCTGCGGCCCACCCAGGACTACACCCGCGCTCTGCTGGCGGCGATCCCCGTCATCCCCCGCCCCGAGCCCTGAGCGGGCACGACGCGGTGTCAGCGGGTTGCTGGTCCCCCGAAGAGTCGCCGACGCTTGGTCGGCTTCAGCGCTCGCCGCATGTAGACCGTGCCGAGGTCTCGGCCGAACTTGTGCCCGACGCGACCCATGCGCCCGGCCTCGACGAACCCGAGCCGCTCGTGCAGTCTGATCGACGCCTCCGCCTTGCTGTCGCTGATCACGGCGACCATCTCCCGGATGCCGAGCTGCTCGCAGGCGTCGATGAGCGCCTGCAGGAGCGCCTTCCCCAGTCCTTTTCCGCCGGCACCTGGGCCGAGGTAGATCGAGTCCTCGACCGTGTACCTGTACGCGTTCTTCCCCGCCCACGGCTGGGCGAGCGCGTATCCGAGCACGACGCCCGAGGGCGACACCGCGACGAGGAACGGCAGGCCCAGCCTGCTGAGGAACGCGAACTTCTCCCGCCAGTACGGGATGCTGCTGCGCCGTTCGTCGAGCGTCACGACCGAGTTGCTCACGAAGTGGTTGTAGATCTCCCGGACGTGCCCCAGGTCGGCCGAGCGCGCGGGTCGGATGCTGTACGAGAAGACGTCCGGCGCCTGCTGCGGGCGCAGATGGCGCGGCAGGACGCGACGACGGTCCCCCGGCTCGAACTGCATGCGATCAGCTTAGGGGCCGCTCCCCCTCGACGCGCCAGTCGACCGGTTCGGCACCGAGCTCTGCGAGCAGCGCATTCGCGCGGGAGAACGGCCGGGAGCCGAAGAAGCCGCGGCTCGCCGACAACGGCGACGGGTGCGCCGAGGCGATGACGGGGGTGTCTCCGAGGAGCGGCTGCAGATTCGCGGCATCCTTCCCCCAGAGGATCGCGACGAGCGGCCGGTCGCGCGCGACGAGGGCGCGGATCGCGAGCTCGGTGACCTTCTCCCAGCCCCAGCCGCGGTGCGAAGCGGCCTCGCCGGGACGCACGGTGAGCACCCTGTTGAGCAGCAGGACCCCCTGATCGCTCCACGCGGTGAGATCGCCGTGCGGCGCGGGCGGGAGGCCGAGGTCGCTCTCGCGCTCCCGGTAGATGTTGCCGAGACTCCGCGGGAGCGGGCGCACGTGCCCCTCCACCGCGAACGAGAGCCCGATGGGATGCCCGGGGGTCGGGTACGGGTCCTGCCCGGTGATCAGCACCTTCACGTCGCTGAGCGGGCGCTGGAACGCCCGCAGCACGTCACCGCCCGCGGGGAGGTACCCGCGCCCCTCGGCCTGCTCGGAGCGCAGCCGCTGCCCCAGCGCGGTGATCGTGTCCTGCTCGGGGGCGAGGGCGTCGGCCCATCCCTGGTCGATGACGCCGTCGGCGGCGAGTTGGGCGAGGGTCCGCGCCGTCATCGCTCGTCGACCATGCGCACGCGGAGCGGCCCCCGCGCCAGCAGGTGGTTCGCCGACTGGGCGACCGGTCGCATCGTGACGAGGTCGAGGTTCACGTGTCCGGGCGCGTCGAGCGCGTACGCGATCACGTCGGCAACGTCCTCGGCGAGCAGCGGCTGCTCGACACCCGAGTACACGGCCTCCGCAGCCGCCTTGTCGCCGCCGAGGCGATTGAGGGTGAACTCCTCGGTGTGCACGAGGCCCGGTGCCACCTCGGAGACGCGGATGGGCTCGCCGTTGAGCTCGAGGCGCAGAGCGTGCACGAGCATCGACTCAGCGGCCTTCGCGGCGTTGTAGCCCGCGCCGCCCGGGTAGGCCACCTGCGCGGCGGTCGAGGTCACGAAGAGCGTGTCGGCGTGCCCGTCGACGGCCGCCGCCCGACGAAGCAGCGGAAGCAGCCCTGCGACCAGACGCTGACTCGACAGCACGTTCGCGTCGAACATCCACTGCCAGTCGGCGATCGACCCGTCCTCGACGCGGTCCGTGCCGCGCGCACCGCCGGCGACCTGCACCAGGGCGTGCACCGGACCCGTGGCGTCGAGCTCCTCGACGAGGGCGGCGACGGCATCCGCGTCCGTGAGGTCGCAGGCGATCGCGGACGCGCCGGTCTCCGCCACGAGGGTGGCGAGCCGGGCCTCACGGCGGGCGACGCCGACGACGTCCCACCCTCGGGCGCGCAGTGCGCGCACCGTCGCCTCCCCGATCCCCGAGCTCGCCCCTGTCACCACTGCACGCCTGTTCGCCATGCCCTCCACCGTACGATGTTCCGCAGGAAAACGCGGGCGCACACTGTTACGTCACATTTCCCGGTCATTGTTGACACGCAACGATCTTCCGTACTGTCGCTGCAAGGCATCAGCCGCACCGACCTTCCGACCGTTCCAGGGGGAACACATGTCCGCACCCGAGACCTGGCGTTTCGAGACCAAGCAGATCCACTCCGGCGCAGCGCCCGACCCGGTCACCAAGGCCCGCGCGACGCCGATCTACCAGACGACCTCGTACGTGTTCGACAGCGCGGACCACGCGGCGAACCTCTTCGCCCTCGCGGAGTTCGGCAACATCTACACCCGCATCCAGAACCCGACCCAGGACGTCCTGGAGCAGCGCCTCGCGGCCCTCGAAGGGGGCACCGGCGCCCTCGTGCTCTCCAGCGGCCAGGCGGCGTCGACGTTCGCGGTGCTGAACATCGCCCAGGCCGGCGACCACATCGTGTCCTCCAGCTCGATCTACGGCGGCACGTACAACCTCTTCAAGTACACGCTCGCGAAGCTCGGCATCGAGGTCACCTTCGTCGAGAACCAGGACGACCCCGAGGAGTGGCGTCGCGCGGTCCGACCGAACACGAAGCTGTTCTTCGCCGAGACGATCGGCAACCCGCAGATCAACATCCTCGACATCCGCACCGTCGCCGACGTGGCCCATGAGGCGGGCGTGCCGCTGATCGTCGACAACACGATCGCCACCCCGTACCTGATCCGTCCCTTCGAGCACGGCGCCGACATCGTCGTGCACTCGGTCACGAAGTTCCTCGGCGGACACGGCACCACCATCGGCGGCGTCATCATCGACGGCGGCACGTTCGAGTGGTCGAAGAACGTCGACAGGTTCCCCGGTCTGACCGAGCCCGACCCCTCGTACCACGGTGCGAGCTACACCACCGCCGTCGGCGATCCGCTGGCCTACATCATCAAAGCCCGCGTGCAGCTGCTGCGCGACCTCGGCTCGTCGATCGCTCCGCAGAGCGCCTGGAACCTCATCCAGGGCATCGAGACGCTGTCGCTGCGCATCGAGCGCCACGTGCAGAACGCGCAGGAGATCGCCGAGTGGCTC
The DNA here is from genome assembly GCF_041954735.1 of Microbacterium sp. LS_15. NCBI lineage: Bacteria > Bacillati > Actinomycetota > Actinomycetes > Micrococcales > Microbacteriaceae > Microbacterium > Microbacterium sp. LS_15. The sequence goes on along the minus strand of NZ_JAVAYD010000008.1, from coordinate 33,218 downwards.
GACGGGCGCGACGACGTCGCCAGCGTCAACTACTCCGGTCTGCCCTCGTCCCCCTGGTACGCGGCAGCCAACCGCTACGCACCGAAGGGCGTGGGTGCGGTGCTGTCGTTCGAGCTCAAGGGCGGCGTCGAGGCCGGTCGCAAGTTCGTGAACAGCCTGTCGCTGTTCAGCCACCTCGCCAACATCGGCGACGTGCGCTCGCTCGTCATCCACCCGGCGTCGACCACGCACGCCCAGCTGACGCCCGAGCAGCAGCTCACCGCCGGTGTCACGCCGGGCCTGGTGCGCCTGTCGGTGGGCATCGAGAACATCGACGACCTCAAGGCCGACCTCGACCAGGCGCTGGCGGCGGCCCGCCGGGTGTCGGAGGCTGCTCGCGCCTGATCCGCGTGCTCCGCAGAAGTGCCCCGGGCCTCTCCCGGGGCACTTCTGCGTTCGGCGGGCGTACAGCCGCGACCATCGAGAATGGAGATCCCCGCCCGGAGGAGCATCATGACTGACGTCGCAGCGCCGACCGCCGCCCGCTCTCGTCAGCGGACCGCCGCCCGGGCGATCGCCGTGAGCGCGGCGGGGATACTGCTCGCGACCCTCGCGGTGTGGGTTCCCGGCATCGTCGGCACCGCGGCATCCGTCGTCCTCCCCTGGCTGGGGCTCCTCCTGGGGCTCCTCGTCGTCGTCGCGCTCGTGCGCGCCCGCCGTCTGCTGCTGCTCCTGCTCCTCCCCGTTCTCGTCTGGCTGCTGGCGCTCCTCCCCACCGCCCCTGGGTTCGCGACGACGACCGACGCGCCCACGCTGCAGGTCGTGAGCCAGAACGTGCGCGCGCACTCCGGCGGGGCCGCGTCATCGGCCGAGGAGATCGCCGCGTCCTCCCCCGACGTCATCACCCTCACCGAGCTCGACGGCGACAGTCTCGCAGCGGCGCGCTCCGCACTCGACGAGCGATACCCGCACTCGTACGCCGTCGGAACGGTCGGGGTGTGGAGCCGTTATCCGCTGACGAGCGCCGATGCACTCACCCTCGGCCTCGATTGGAAGCGCGCGCTGCGCGTGACCGTGCAGACGCCGGATGCCGACGTCGTCGTGTACGTGCTGCACGCCGCCTCCGTGCGCCCCGGCCAGCAGCAGGGCCGCGACACCATGCTCGCGAACCTCGCCGACCGGGTCGCCTCCGATGAGGCCGCCGCCGTCGTCGCCGTCGGCGACTTCAACGCCGCGTCGGCGGATCCCGCCCTGGGCGCCCTGCGAGGACGGCTCGACTGGGTCAGGCCGACCGACGGCACCCTCGGGTTCACCTGGCCGGCCGCGCTGCCGCTCACCCGCATCGACCAGGTGTTCGCGCGCGGCCTCGACGTCGTGTCGTCCGGCACGATGCGGGCCGGTGAGAGCGACCATCTCGCCACCGTGACGACGTTCGGCCTCTGACCGCGGCCGGTGCGACGACGCTCCCGGGCGGCGTAACGTTCCGTCGCCGCCGCATCCGTCACGGGAGAATGGAGACATGGACTGGCAGACGACCTCTGAAGACACGGTGCCCTCGGCACCCGTGACGGAGGCCGACGTCCGGCTGCTCCGCGCGCGACCGCCCGCGACCGGCGCGTGGCGCGACGGCGACCCCCTCGGCGGTCGCCGCTTCGCCTCCTTCGGCGCATTCCGCACCGAGAGCGGAGCCGAGCTGCCCGGCATCCGTCTGGCTTTCGAGTCGTGGGGAGAGCTCAACGCCGCCCGAGACAACGCGATCCTCGTGCTGCACGCGCTGACGGGCGACAGTCACGTGCGCGGCGAAGCCGGCGCCGGCCACCCGACCGCGGGGTGGTGGGAGGACATCGTCGGCCCCGGGGCAGCGCTCGACACCGATCGCTGGTTCGTGATCGCACCGAACATGCTGGGCGGATGCCAGGGATCCACCGGCCCCGCGAGCATCGCGCCGCGCGGCACGGAGTGGGCGTCCCGCTTCCCGTACCTGACGATCCGCGATCAGGTCGCTGCTCAGGTGCGCCTCGCCGACGCTCTCGGCATCGACACGTGGGCCGCCGTGATCGGCGGTTCCATGGGCGGCATGCACGCGCTGGAGTGGGCGGCCACCCATCCCGAGCGCGTCGAGAGGCTCGCCGTGCTGTCATCGCCCCCGGTCACCACGGCCGACCAGATCGCGCTGAACACCGTGCAGCTCGAGACGATCCGCATGGATCCGCGCTACCTGGGCGGCGAGTACTACGACCTCTCCGACGGGGACGGGCCCCATCGGGGACTCGCCCTCGCGCGACGGATGGCTCTGCTGAACTACCGGAGCCCGATCGAGCTGAATCAGCGGTTCCAGCGGTCATGGCAGTCCGATGTGTCGCCGCTGGGGCACGGCGGCCGGTTCGCGGTCGAGTCGTACCTCGACTTCCACGGCAACAAGTTCACGCGGCGGTTCGACGCGAACAGCTACATCACCCTGGTCGAGGCCATGAACTCGCACGACGTCGGTCGCGATCGCGGCGGCGTCGAGGCGGCGCTGGCGGCCGTGACAGCGCGCACGCTGGTGCTCGGCATCGACAGCGACCGGCTCTTCCCCATCGACGGCCAGCACCGGATCGCTCGCGGCATTCCCCACACGATCGACGGAGACGAGGCCGTGGTGCTCGTGAGCGACTTCGGCCACGACGGCTTCCTCATCGAGACGCAGGCCGTGGGGGCGCATCTGCGCCGACTGCTCGCGGCGTGACGCCCGACGCGCCGCTCAGCCCTCGCTGAGCGTCCAGGGCAGGGACCGGGTGTCGAGACGCAGGTCCTCCCAGGCGAAGACCGCGCCGTCCCCTTCCGCGAGGACGCGCGTCGAGAAGTGCCTCGCCGCGCCCGCCCCGGCGAGCGCCTGATCGACGGATTCGGTCGCGCTGAGCTGGTTCAGCGTCATCCAGGTCGGCGGGAACAGCGTCCACTCCCCCGTCGCGTGATGCGCGAGCGCCTGTGCGGGGCTCACCCAGCGCGCGTCGACGACCTCGTCGGCCGAGAGACGCAGGTCTCCCGCCGGGGCCGCGGCGAGGAAGAACCAGGTCCTGATCCGCACGGGCGCCTCGACCGGCGGCTGCCACCGCGACAGGACGACGACATCCTCCACCGTGAGACCGACCTCCTCCTCGGTCTCGCGGATGCCCGCGCGCCGCGCCCGGTCGACCTCGTCGTCGCCCGCCCTGCGATCCGACTCCTCGACCTTGCCGCCGGGGAAGACCCAGGCATCGGCGAACGAGCCGCGACCGGGCCGACGCACGAGGAGCACCTCGATCCCGTCAGCGCGATCGTCGACGGTCGCTCCGGGTCGCAGCAGTACGACGGTGCCCGCGACGGGAAGGTCATCGAGATCGGTCATCCCGTCACTCTACGGGCGCGGTCTCGGACCGGGGAGGAACGCCGACTCCGGGGTCGGGCACCTGATCAGGAGACGAGTGCCGGACGCCGCGCGTCGGCGCGGTAGGCGATCAGGGCGATCAACAGACCCGCGAGCGCCAAGGCCGCGCCCGTCCACGACGGAGCGGTGAAGCCCCACCCGACGGCGATCACGACGCCGCCGAGGAAGGCGCCGAGGCTGTTGCCGATGTTCAGGGCCGAGTGGTTGATGGCCGCGGCGATCGACTGGTTGTCGCCGGCGACATCCATGAGCCGTGTCTGGATGGTCGGGCTCAGCGCTGCCGAGACGAAGCCGACCACGAGCACGAGCAGCGCGAGGGTGACGATCCACGCCGAGAGCAGTGCGAGCAGCACGAACACCCCCGCCATGGCCGCGAGGCCGAACAGCAGCGTGCGGCGCAGGTCGATGTCGGCGAGGTGGCCGCCGACGAGGTTGCCCACCGTCATTCCGATGCCCATGAGGACGAGCACGATCGGCACCACCCACTCCGGCGATCCGGCGACCTCGGTGACGAGCGGGGCGATGTAGCTGTACACGGCGAAGAATCCGCCGAAGCCGATCGACCCGATGCCGAGCGTGAACCAGACCTGAGGGATGCGGAACACCCCGAGCTCCTGCCTCATGGTGCGTCCCGGCGTCCCCGGGTGCTCCGGGACGAAAAGGAGGATGCAGATCGTGGCGATCGCGAAGACGAGGGCGACAACGCCGAACGCCGCTCGCCACCCCCACTGCTGGCCGAGGAACGTGCCGAGGGGCACGCCCACGACGTTCGCGACCGTGAGGCCGGTGAGGATGAACGCCACGCCCTTGGCGCGGTTGCCCGGACCCATGACCTCGGCGGCGACGAGAGCGCCGATGCCGAAGTAGGCGCCGTGCGGGAGACCGGCGAGGAAACGCGAGACGCCGACGAGCTCGAACGTGGGCAGCACGACGGTCAGGGCGTTGAAGACGGTGAGGGCGAGCGCGAGGCCGATCATCACGCGGTGCCGCGGGAACCGTGCGACGAAGCCCGCGATCGTGGGAGCCCCCACCACGACACCGAGCGCGTACAGCGAGATCAGCCAGCCGGCCTGGCCGAGAGCGTCCTCCTGGCTGCGCGCCCAGAGCCCGGGCAGCAGCTCGCCGGCGATGTTGGGCAGCAGGCCCATGATGACGAACTCGGTCATGCCGATGCCGAAGCTGCCGATGGCGAGGGAGAGGAGCGCCCACTTCGCCGCACCCCTCGATTCAGTCGAGGGATTCACCGGATCAGCTTAGCGGCTGACGCCGACGCCGGATCGCCGGTCAGTCGTGCGCGTCGTCGATCGCGGCCTCGAGCCGCTCGATCTTCGCGTCGAGCTCGCCCGAATACCCGGGCCGGATGTCGGCCTTGAGCACGAGCGACACCCGGGACCCGAACGGCATGACGGCCTCGGTCGCGCGCTTCACGACATCCATGACCGTGTCCCAGTCGGGTCCCTCGATCTCGGTGAACATGCTCGTGGTGCGGTGCGGCAGCCCGGAGGCGCGCACGACGCGGACGGCGGCGGCGACGGCGTCGTGAACGGACGCGTCGGCGCGGTCCGAGCCGTCGGAGGGGGTGCCGCTCGGGGCGACGGAGAAGGCGATCAGCATGGGTTCACTCCCTGATGGTGGACGATCGGTGGGCGGGCACCTGCACGAGCGCGCGGATGCCGACGACGAGGAGCACGACGAGCAGAGCGTTGCGCAGGGTGAGGACGAGGACGGGCACGAGGTCCGCCCGCAGCAGAGCGTCGTAGTTCAGCGGGTACACGAGGCACGTCAGTGCGCACAGCGCCAGAACGATGACGGCGGGGGTCGTCGCCCTCGACCGGTCGAGGACCAGCCAGAGCACCACCGGGGCGATCAGCCAGGTCTGGAACTGCGGCGATCCGACCTTGTTGAGCACGATCAGCGCCACGACGAGGGAAAGCACCAGGGGAGGCAGGAGCCGGGAGACGGATGCTCCGCGCATCGCCGCGCGCGCACCGATCGCCGCGAGCGCGACGACGAGCACGAGCATGAGGGGCGTCAGCACCGCACCGACGGCCTCCGCACCCGGGGCGCCGATCTGGAAGGTCAGGATGTCGAAGCTGTACTCGATGCGCGCCGTACCGGCGACGGCGAGCCACAGGAACGGCGTCGCCGCCACCGCCTCGATCTGCAGTCCGCGCCCGGTCTGCTCCGTGAGGAAGCCGAAGATCTCGGAGTCCGCGCCGAGGACGAGCAGCCCGCCGACGATCGCTGCGGAGACCGCTGCCGCCGTCAGTAGCATCCGCATCCGGGTACTCGCGGCCACGATCGCCGCGGCGAGCAGCGCTCCGGGCCAGATCTTGATCCACGCGCCGATTGTGAGCAGCGCCGCGGCGACCGCGGGCCGGCGTGTCAGCCAGAGGCCGCCGACGACGGCGATCGGCACCGTGATCGCGTCGATCCGGTACAGCGCGATCGGGCCGAGCAGCAGGAGCGCCGCGACCCAGAACCACGCTCCGAGACGGCGTGGCCGCGAGGGCGATCGTCCGACCAGCGCAGCGAAGGCGAGCGCGTCGAGAGCGGCGACGAGTGCCGCCCATGCCACCAGGTAGGCGCTGGACACCCCCAGGGCTCCGACGAGCGGCGCCGCGAGCAGCTTCGCCGCGAGCATCGGCACGAGCGCGAGCTGCGGGTACACCCAGGTCTCGGTGACGCCGACGATCGGCCCGCCTGACAGCGCCGCGGCCGACCAGGGCTCGTACACGAGGACGACATCGCCCATCGGCTGGCTGGGGTACACCCAGCCAGCCACGGCGGTGATGACGTGCACGGCGAGGAACGCCATCCACAGCAGCACGACGTGCGCCGACCCCCCTCGGCTCATGCCAGGAGTTCCGCGATGACGACGGGTAGGGCCTCGGCGACGTCGAGAGCGACGATCGGGCGGCCCGGTCCGTCCGCATCCTCCGGGATGCCCGCAGCACGTCGACCGGCGTGCCCGTGCAGCCACGCTCCCGCCGCGGCGACCTCGGCGACGTCGGCATTCGGATTCGCAGCGAGCAGCGCGCCGAGCACTCCCCCGAGCACGTCCCCGGTTCCCGCCGTCGATAGCCACCCGGTCCCCGCCTCGACCGCGATGACGCCACCGTCGGGCGCGGCGACGAGCGTGCGCGCGCCCTTGAGCAGCACGACCGAGCCGACGGCCGCAGCCGCAGCGGCCGCGGCGCGCGATCGGTCGGAATCCTCAGCCACGCCGAGGCGACGCTGGAGACGCGCGAACTCGCGCCCGTGCGGAGTGAGCAGCGTCGGGGCACGATCGCCGGCGGGTTCCAGCGCGACGTCGGCAGCGAGGTCGAGCGCCCCGGCATCGACCACGACGGGTTCGGCGCCGCGGAGGATCTGTCGCAGCTCCCGCTCCTCCTCGACGGTGCGGGATGCGGCATCGGTCCCCGACCCGATCACCCAGGCGCCGACCCGGGCGCCCACCGCGTGCGAGCCGACCACGGTCTCGGGCCTGCGCGCCAGCACGGCGTCGGCCGCGCGGCCCTCGCCGATGTAGCGGACGAACCCGGCTCCCGTGCGCCACGCGGCCTCGACGCCCAGCACCGCGGCGCCGGGGTAGGCGGGCGACCCCGTGCGCAGACCGACGACGCCGCGCGAGTACTTGTCGTCATCGGCGCCCGGCACCCGCAGGAATCGGGCGGTGTCGCCGCGGGACCACTCACGCGCATCGGACATGCCTCCACGTTAGTGCGATGGGCCCGGGGCGAGCACCAGCGTCGTAGCGTGGTGGGGTGAGCATCCTCTTCTCCCCCGTGACCTTCCGTTCCGTCACCCTCCGCAACCGCCTCTGGGTGTCGCCGATGTGCATGTACAGCGCCGTCGACGGCGTCGTGCAGGAATGGCACCACACGCACCTCGCCCAGTTCGCCTCCGGCGGGGCGGGTCTCATCGTCGCCGAGGCGACCGCCGTGGTCCCCGAGGGGCGAATCTCCCCGCGGGATGCCGGTCTGTGGAACGACGAGCAGCGCGACGCCTGGACGCCGATCGTCGACGCGATCCATGCTCGCGGCGCTGCAGCGGGTGTGCAGCTCGCCCACGCTGGTCGAAAGGCCTCCACGTGGTGGCCGTGGGCCGGAGCGCGCGGCTCGGTGCCGGCGGACGACGGCGGCTGGATCACGACCGCGCCGTCAGCCGTCGCGTTCGAGGGCTACGCCACGCCGACCGAGCTCGACGAGGCCGGAATCGACGCCGTCGTCGACGGATTCGTCACGGCATCCCGCCGAGCGATCGACGCGGGCTTCGACGTGCTCGAGCTGCACGGTGCGCACGGGTATCTGCTGCACCAGTTCCTCTCCCCGCTCTCGAACCGACGGACCGACGCGTACGGCGGATCTCTCGAGAACCGGGCGCGCCTGCTGCTGCGCATCGTCGACGCCGTGCGCCGCGAGGTCGGAGACGGCGTGCCGCTGTTCGTGCGCATCTCGGCGACCGATCACGCCGAGGGAGGATTCACGCCGGGTGAGGCCGCCACCGTCGCGGCGTGGGCGACCGAGCACGGTGCCGACCTCATCGACGTGTCGAGCGGCGGACTCGTCGCCCACCAGCAGATCGCCGTGCACCCGGGGTACCAGGTGCCGCTGGCCGAGACCGTGCGGCAGGGCGGTCGCATTCCCGTGTCGGCGGTCGGTCTCATCACCGCGGCGGAGCAGGCGGAGCAGGTGCTCGCCGAGGGCTCGGCCGACGCGATCTTCGCCGGGCGCGAGTGGCTGCGCGATCCGCACTTCGGCCTGCGGGCGGCGCACGAGCTGGGCGCCGACATCGCCTGGCCGCCGCAGTACGAGCGCGCGCACTGGCGCTGAGGCACCGCCGGACACGACGGCGGCCCCCCGGATCATCCCATCCGGGGGGCCGCCGTCGCTGCAGGTCAGTGCCCGCGGACGCGCCTCGTGGCGTCCTGCACCTCGCCGACGAGCTCCTCGAGGATGTCCTCCAGGAACAGCACGGCGGTCGTGCGGCCCTCGCGGTCGCGCACCTTCGCGAGGTGGCGGCCGGCGCGGCGCATGACGGCGAGCGCATCCTCCAGGTCGGTGTCCTCCTGCACGGGCACCATGTGGTGGATCCGCTTGGCGGGCAGCGGCTCGAAGAGCTTCGCCTCGGCCTCCGGACCGTCCGACGCGCGCAGGATGTCCTTGAGGTGCACGTACCCGACGGGCGCCTCCTCCTCGTCGACGATCACGTAGCGCGAGAACCCGTAGCGGGCGACCGCCTTCTCGATGTCGTCCGGAGTGGTCGTCTGCGGCAGCGTCACGAGATCGCCGAGGGGCACGGCGACGTCCCTGGCCTTCTTGTCGGTGAACTCGACGGCTGCGGCGACCGCACCGGCGGCGTCCATGAGCACGCCCTCACGGCGGGACTGGTCGACGATCGTCGCGACCTCGTCCAGCGTGAAGGTCGACGCCGCCTCGTTCTTCGGCTCGACACGGAACAGCCGCAGCACGCCGTTCGCGGCGGCGTTGAGCACCCAGATCACCGGCATGAACGCCTTCGACACCCACACCAGCGGCGGCGCGAGCAGCAGCACGGCGCGGTCGGGCACCGAGAACGCGAGGTTCTTCGGCACCATCTCGCCGAACACGACGTGCAAGAACGACACGATCAGCAGGGCGATCGCGAAGGACACCGTGTCGACCACGGCATCCGACCAGCCGATCGCATGCAGAGGGGCGGCGAGCAGGTGGTGGATCGCCGGCTCCGACACGTTCAGGATCAGCAGCGAGCAGATCGTGATGCCGAGCTGCGACGTGGCCAGCATGAGCGTGGCGTGCTCCATGGCGTACAGCGCGGTCTTCGCGGAGCGGGAGCCCTGCTCGGCGCGCGGCTCGATCTGCGAGCGCCGGGCGGAGATCACGGCGAACTCCGCGCCGACGAAGAAGGCGTTGGCGACGAGGAGGACCACGAGCCAGGCGATACCAGCCCAATCGCTCATCGGGTCACCTCACCCTCGACGTCGGTCGTACCGGGGACGTAGCGGATGCGGTCGACGCGGCGTCCGTCCATCCTCACGACGTGCAGTGTGCCCGTGTCGAGCGACACCTCGTCTCCGACGACCGGCACCCTCTCGAGGACGCTCATCACGTAGCCGCCGACCGTGTCGTACACATCGCCCTCCGGGACGTCGACGCCGGCGCGGCGTCGCAGCTCGTCCGGACGCAGCTCACCCGGGAAGGTGATGCCGTCGCGCCCGGTGATGACCCCGGCGCGTGTGCGGTCGTGCTCGTCGGACACCTCGCCGACGATCTCCTCGACGAGGTCCTCCAGGGTCACCAGGCCGGCGGTGCCGCCGTACTCGTCGACCACGACCGCCAGCTGGTAGCCGCGTGCCCGCAGCTCGGCGACGAGTCCGTCGACGTGCGCCGTCTCGGGCACCCGCAGCGGTTCGGTGGCCAGCGCCCCGGCCGGCACCTCGGACCGGCGATCGCGCGGCACCGAGATGGCCGCCTTCAGGTGCACGACCCCGGTGATGTCGTCGAGGTCCTCGCCGTAGACGGGGAACCGGCTGTGGCCGGTGCGCCGCGCCATCCGCAGCACCTCGTCCGCCGGGTCGGCCGCATCGATCGCGTGCATGCTCGGCCGCGCTGTCATCACGTCGGCCGCGGTGAGCCGCGAGAACGTCAGCGTCCGGTCGAGCAGGGTGGCCGTGTCGGCCTCCAGCACGCCGGCGCTCGCGGAACGACGGACGAGCGAGGAGAGCTCCTCCGCGGTGCGCGCGCCGGACAGCTCCTCCTTCGGCTCGATTCCCATGCCGCGCAGCACGCCGTTCGCCGATCCGTTGAGCACGACCACCGCCGGCTTGAAGACCGTGGTGAAGGCGACCTGGAACGGCACGACGAGCTTGGCGGTGTGCCGCGGCAGAGCGAGGGCGAAGTTCTTGGGCACGAGCTCGCCGAGGATCATCGACAGGGCCGTCGCGATCAGCATCGCGACGACCGTGGCGATCGGCGCCACCGTCGCCTCGGGGAAGTTCCAGGCGACGAGCGTCGGGCGCAGCATGTTCGAGATCGCCGGCTCCATCGTGTACCCCGTCAGCAGCGTCGTGAGAGTGATGCCGAGCTGCGCGGCCGACAGGTGCGTGGACGTGTGCCGCAGAGCGCCGATCGTCATGGCGAGGCGGGTCTCCCCGCGGGCCTGACGGGCCTCGAGCTCCGCACGGTCGAGATTGACGAGTGCGAACTCGCTCGCGACGAACAGGCCGGTGCCGATCGTGAGCAGGAGCCCCACGCCCAGCAGGATGTAATCCATCACAGGTTCCCCTCACGGATGAGAGGCGGGCGGTGGGGCGAGGTACTGCAACTGGGAGGGTCGTCCATAGTGAGCAGAATAATACGGGATCCGACCCTCGTCCGGGCCGTCACCAGCTGACGGGGAGCGCCTTGCCCTCCTCGTACCCGGCCGCGGACTGCAGCCCGACGAGGGCCCGCTCGTGGAACTCGGGGACCGACGACGCGCCGGCATACGTGAAGGACGAGCGGACGCCCGAGGTGATCATGTCCAGCAGGTCCTCGACGCCAGGGCGCAGCGGGTCGAGATAGATCTTCGACGACGAGATGCCCTCGGCGAACAGCTCCTTGCGGGCGCGCTCGTAGGCGTCGAGACGGCCGAATCGCGCCTGCACGGCCTTGGTCGACGCCATGCCCCACGACTCCTTGAACACTCGCCCCTCGGCATCCGACTGCAGCTCCCCCGGCGCTTCGATCGTGCCGGCGAACCACGAGCCGATCATGACGGATGCCGCGCCGGCGGCGAGCGCGAGGGCGACGTCACGCGGATAGCGCACTCCCCCGTCCGCCCACACGTGGGCGCCGAGCGCGCGAGCGGCCTCGGCGGTCTCGAGCACCGCGGAGAACTGCGGGCGGCCGACGGCCGTCATCATGCGTGTCGTGCACATGGCCCCCGGGCCGACGCCCACCTTGAGGATGGACGCCCCGGCCTCGACGAGGTCGGCCACGCCGTCGGCGGTGACGATGTTGCCCGCGACGATCGGGATGCCGAGGTCGAGGTCGGCCACGGCGCGCAAGGCGTGCAGCATCCCCTCCTGGTGACCGTGCGCGGTGTCGACGACCAGCACGTCGACGCCCGCCCCGGCGAGCGCGCGCGCTTTGGCGGCGACGTCGCCGTTGATGCCGACGGCGGCCGCGACGGCGAGGCGGCCGTCCGCGTCGACGGCAGGTCCGTACAGGGTCGAGCGCAGCGCGCTGCGGGCGCTCAGCGTGCCGACGAGGTGTCCGTGCCTCGTCACCGTGACCATCTCGACGCCCGCCTCGGTGATCACGTCGAAGGCGTGTCTTCCGGATCCGATGTCGTCGGCGTCCAGTGACGGCGTGCCCGCGTGCACGAGATCACCGAGCTGCGCGTCGGGCAGCGCGGTCGCGAGCCTGGCCGCCGGGAGGATGCCGAGGATCCGCTCCGCATCGTACGGCGCGTCGCCCCTGGCGACGACGACGCCGTGCCCGGGGGCGGCGGGGAACAGACGCAGTGCGTCCGAGACCGAGGCCTCGGGCGGCAGCACCACGGGGGTGTCCCACAGCACCGGCTGGGCCTTCACGTCGCGGATCGCCGCGTCGAGGTCCTGCAACGGGAGGTCCTGCGGGAGCACGCCGAGACCGCCGCGCCTGGCGAGCACGGCCGCGAGGCGCGGACCGGTGACCGAGTTCATGTTCGACGCGACGAGCGGCAGCGTCGCCGGCGTTCCGTCCAGCGGGGCGAGATCGACCTGCAGCCGGCTCGTCACCGCCGAGCGACGCGGCACGAGGAAGACGTCAGAGTAGGTCAGATCGACTGAGGGGGCTGCGCCGGAGAACTCCATGACTCCACGGTACCGAGATCGACCGGACGCGGGGGCGTCGCCTGGACGATCCGCCGCGGAAACACGTTAGGCTTGATGGTCGAGAGTGTGCGGGCCCGGACGCATCCTGACGTCCTGATGCGCACACGTGGAATTCAGCGATGAAAGAGGGCGATCGAGCGTGTCGAACCAGGTGACCGGCGTCAGCGGCGACGGGGGGTTCGGAGCCAATTCCTGGCTCGTGGAAGAGCTCTACGAGCAGTTCAAGGTCAACCGCGACTCCGTCGACAAGGAGTGGTGGCCGATCCTCGAGAAGTACCACTCCGATGCCGCGTCCGGCACAGCGCCGGCGGCACCCGAGGGCGCACCCACGACCCACCCGGTGACCGCACCCATCCCCGTCATCGGCGCCCAGCCCGTCGCACGGACCACCGCGAAGCCCGCCGCAGCGGCTCCGATCCCCGCCCAGGCCCCCAAGCCCGCGGCCAAGGAGCCCGAGGAAGCCGCCGAGGAGGACAAGGTCACGCCGCTCCGCGGACTGCCCAAGACCCTCGCCGCGAACATGGACGAGTCGCTGACCGTCCCGACCGCGACCAGCGTCCGCACGATCCCCGCCAAGCTGATGATCGACAACCGCATCGTCATCAACAACCACATGGCACGCACGCGCGGCGGCAAGATCAGCTTCACGCACCTCATCGGCTGGGCGCTCATCCGCACCCTCGACGAGTTCCGCAGCCAGAACGTCTTCTACGCCGAGATCGACGGCAAGCCTTCGGTCGTCGCACCCGCGCACGTGAACCTCGGCATCGCGATCGACCTGCCGAAGCCGGACGGCACCCGTGCCCTCATGGTCCCGAGCATCAAGCGCGCCGACACCATGACCTTCTCCGAGTACCTCACCGCCTACGAGGACCTCGTCACCCGTGCCCGCAACAACAAGCTCACCGCGGCCGACTTCCAGGGCACGACGGTCTCGCTCACCAACCCGGGCGGCATCGGAACGGTGCACTCGGTGCCGCGTCTCATGAAGGGCCAGGGCTGCATCATCGGCGCCGGTGCCCTCGAGTACCCGGCGGAGTTCCAGGGCGCGAGCCCGAAGACGCTCAACGAGCTTGCCATCGGCAAGACGATCACACTCACCAGCACCTACGACCACCGCGTCATCCAGGGTGCCGGCTCGGGCGAGTTCCTCAAGAAGGTGCACGAGCTGCTCATCGGCCAGCGCGGCTTCTATGACGACATCTTCGCCGCTCTGCGCATCCCGTACTCCCCCATCCGCTGGAACCCCGACATCGCCGTCGACCTCGCCGAGCGCGTCGACAAGCAGTCCCGAGTGCAGGAGCTCATCAACTCCTACCGCGTGCGCGGCCACCTGATGGCCGACATCGACCCGCTCGAGTACGTGCAGCGCTCGCACCCCGACCTCGAGATCGAGAGCCACGGTCTCACGTTCTGGGACCTCGACCGCGAGTTCGTCACCGGAGGCTTCGGCGGGCGGCGCGTGGCCAAGCTGCGCGACATCCTCGGCGTGCTCCGCGACTCGTACTGCCGCACCCTCGGCATCGAGTACATGCACATCCAGGACCCCGAGCAGCGCCGGTGGTTCCAGGAGAAGGTCGAGGTCAAGTACCAGAAGCCCGGCCACGACGAGCAGCTGCGCGTGCTGCGCAAGCTGAACGAGGCCGAGGCCTTCGAGACGTTCCTGCAGACGAAGTTCGTCGGACAGAAGCGCTTCTCGCTGGAGGGCGGCGAGTCGCTCGTCCCGCTGCTCGACGAGATCCTCCAGGGTGCGGCGACGGCCGGCCTCGAGGGCGCCGCGATCGGCATGGCGCACCGCGGCCGCCTCAACGTGCTGACGAACATCGCCGGCAAGACCTACGGCCAGGTCTTCCAGGAGTTCGAGGGCACCCAGACCCCGGGCAACCAGCGCGGATCGGGTGACGTCAAGTACCACCTCGGCACGCAGGGCACCTTCGTCGCCGACGACGGGTCCGAGCTCCCCGTGTACCTGGCCGCGAACCCCTCGCACCTCGAGACCGTCGACGGCGTGCTCGAGGGCATCGTGCGGGCCAAGCAGGACCGCAAGCCGATCGGCACCTTCACCTGGCTGCCGATCCTCGTGCACGGCGACGCGGCGTTCGCCGGACAGGGCGTCGTGGTCGAGACGCTGCAGATGTCCCAGCTCCGCGGCTACCGCACCGGCGGCACGGTCCACGTGGTCGTGAACAACCAGGTCGGGTTCACCACCCTCCCGAACGACTCCCGCACCTCGGTGTACGCCACCGACGTCGCGAAGACGATCCAGGCTCCGGTGCTGCACGTGAACGGCGACGACCCCGAAGCCGTCATCCACGTCGCGCAGCTCGCCTTCGAGTACCGCGAGCGCTTCCACCGCGACGTCGTGATCGACCTGGTCTGCTACCGCCGCCGTGGCCACAACGAGGGCGACGACCCCTCGATGACGCAGCCGCTCATGACCGACCTGATCCAGGCCAAGCGCTCGGTCCGCAAGCTGTACACCGAATCGCTCGTCGGCCGCGGCGACATCACCGAGGAGGAGTACGACCAGGCGAAGGCGGACTTCCAGAACCGGCTCGAGATCGCGTTCGCCGAGACCCACGCCGCCGAGACCGGCGCGACCCCGGTCGTGTCCGAGCAGGCGCCGGTCGATGAGCAGGTCGGAGCCCCCGAGGTGACCGGCGTCTCGAACGAGGTCATCCAGCTGATCGGCGACGCCTTCGTCAACAAGCCTGAGGGCTTCACGGTGCACCCGAAGCTGCAGCAGCAGCTCGAGAAGCGCCTCGACATGAGCCGCAACGGCAACATCGACTGGGGCTTCGGCGAGCTGCTGGCCTTCGGCTCCCTTCTCGTCGAGGGCACGCCTGTGCGCCTCGCCGGTCAGGACTCGCGACGCGGCACCTTCGTGCAGCGGCACGCGACCCTGCACGACCGCGCGAACGGCCAGGAGTGGCTGCCGCTGTCGAACCTCTCCGACTCGCAGGGGCGGTTCTTCGTCTACGACTCGCTGCTCAGCGAGTACGCGGCGCTCGGCTTCGAGTACGGATACTCCGTCGAGGCTCCCGAGGCTCTCGTGCTCTGGGAGGCTCAGTTCGGCGACTTCGTCAACGGCGCCCAGTCGGTGATCGACGAGTACATCTCCGCGGCCGAGCAGAAGTGGGGGCAGCAGTCCAGCGTCACGCTGCTCCTCCCCCACGGCTACGAGGGCCAGGGACCCGACCACTCCTCGTCGCGGATCGAGCGCTTCCTCCAGATGTGCGCGCAGGACAACATGATCGTCGCGCGCCCCTCGACCCCGGCGTCGTACTTCCACCTGCTGCGCCGTCAGGCCTACGCGCGTCCGCGCAAGCCGCTCATCGTCTTCACCCCGAAGGCCATGCTGCGTCTGCGCGGCGCGACCAGCCCGGTCGAGGCGTTCACGCAGGGCCGTTTCGAGCCCGTGATCGACGACACCCGCGAGCTGGACCGCACCGCCGTCAAGCGCGTGCTCGTGCACTCGGGCAAGGTGCACTGGGACCTGCGTTCGGAGCTCGAGAAGAACCCGAACCCCGAGATCGCACTCGTCCGGCTCGAGCAGCTCTACCCGACGCCGATCGACGCTCTCAAGGCCATCACCGACTCGTACCCGAACGCGGAGCTGGTGTGGGTGCAGGAGGAGCCGGAGAACCAGGGCGCCTGGCCGTTCCTCGCGCTCGCTTTCGCCGACGTCCCGGGAGACCGGACCTTCCGTCCGATCTCGCGTCCGGCCTCGGCGTCTCCCGCCACGGGTTCCTCGAAGGTGCATGCCGCCGAGCAGGCGAAGCTGCTGCGCGACGCACTGACGATCGCCTGATCGGACCAGAGCCCGGAGCTGACGCACGAAGGGCGCCGCGACCTCGGTCGCGGCGCCCTTCGTCGTGACGCGGTGTCAGTACCAGATGTCGAGGCCCGGCGCCGGAGTGCTGGTGAACGCGCGGTCGAGCGCGGCGACGGCATTCGCCTCTGCGTCGATGCGACCAGCGGCGTGCAGGGCGGAGGCGCGCACACCGCCGACGTAGAGCGAAGAAAGAGCCGCGACGTCGAGCGCGACATCGGCGGCACCCGGGTCAGCCGGTTGTACCTGGGCCAGTCCGTCGGCACCGATGACGAGCCGCCAGTCTCCCGCTGCGAAGCCGAGGGGGTCGTGCACGCGGAGCACGGTGTCGAGCGGGGCCGCGTAGCGGCGCGCGGTCAGACACGCGGCGAGGTCGAGGATCCGCAGCCAGCCGTGATCGTGCAGCGTCTGCGTGACACCGCGCTGGTCGTGCACGAGCCACGGCAGCGGGTCGTCCACCGGGCGCAGCTCGGCCTCGACGCCATCGACGAGATCGTGCTGCAGCGCGAACCTCCACAGCGCCGCCGTCGCCTCGGAGGTCTCCGCCACGAGCAGGCGCACCGAGAGCGTGTGCCGCCAGGCCGTGCCCGATCCCTCCTCGGCGAGGGTGTAGGCCATGGCGCCGCGGACCTCCCCGGCGCCGTCGCGGTACCGGACACCCCGCACCTTGTCGCGATCCGTGTCGCTCGGAGACAGCCCCGCCATTCCGCCCCAGCGAACGGACCAGCCGGGGATCTGACCGGGGCGTGCGGTTCGGGCGCGTTCGTGCACACCGCCCAGCTCGGCTGCCAGCGCGTCGCGGTCGACGTACTCGAGACGCCCTGACGCGGCCGGCGCCGCCCACCCCGCGCGACGCGCATCCACCCGGAAGCGCACGACCGGGACGGCGGAACCGAAGCCGTACCGACCGTAGATCGTCGCCTCCGACACCGTCAGGCCCGCGAGCGGGACGCCCGCTGTCGCGGCAGCGCGGAGCTCGCCCTCGAGGAGCGCACGGGCGATGCCGCGGCGGCGATGGGTCGCCGAGACGGTGACCCCGCTGATCGCCCACATCGGCAGCTGCGCGCCGCCCGGGAGTGTCAGCGGAGTGACCCAGGAGTCGATCGTAGCCACGGGTCGGCCGTCGGGCACGGCGGCGTCGTAGACGCCGGCGTTCCGGCGTGACTCGACAGTGGATCGTCCGAACTCGAGCGCCTCGGCCGTCGGCTCCGCGCCGAGGAATCCGCGCGACACGGCGCGCTGGAACGACTCCGCCGCGACACGATCGGTCACGTCCAGCACCCGGTACTCGAGTCCGTCCGCAGACAGACGGTCGGCGGATACGGGGTCGGCGGGGATGTCGCGGGCGTCGATGATCGTCATGTCCCCAGCCTATGGGCGATGACCGACGTCGATCGAGGGGGCGACCCCACGCGGCGATCAGTGCTGCGCGGCCTGCACCTCACGCAGACGGGCGAACACCTGGTCGCGCAGCTCTTCGGGCGCCGTCTCCCTGCACGCCCTGGCGACGACCTCGGTGAGGGTCTTCGCCACGAGGGCCTCGTCACGGCAGGACGGGCAGTTCTCGAGATGCTCGCGGATCTCCGAGTGCTCGGTCTTGCAGACCTCGTTGCGGAGGTACTCCTCCAGATCCTGACGCGCCTTGTCGCAGCCGCAGTCGCTCATTTCCTGCTCCTCGTGTCGGCCGCGGAGATTCCCCGCTCCGCGGCATAGTCGGCCAGCAGCTCGCGAAGCATCCGCCTGCCCCGATGCAGGCGGCTCATCACGGTGCCGATGGGCGTCTTCATGATGTCGGCGATCTCCTGGTAGGCGAAGCCCTCGACGTCGGCGAGGTACACCGCCAGGCGGAAGTCCTCGGGGACCGCCTGCAGGGCATCCTTCACGACGGATGCCGGCATGTGGTCGATCGCCTCGGCCTCCGCCGACCGGCTGTGCGAAGCGGTCGTCGACTCCGCGCCGCCCAGCTGCCAGTCCTCGAGCTCGTCGATGGTCCCCTGGAACGGCTCCCGCTGCTTCTTGCGGTAGATGTTGATGTACGTGTTCGTGAGGATCCGGTACAACCAGGCCTTGAGATTCGTGCCCTGTGCGAACGTCGACCAGGATCCGTACGCCTTCACGAACGTCTCCTGCACGAGGTCCGCCGCATCCGCGGGATTGCGCGTCATGCGCATGGCCGCCGCATAGAGCTGGTCCATGAAGGGCAGCGCCTGCTCCTCGAACTCGCGTCGAGGGTCGCCGACCGTGTCTACCGTCTCGGTGTCATCCATCACCGGCCAGTCTAGGCCGCCGAGGCGCACCGAACCGCGTTCGAGCGTGGCGAGCATTCTCTCTCCTCCTGGGCGAGTCCGCGCCGATCGGTGAGGCGGGGACTCGTTGTTACTAAGGTGGGAACCGATGAGCGCCAACAGGTATTCCCCCTCCCCGGCCCAGGGCTCCTACGCCGCACCGACGACCGCCGATGCCGTGCGCGCCACGCTCACGATCCCCGGCTCGAAGTCGCTGACGAACCGCGAGCTCATCATCGCCGCCATCGCCGACGGACCCGGTCGCCTCGTGGCGCCCCTGCACTCCGACGACTCCCGCCGGATGGTCGACGCGCTCCGCGCCCTGGGCGTCGGCATCGAAGAGGTCGACGGCGACGGCGAGTTCGGGCCCGATCTGGTGGTGACGCCGGCGAAGCTCCGCGGCGGCACGACGATCGATTGCGGCCAGGCGGGCACCGTCATGCGGTTCATCTCGCCTCTTGCGGGGCTGGCCGAGCAGGACGTGCATCTCACCGCCCACGAGACCGCGCTGCACCGTCCGATGGGCGGCCTCATCAGCGCCCTGCGCGACCTCGGCGTCGACATCGACGACGAGGGCACGTGGGCTCTCCCCTTCACGATCCGCGGCCACGGCCGCATCCGCGGTGGGCGGGTCGAGATCGACGCCTCCGCCTCGAGCCAGTTCGTCTCCGGTCTCCTCCTCGCGGCGCCGCGGTTCGACGTGGGGCTGCACCTCGTGCACACCGGCGAGCACCTGCCGAGCCTGCCGCACATCGACATGACGATCGAGGCGCTGAGCCGTCGCGGCATCCGCATCGAGCGGCCGGCCACCGGAGAGTGGCTCGTCGAGGCCGGCGTGCCCCGCGCGAAGGAGATCGCGATCGAGCCCGATCTCTCCAACGCCGCCCCTTTCCTCGCGGCAGCGCTCGTCACGGGCGGAGCCGTCTCGATCACGGGGTGGCCCGTGCACTCGACGCAGCCTGGCGCCCTGCTGCCCGAGATCCTCCAGGCCATGGGCGCGCACGTCAGCCGCCACGGCGGCGCACTGACGGTCAAGGCGGGGTCGGCGATCCGCGGCCTCGACCTCGACCTGTCCGCCGCGAGCGAGCTCACGCCGACCCTCGTCGGCCTCGCGGCGTTCGCTGCGGGCCCGACCACGATCCGCGGCATCGGGCACATCCGCCTGCACGAGACCGACCGTATCGCGGCGCTCATCCGCAATTTGCGCGAACTCGGCGGCGAGGCGGAGGAGCTCCCCGACGGGCTGCGGATCATCCCCCGCGAACTGCACGGCGGCGTGTGGATGGCGCACCACGACCACCGCATGGCGACGACCGGAGCGCTGGTCGGGCTCCGCGTCGCGGGGGTCGAGGTCGACGACATCGGCACCACCGCCAAGACCCTGCCGGAGTTCACCCTCCTCTGGGACAGGATGCTGCGAGGCGCGTCCGCGTGAGCTGGCTCGACGACTCCGACGACCTCGACGACGACTACGAGGGGTACGACGAGAGCGACATCCGCACACGTCCGAACCCGAAGGCGAACCGCCCCCGCACCAAGCGCCGCCCCGCGCACGAGGACGCCCAGATCGGCCGTGTTCTCGGTGTCGACCGCGGCCGCTACACCGTCATGATCGGCGAGGACACCCCCGAGGAGCGGACCATCACAGCCGCCAGGGCGCGGGAGCTCCGGCGCACGCCCATCGTGACCGGCGATCGTGCGCGCGTCGTCGGCGACACCTCCGGGGACGAAGGCACGCTCGGTCGGATCGTGGGCATCGTCGATCGCACGTCGCTGCTGCGGCGGAGCGCCGACGACACCGACCAGGTCGAGCGGGTCATCGTCGCGAACGCCGACCAGATGCTCGTCGTGGTCGCGGCGGCCGACCCGGAGCCGCGAGAGCGACTGGTCGACCGCTACCTCGTCGCCGCGCTGGATGCCGGCATCCGCCCGCTCCTGGTCGTCACCAAGACCGATCTCGCCGACCCTTCCGCGTTCCTGTCCCACTTCGACGGCCTGGACCTGCGGGTCTTCACGAGTGCGCGCGACGAGACGCCCGTCGACGAGATCGGCGAGGCCCTCGTCGGCCACTCGACCGTGTTCGTCGGTCATTCCGGCGTGGGCAAGTCGACGCTCGTGAACGCGCTCGTGCCGGGTGCGCTGCGCGCGACAGGCCACGTGAACCAGGTCACGGGTCGCGGACGCCACACCTCCTCGTCGACGGTCTCGCTGCGCTACGAGAGCCCCGGTGGCCGAGGCTGGGTCATCGACACCCCCGGAGTGCGCTCGTTCGGGCTGGGACACGTCGATCCCGCGAACATCCTCGCGGCGTTCACCGAGCTGGCGGCGATCGCCGAGCAGTGCCCTCGCGGCTGCACCCACCTGCCCGACGCTCCCGACTGCGCACTCATCGAAGCAGCCGAGCGCGGTGAGCTGAGCGAGACAGGCAGGGCGCGTCTCGATTCGCTGCAGAGGCTGCTGCAAACGTTCGCGGACAAGGCGGAGCAGACACCCGGCCGCTAGGCTGGGGAGCGTGACTGAGCGCCTCGACACCGGATCCGCAGCCCCCGATTTCACCCTCCGCGACCAGGACGGGAACGAGGTCTCCCTCCCCGACCTCCGCGGCCGGAAGACGGTCCTCTACTTCTACCCGGCGGCCATGACACCCGGCTGCACGACGCAGGCCTGCGACTTCCGCGACAGCATCTCCTCGCTCGAGGGCGCCGGATACCGCGTCGTCGGCATCTCGAGGGACGAGCCGTCCACGCTCGCGGCCTTCCGGGAGCGCGACGGTCTCACCTTCACCCTCCTCAGCGACCCCGACCATGCCGTGCACTCCGCCTACGGCGCCTGGGGCGAGAAGATGAACTACGGCAAGGTCGTCGAGGGCGTCCTCCGCTCGACCTTCGTGCTCGACGAGGACGGCACGATCACACTCGCCCAGTACAACGTGAAGGCCACAGGGCACGTGGCGCGGCTGCGCAAGCAGCTCGGCATCGACGCCTGAGCCTCACTCCGTCGGACGCGGGTTCTCCGCGCGGGCGCTGGCGACGAGCAGCGCGAAGCCGAGTGCGCCCGGCACCCCGACCGCGAGGGTGAAGAGCCACTGCACCGGCTGGATCGTGAGCGACGCGAGCGCGAGGGCGACGGCGAGGACCTGGAACACGATCCCTCCCGAACGCGCCCACGAGCGCCCGGCGTTGGCCCCGATCGCGAACGCGATGAGAGCGGCTGCGCCGATCAGTGTCAGCACGATGAGCGCCAGAGCGGTCGGCAGCGACGCGGCATCCCCCGCGCCGAGGCCGACCAGCTCGATGAGAGCGAAGACGACCAGCGCGAGGCCCTCTAGAGCGAGAACGACGGCGGCGGCGCGAGCCAGGGCTGGTGAGCGCACGATGTCTCCTGAGAATCGAATGAGAAGCGAAGAAACCCTTGATTTCGCCGGTTTCATGTAACAGAATAGACAGCGTCATGTGCTCCCACAGCGGCGTGGGGCGGGCTTCGTGCCCGCATCACAGAATGCGGGCATCCGTCCGTATCTCAACAGGGTAGCTGAACCCGAACTGCGACCCGAAATCCGAGTCGTCGCGCTGCGACGTCTCACAAGTCCCACACCGAGGAGCCCCCATGGATTGGCGCGACAAAGCCGCCTGCCTGACTGTCGACCCCGAGCTTTTCTTCCCGGTCGGCAACACCGGCCCGGCCGTCGACCAGATCGAGAAGGCGAAGACCGTCTGCGCCACCTGCACGGTCACCGAGATCTGCCTGCAGTACGCCCTCGAGACCAGCCAGGACTCCGGCGTCTGGGGCGGCCTCTCCGAGGACGAGCGTCGCGCCCTCAAGCGCCGCGCGGCTCGCGCCCGCCGCGCCTCCTGAACCGCGTCGCGCACGAGCGCGATGAGAAACGGCCCGAGACATCGTCTCGGGCCGTTCTCGTGAAAGGACTCAGGCGGTGAGCCACCGCAGGGGGATGTCGATCACGACCTCCGTGCCCTCGCCCTCGCTCCCCCGCCACTCGATCGATCCTCCGAGCTCGCCCTGGATCAGGGTGCGGATGATCTGTGTGCCGAGCCCCTGGCCGATACGTCCTTCAGGGAGTCCGTGACCGGTGTCGCGCACCGTCACCCGCAGGTTCTCCTCCGTGCGGGCCGCATCGATCTCGACGATGCCCTCCTGCCCCGCGAGGCCGTGCTCGACGGCGTTCGTGACCACCTCCGTGAGTGCGAGCGCGAGCGGGGTGGCGTACTCGCTCGGGAGCACCCCGAACCGACCGGTCGATCGCGTGCGGGCTCGCGTGTTGGGCGCCGATGCGACCTCGGCGACGAGCTTGAGCACGCGGTGGAAGACCTCGTCGAAGTCGACCTTCTGCGTCAGGCCCTGCGCGAGCGTGTCGTGGACGACGGCGATCGCGTCGACGCGGCGCATCGCCTGCGTGAGAGCATCCCGCGCCTCGTCCGAGTGCGTGCGCCGCGCCTGGATGCGCAACAGCGACGCCACCGTCTGCAGGTTGTTCTTCACGCGGTGGTGGATCTCGCGGATCGTCGCGTCCTTGGTGATGAGCTCCTGCTCCTGGTGGCGGAGTTCCGACACATCCCGGCAGAGCACGATGGCGCCGATGCGGGTGCCGTGATCCTTGAGCGGGATGGCCCGCAGTGAGACCGTCACTCCGCGGGCCTCGATGTCGGTACGCCACGGCGCGCGCCCGGTCACGACGACCGGCAGGGACTCGTCGACCTGTCGGGACGGCGGGACGAGGCGAGTCGTGACCTCGGCCAACGATTCTCCCTCGAGTTCGTCGTCGAAGCCCATGCGATTGAACGCCGAGAGGGCGTTCGGGCTCGCGAACGTCGTGATGCCGTCGACATCGATGCGGATCAGGCCGTCTGATGCCCTGGGCGCTCCACGACGGGGCGAGGTGGGCGCGGCGAGGTCGGGGAAGCTGCCGTCGGCGATCATGCGGAAGAGGTCGTTCGCGCACTCGTCGAACGTGATCTGCTGACGAGACGGGGTCCGCGCCTCTCCGAGATTCGTGTGGCGGGTGACGACGCCGATGACGGATGCCGCGCGCCCGGCATCCTTGCGCTCGATCACGATGGGAACCGCTCGCACGCGCGTGGGCGTCTCCTCGAACCAGTCGGGCGACGAGGAGTCGACGATCTCCGCCGAGTCGAACGCGCCCTGCACCTGCGTCCTCCATTGCGGGCGCACGCGCTCACCCACGATGTCCCGATAGAACAGCGTCGCCGCGCCACTGGGTCGCGCGTGGGCGACGGCGATGAAGGAGCCGTCGTCGGTCTGCACCCAGACGACGATGTCGGCGGAGGAGAGGTCCGCGAGCAGCTGTCCGTCGCCGGCGAGGCGATGCAGCCACTCCACGTCGTTGTCGGTCAGAAGCCCCTGGGCATGGGCGAGATCACTGAGGGTTGACACCCTTCCAGCCTAGAGCGCGCAGGCTCAGAGGATGGCCAGAGAGGTCGTGCGCCAGCGGCGGTCGAGGCCTTCGAGGCGCGCGGCGACCGCGCGTGTGCGGCCGGGCCCTGCCACGACGATGACCGCCTCGACGATGCCGTCGACGGGCTCCGAGGTGCGGATCGAGAGGATCTCGAACGTGGGCCGCGCGGGAGGCACACCACGCGCGCTGCGAGCACGCGCGGAGAGGTTCGCCCTGGTCACGAGCCCACGGTAGGCCTCCTCGCTGAACCACCGGGCGAGCTGATCCACCTCCCTCACCCCGGCGAGCACCTCCAGCACTCCGCGGGTGATGCTGCGCAGCAGCGGGTGGGGGTCGGGCAGGTCGGCGCGGGACGTCGGCTGCGGGCCGAAGTACTCGTGAAGCGACATCTGACAGCACTCTCCTTCCGGGAAACTGCCGTCAGTAGAGCACGCGCGCAAGCGCGGATCCGGGGCTCGTCTCGAACGATGTGGATAACTCGTACGTGCCCGCACCAGGTCGCCTACCGTAATGCGAGTGCACTGGGATCGCCTGTTCGAAGACCTCGAGGGTCAGCTCGCCTCGGAGTGGGAGAGCGAGCGGGCCGCCCTCGATGCGGAGTCGGAGCGGCTCCGCATCTCGCGCCTCGATCTCCGCGACAGACTGCGGATGCTCTGTCGTGCCGGGGCGACGACAGTGGTCGACGTCGCCTCCGGAGCTCGCGTACGCGTCCGTCTGCGGGCGCTCGGCGCCGACTGGGTCGCGGCTGCCACGGTCGAGGCCGATGGAGCGCTACGGGCACCGTCGACGAGGATCATGCCGTTGTCAGCGATCCGCTCGCTCGGTGTCGATCACGGACTGCTCCTCGCAAGCCTCGACACCGCGGATGCCGATGCCACGGCGCTCCGTGAACGGATGTCCCTCGGGTTCGTCCTGAGGGATCTCGCGCGTCGACGCATGGCGGTGCGGATCTTCCGCTCGGACGGTTCCGAGCTGCAGGGGACGATCGACCGCGCAGGCGCGGACCACCTGGATCTCGCGCTGCACGACGCCGGCACTGCCCGGACGATCGCGGCCGTCCGCGACTTCCGCGTCCTCCCCTTCTCGACCTTGGATTCTGTACAGATCGCGGGCGATCACATGCCCTGAGCGCGAGACGCGCCCCACATCTCGGGAAAGCTCGCCTCGTTCGCCTGGCGCCAGAGCGCCATGCGTCGCGCCTCCTCCGACTGTTCGGCGAGATACCCGGCGAGGCTCGTCTCCTCCACGCGCCAGCGCGCCGGGGATCCCAGGCGCAATCCGCGAAGACGCCCCTGATAGACGAGCGCGATCACCTCGTCGATCTCGATCGAGAGCAGCTCAGCGACCTGCGCCGGCGCGAGGAAGCGCGCGACGGGCGGAGTCGACTCGGGCATGCTCCCATTCTCCCCCTGGCGCGTAGGCGCACCACCGACGCCCTCTCGCTGTGGATAACTCCGCGTCGTGACCGCGTCGATCTGTGAGCATGGCCGTCATGACCTCACATCCTCGGCGTCGTCGCGCGTTCTGGGGCGACCTCCGCTTCCTCGTCGGGCTCGCCATGATCGCCGCGTCGATCGCCGGTGTCTGGCTGGTCGTCTCATCGGCAGGCTCGACCGCGCCCGTTCTGCTGGCCACGCGCACGATCGTCGAAGGCGAGGCCGTCGGGTCAGGCGACTTCCAGGTCGTGGAGGTGAATCTGAGCTCGATCACCGATCGTTACCTCGCGCCCCAGGATCTGGACGGCGGGTCTGTGGCATCGCGCACCCTCGCCGCGGACGAGCTCGTTCCGAAGTCCGCTCTCGTCGACGCGGAGAGTCGACGTACGACCACGGTCGTGATCGAGACGGGCACCGGAGTGCCGGGCGGGATCGTCGTGGGCAGCGCGGTCGAGCTCTGGCGGTCTCGCGCGGCAGAGGACGGCACCGTGCCCGAGCCTCCGAGCATCCTGGTCGACTCCGCGACCGTCGCTTCGGTCGTCGAGGACGAGGGCGTGCTCGCATCCTCGGATACCGGAGTCGAGCTCGTGATCGAACGATCAGACGTCGCCGCCGTGCTCGCGGCGATCTCCGACGGCGCGGCGCTCTCGATCATCCCGATCGGCGCCACGCGATGATCTCCGTCGTCGTCGCGATCCCCGAACCCCGTGCGTCTGCACTCGTCGCGGAACTGGAGGTCGAGGGCGTCGCAGCGTCCGTCGCGCCAGCGGATGCTCCCCTCTCTCTACCCGCAGGGTGCCGCGCTGTACTCGTCCCGGCACTCCGCGAGGTGCTCACGCCGGACTTCGTCGAGACCTGCGATCGTGCCGGAGTTCGCATCGTGCCTCTCGGCGGCCGCGACAATCGCGTGCTGGGCCGGTACGGGCTGGCGCCCGCGCTGTCGAGCACCGCGAGCGGGTGGGAGGTCGCCGCCGTCCTGCAGAGCGACGCGCCGCCGATCGTGGCGGCCGGGTCCGCTGTCTCTCCTCATCGCATCACCGTCGTGTGGGGACCGCAGGGTGCACCGGGGCGATCGACGATCGCCGTCCAGCTGGCCGTCGAGCTCGCGCGCCGCGGACGCAGGACGGCGCTCATCGACGCGGACACCGTCGCTCCGTCGACCGCCCTGCTCCTGGGCCTCGGCGACGAGTCCCCGGGGATCGCCGCAGCGTGCCGCCGCGCCGAGATGGGCGCACTCGACGACGCAGAACTCACGCGGCTGGCGATTTCCCTGCCGACGAGTGGCTGCGCCATCGATGTCCTCACCGGAATCAGCCGCCCTGACCGATGGGCGGAGCTGTCGTCGAGCCGTGTGCGTTCGACCCTCGCCGCAGGTCGCGAATGGGCCGAGGAGTGCGTCGTGGACGTCTCAGGGGCCTTCGACGCCGACGACGAGGCCACCTTCGACGTGATGGGGCCGCGCCGTCACGCCGCGACCGTGGCAGCGTTCGACGAGGCGGACGTCGTCGTCGCGGTCGCTGCTGCCGACCCGCTCGGTATCAGTCGGTTCCTGCGTGATCATGCCGAGCTTCGGCGACTCGCGACGAGAGCCAGGATTCACACCGTGGTCAACAAGGTGCGCCCCGGTCCCCTGGGCATCGACGCACGCGGACAGATCCGCAGCACGCTCGACCGCTTCGCCGGGATCACGGGCGTCTCTCTCCTGCCGTTCGACCAGCGCGCGACGGACGCCGCGCTGCTGCACGCTCGACCGATCTCCGACGTCGCCCCGCGATCGACTCTCGTCGCCGCCATCAGCCGCCTCGCCGCAGAGCTCGTCCCCGAGCCGGGAGCGGCTACTGCCGATAGCTCGCGAGGAAATTCCCGAGGCGCTCGACGGCTTCTGCGAGGACGCGCGGCTCCGGGAGCGTGACGATGCGCAGGTGGTCGGGAGTGGCCCAGTTGAAGCCGGTCCCCTGTACGAGCAGGATGTGCTCCGCCACGAGGAGATCGTAGACGAGCTTCGCGTCGTCGCGGATCTCGTGGACGTTCGGATCCAGACGAGGGAACGCGTACAGCGCACCCTGCGGCTTGACGCACGAGACTCCGGGAATCGACTCGAGTCCCTGCCACGAGATGTCGCGCTGCTCGTGCAGCCGACCGGTGGGCGCGATCAGCGCGTCGATGGACTGCACGCCGCTGAGCGCGGCCTGCAGCGCGTGCTGCGCGGGCACGTTGGGGCACAGCCGGGTGGAGGCGAGGAGGTTGATCCCCTCGAGGAAACCCTTGGCGTGTCCCTGCGGCCCGGTGATGACCAGCCAGCCGGAGCGGTAACCCGCGACCCGGTAGGTCTTGGAGAGGCCGTTGAACGTCAGGCAGAGCAGATCGGGCGCGACCGTCGCCGTGGGGATGTGCACGGCGTCGTCGAAGAGGATGCGGTCGTAGATCTCGTCGGAGAGAAGCAGGAGCTCGTGCTCGCGTGCGATCTGCACCATGCCCTCGAGGATCTCGCGCGAGTACACGACGCCCGTGGGGTTGTTCGGATTGATGATCACCATCGCCTTGGTGCGCGGCGTGATCTTTGACCGGATGTCCTCGAGGTCGGGCTGCCACCCGTCGTTCTCGTCGCACAGGTAGTGCACCGGCGTTCCGCCGGCGAGGCTCGTCATCGCCGTCCAGAGCGGATAGTCCGGCGCCGGGATCAGCACTTCGTCGCCCTCGTCCAGAAGCGCCTGCATGGTCATCGTGATGAGCTCGGACACGCCGTTGCCGAGGAACACGTCCTCCGGGTCGAACCGCGGGAAGCCGTCGATCTGCTCGTACCGGCTCACGACCGCGCGGCGCGCGGAGACGATGCCCTTGCTGTCGCTGTAACCGTGGGCCGTCGGAAGGGCCGCGAGCATGTCGTGGACGATCTGGTGCGGTGCCTCGAACCCGAAGATCGCGGGATTGCCCGTGTTGAGCTTGAGGATCCGGTGACCCTCCGCCTCGAGCCGCGCCGCCTCGACGAGCGTGTTCCCACGGATCTCGTACAGGACGTTCTTGAGCTTCGACGACTGGTCGAAGTGGCGCGAAGGTATCATCGGCCAAGCCTACAGCGACGCGAGGAGGGCCAATCCTCACGGACTGGCCCTCCTCTCGCGGCGGCCTCGACCGCGCGCTATTTCTTCTTCTTGGCCTGCGCCCGACGCTCTTCGCGGTTGCCGGCGGGCTGCGCCGGCGCGGCATCCGTCCGCTGCCCGAAGGCGCCACGCGGCGCCTCCTGAGCGGGTGCCTCCTGCTGCGGAGCCTGCGCCCGGGCCGCGGCCTGGCGCAGACGATCCGTGGCGGCCTGCTGCACCTGTCCGCGATCGTTGCGCACCTCGACCTCGCCGGCGTCGTTCGCCGCGGAGTACTCGAGACGCTGCTCGGCTGCCCCGTCCGCGAGCCCCTTGGCCTCGACCTCGGCGGTGTCGGAGTCGCCAGCCCGACGCACCTCGACCTCGAGGTTGTAGAGGTACCCGACCGACTCCTCCTTGATCTGCCCCATCATCGACTGGAACATGGCGTAGCCCTCGCGCTGGTACTCGATCAGCGGGTCGCGCTGCGCCATGGCGCGCAGGCCGATACCGTCCTTGAGGTAGTCCATCTCGTACAGGTGGTCGCGCCAGCGGCGGTCCAGCACCTGCAGCACCACGCGACGCTCGAGCTCGCGCGTCGCGGCCTCGCCGAGAGACTCCTCGCGCGCCTCGTAGGCGATCTTCGCGTCCGACAGCAGCTCCCGGGTGAGTCCGTCCGCCGTGATGCCGCCCTTGCGTCCGGCTGCCTCCGACACGACCTCGTCGATGGTCACGCTGACCGGGTAGAGCGTCTTGAGCTCGGTCCAGAGAGCGTCGAAGTCCCAGCTCTCGTTGTGGCCCTCGCCGGTGTGGTCGCGGACGACGCCGCTGATCGCATCCTCGATGAAGTGCTGGACGCGGTCGGCGATGTCGTCGCCCTGGAGGATGTGACGGCGGTCGGCGTAGATGGCCTCGCGCTGGCGGTTGAGGACGTCGTCGTACTTGAGGACGTTCTTGCGCATCTCGGCGTTGCGCGCCTCGACCTGCGACTGCGCGCTGCGGATGGCCCGCGACACGAGTCCCGACTCGATCGGCACGTCGTCGGGGAAGTTCGTGCGCGAGAGGATGGCCTCGGCTGCCCCCGACTGGAAGAGACGCATGAGGTCGTCCGTGAGGCTGAGGTAGAAGCGGCTCTCACCGGGGTCTCCCTGACGACCGGAGCGGCCTCGGAGCTGGTTGTCGATACGCCGCGACTCGTGCCGCTCGGTGCCGAGCACGTAGAGTCCGCCGGCTTCGATGACCTTCTCGGCCTCCTCCGCGACGACGGCCTTCATCGACTCGTAGGTCTCGTCCCACGCGACCTCGTACTCCTCGGGCGTCTCGACGGGGTCGAGACCCTTGCTCTTCAGCTCCTGCACGGCGAGGAACTCGGCGTTGCCGCCGAGCATGATGTCGGTTCCGCGACCGGCCATGTTCGTGGCGACCGTGACGGCTCCGAGCCGACCGGCGCGCGCGACGATCTCGGCCTCGCGAGCGTGGTTCTTCGCGTTCAGCACCTCGTGCTTGACGCCCTTCTTTGCCAGCAGCCGCGAGAGGTACTCGCTCTTCTCGACGCTCACGGTTCCCACGAGCACCGGCTGTCCCTGCGCATGGCGGTCGGCGATGTCCTCGACGACCTGCGCGAACTTGGCGGTCTCGTTCTTGTACACGAGGTCCGACTGGTCCTTGCGGATCATGGGCTTGTTCGTCGGGATCGGGATGACGCCGAGCTTGTACGTCGACATGAACTCGGCGGCCTCGGTCTCGGCGGTACCCGTCATACCGGCGAGCTTGTCGTACAGGCGGAAGTAGTTCTGCAGCGTGACCGTCGCGAGGGTCTGGTTCTCGGCCTTGACCGGCACGCCCTCCTTGGCCTCGATGGCCTGGTGGATGCCCTCGTTGTAGCGACGGCCGACGAGGATTCGCCCCGTGTGCTCGTCGACGATCATGACCTCGTCGTTCATCACGACGTAGTCGGTGTCCTTCTTGAACAGCGCGAGCGCCTTGATCGAGTTGTTGAGGAACGAGATCAGCGGGGTGTTCGCCGACTCGTACAGGTTGTCGATGCCGAGGTAGTCCTCGACCTTCTCGATACCGGGCTCGAGCACGCCGACGGTGCGCTTCTTCTCGTCGACCTCGTAGTCCTCCCCCGCCTCCAGGGTGCGCGCGATCTTCGCGAACTCGGCGAACCAGCGGTTGGCCTCGCCGGACGACGGACCGGAGATGATGAGCGGCGTCCTCGCCTCGTCGATGAGGATCGAGTCGACCTCGTCGACGATCGCGAAGAAGTGCTCACGCTGGACGAGGTCCTCCTTGCGCCACGCCATGTTGTCGCGCAGATAGTCGAACCCGAACTCGTTGTTCGTGCCGTAGGTGATGTCGCACGCGTACTGCTCGCGCCGCACGGCCGGGGTCTGACCGGAGACGATGATGCCGGTGCTCATGCCGAGCGCGCGGTAGACACGGCCCATGAGCTCGGCCTGGTAGCTGGCGAGGAAGTCGTTCACGGTGATCACGTGCACACCCTGACCGGCGATGGCGTTCAGGTAGGCGGGGAACGTCGCCACGAGGGTCTTGCCCTCACCGGTCTTCATCTCGGCGATGTTGCCCAGGTGCAGGGCGGCGCCGCCCATGATCTGCACGTCGTAGGCGCGCATGCCGAGGGTTCGACGGGCGGCCTCCCGCACGGCGGCGAAGGCCTCCGGCATGAGCTGGTCGAGCGTCTCGCCCTTCTCGTACCGGGCACGGAGCTCGGCGGTCTCGTTGCGCAGCTCGTCGTCGGTGAGCTTGGAGATGTCCTCTTCCAGCGCGTTCACGGCCTTCACGACCTGGTTCAGGCGACGGATGACCCGCCCTTCACCGGCACGCAGCAGCTTCTCAAGAGGATTGGCCACAGATGTCATCTCCCTGTCGATGGGTCCCGCGCCGCCGCCCATCGGGCGGGGCACAAGGCATACCTTGTCATGTTACCGGGCCGTGACCTGCACGTCGCCTGCATGGCGCGCGGCATGCCCGTTTCCCGGTATGTATATTGGTCGCGAGTCCAGGAGGTCCCATGTCCGTGCGTCAGAGCCTGCTCGCGATCCTCGCGCAGGGACCGTGCTACGGCTATCAGCTGCGCCACGAGTTCGCCCGACGCACCGGGGCCGTGTGGCCGCTCAACGTCGGACAGATCTACAACACCCTGGAGCGCCTCGAGCGCGACGGTCTCGTCGGCCGTGACGACGCCGACGCGCAGGGGCACGTCTACTGGGAGATCACGCCCGCGGGTGCCGCGGAGGTCGCACTGTGGCTGTCGGGCCCCGCCGAGCGACCTCTCGCCCCGCGCGACGAGCTCGCGATCAAGGTCGCACTCGCGGCGACCCTGCCCGGCGCCGACGCCTCCTCCGTGATCGATGCCGAGCGCGCCGCTGTCGAGAGTCGTCTGTCCGAGCTGCGTCTGCTCCGCTCCTCACGCGAGGGTGGCGGCCCCGAGGATCTCGCGCACTCCCTGGTGCTGGACTCGATGATCTTCGCGGCCGAGGCGGAATCACGATGGCTCGAGCATGCCGGCGCCCGTCTCGCCGAGCATCCTCAGCACGCGCTCTCCCTCGCACTCGACGTCGACCGCCCCAAACGCGGTCGCCCGGTGCGTGTGGAGCGTGACGCTCTCGTCTGATCCCCGTTCGCCTGAAGCGGATGCACAGCCACCCGCGATGCCCGGGAAACTAGGATCTGTGTCATGGCTGGAATATGGGGCAGACGCAAGCGCGAACAGGAAGAACTCGCCGCACAGGATGCCGATCTGGCACGTCGTGCCGAGCAGGCCCTCGTCGCGGCCGACGAGCGCATCCGCACGACCTCGGACGAGCTGGTGTTCGCTGAGGCAGAGCTCGGCGATTCGCTCACAAGCGACCTCCGCACGGCACTCGCCGCCGTGCGCACACACCTTCGCGAGGCGTTCCAGCTGCACCAGCTGAACCACGACGAGATCCCCGACACCCCTGAGGAGCTTCGCACGCGCAATGCCCGCATCGTGCAGCTGTGCGACTGGGCGCAGGACCTCCTCGACGAGAAGACGGCCGATCTCGCGGAATCGGTCGCGAAGGTCCGGCGCGCTCCCGAGATCATCGCGCAGGTGCGAGCGGATGCCGCGGCTCTGAGCGAGCGCATCCCGCAGACGAATGCGACCGTCACCCGTCTCTCGAGCCGGTACTCCGATTCGGCCATGCATCAGATCACGGCGAGCGCCGCGGAGGCGGAGCAGCTCATCGCGTTCGCCACGCATGGCGCCGACGTCTCGGAGCGCCGCCGCGAGGCGAAGCAGAACGAGGAGGCCAACCTCGCCCTGGAGACCGCGACCGAGGCGACCCGCCGAGCGTCCGCCCTGCTCGACGCAGTGGAGGATTTCGAGATCGAGGCCCTCCGGGCGGAGTCGACTCTCGCCGAGGTCGTCGCCGACTCGCGTTCCGACCTCATCGCAGCGCGCACCGCCCCCCAGGTCCCGGCCGTCGCGGCCGCCGTGACCGACCTGCAGAACGCGCTCAGCGCTCTCTCCCCCGCGGGCTCGCCCGGAGACCCGTTCGCCGAGCTCTCACAGCTGCGGGCCGCGAACACGGCGCTCGACGATGCGATCGCCACCGCCCGCCATCGCGCCGAGCACCCGCTCCCCAGCATCCAGCAGGTGCAGCATGCGATCGACGACGCAGACCGCCAGCTCGGCGTGGCCCGCGGCCTCATCGCGGGTCATCGCGGCTGGATCGGCGCCGACGCCCGCACCCGCCTCGCCGAGGCCGAGCGCCTGCGCGTCGACCTCTCGGACCTGCTGCCCACGGAGGAGACGAGGGAGCAGGCCCTCGCCGTCGCGCGCCGTGTGGCCCACCTTGCCTCCGAGGCGCTGCAGCTCGCGCAGCGCGACATCGACTCGTCGCGCCCCCAGGATCAGTGGGGC